>JBBREZ010000350.1:0-7460 GCA_038225095.1 Caldilineales bacterium
CAAAATTCCCTAAATGGAGGTGTTGCTTGCCGGTTTGGTTCAATGCCTCGCCACGGATCTGCGCATTGGCAGATTGGCAGATAATCGGCAGCCATTCGGTGAGCAGCGTTTCATAAAGTCCCTGGCGGCTGAGCGGTCCCAAAATCCAATCCAGGGCAAAGCGATCCGCCGCGTCGGTTTCCCCAGCCAGCCGTAACGCCCCATGCACAATGATCGCCTGCGTCAAAGTGCGGCGTTCCTGCTCGAAAAGGTAGCGTTGATAGCGCGCCGCAGTTTGCAACAGCGCTTGACTCGGCGCTGGTATACCCTGTTGGCGCAACCACGCCCCCACCAACGGCGACAACTGGTATTCTAGGGTCTGGAGGTCGTAGGCGTAGGATGGCTCGATTAACGACACGGCCAGCAATTGTTCGAGCAAGGCGTCCGGCGCGGGCAAATCCAACGCCAGTTTGACGATGCCTTCGAGCGGCACGGGCGTCTGGTAGGCCGGGAGCCGGTGGAGCAGCGTCACCGCCGCGGGCGCCAGATGTTGCACGATCTGCGCCAACGCCATATCGGTTTGCGTCTCAATTTCGGCGTGGGCCAACGTCGCCAGGAACGCGGTCTCCGCCTGACTTGGCATGCTTTGAATCGCCGCGGCAAAAAAGGTCAGCCCCCGTCCGTTGCCGTGCAGCGTGCGGTGGAGGCGGCGCAGCCGGTTAAGGTCTTGGAAAAAACTCAGCGGCAACTGCGGGCGGGCCATTTGCAAAAAATCCCCATAGCTGGCATGGGTGAGCGGCAGATGATCGGCATCCGGCCAGCCGGGCAGTTGCCAGCGCGAGGTGAGCAGCAAGATTAACCCTTGTTGGGTCAACGTTTGCGCCGCCGTGATCCAGGCCACCAGCCGGTGATTGGTCGATGAGGCCCCCGAACCGTCGGTGAGCGTATGCGTCGTTGGGTCTTGGATCGTCTCCAAATTATCAAAAAAGAGTACGAGTCGGTCGCCATATTGCTGCAACAGCAAGCGCAACAGGACGCTGGCGCGCTTTGCTTCGCTGGCATCGCTGGGTGCCATGCGATTATAGCGCTCGGCGTTCTCTTGGGTCAGCGGGAATTCCAGTTCAAAGAGAAAGTCGCCCCAGGTATGGCCGGGGCGGGCAGACCAGGCAAAGACCTGGTAGCCACGTGCCTGCAACGTCTGGGCCAACTTGCCCGCCAGCGCGGTTTTGCCCTGGCCGCCGGGGCCGGTGATCAGCAATTGGCGCAATTGCCCCTGGCGCAAGCGGCTTTGCAACTGGCGCAACTCCATGCGGCGGCCCAAAAAGCGCGGCGGCAACGTGATCGTCTGCAAGGTCTGGTTGATCAGTTGCGTGGCAGCGGGTTGCGGCGTAAAGTGCCAATCGATCAGCAGCAGGCTGGGTTCCTGCGTAATCAGCATGGGCAAACACCATTGCCCCAAGCTCTGTTCCGCCAGCCCGCTACTATCCTTAGCGCTGGCCTTGGTGCTCTCCTTCAACAGATAGGGGCTATCCTTGAGAGGCGTGGTAATTGCCTGGCGCCCTTGCTGCAAGGCGACATCGATCCGTTCGCGGCGGGCCACAGCGTCACAGAAGTGGCGGGCAAAGAGCGTCCCCGCCCGGTCCAACACCGACTCGCGCATGCCGATCACATGCGGAAGGCCCAGTTGGCTGAGTCGCCAGGTCAGGCCGTTGGTTAAGGCATCCGACGCCGTCATACCCGATTCACAGGCCGAGAGCACCACGCACTGCACGCTGCTGCCCAGCAATAAGTTCGCCATCTGGTCTTCGTGGATCACCTCGCTGCCGCCGGTGGCGCTTTCAAAGAGCAAGGTGGCATAGGGTGTGGCGTCGCGGTAGGGCGGCTGCACAAATTTGCCATGCCCGCTGAAAAAGAGCAACTGGGGCTGAAAATTTTGCAGATAGTCCTGCAACGTGCTGAAGCGGCCATCGTCCGGCATCTCTAGCACCACCAATCCTTGCAAAATCCACCCTGTCAGCGCTTCGAGCAGTTGCGCCTGTTCTTCCTCCACGTCCAGCCGGCTCTTTTCGGCGTCTATATCATCTGGCAGCGTGGTAAAGAGCAAAACGCGCAATGGGCCTGGTTCCGGCGCAAGCGGTGCGGGCGGCTGGGCCAGGACGCGCCGCGCCAGCGTAAAGCCATTGGTCTTGCCCAGGAAGCCATGTAGCGGGTGGTAGAGTGTCTCCCACGGCAGTTGTTGGATGGCGGCTGCTGGGCTATCAATCAGCACGGGCAAAATGTGTGCGCCCGCTTGTTGCCGAGCCTGGTCAAATGCTGGCGCCAATGCCGCGTCCAGGGCCAACGCCTGCCAAAGCTGCTGGCCGATCGCTTTGAGCGCGTCTTCGTTGACAAAGTGGCCGGCGGCATAGTGGCGCGCCAACGCCTGGCTGGCGTGGCGCAATGCTGGCTGCTGCTGCACCAGATCGGCTGGCGGCTGAATGACGAATGGCTGGGGATGAACAGGGGTTGGCATCGTTTATTTCTCCTCGGGTGGCGGCGCGGTCGTCGGGATCACAGCGGGCAGGGTGAGCGTTTCCTCGGCGTTACTCTTTGGCATATCGATTGATTTGAAAATATCCACCACGGGCGAGCGGTAGGGGGCCAAGTCCACTACGGCTGCCTTTTCGCAATAGGGACAGGCGACGAATAATTTCGGTTGACCTTGGATCTCGCGCGTCAACGCGTATTCCCTGTCGCAATTCCAGCATTTGAAGGTGAGTCTTTTTTTCTCCATCGGTTGTTCTCCTAACCTGGACAAACCAGAACCAAACACAACAACGAATGCAGAAAACAACGAATGGGTTCAGGAGGGACCATTCGTTGTTCCTGGTAACGGCTTACCCCACCCTAACCCTCCCCTTTTTCTGGGGAGGGTTAGGGTGGGCGCTTTATTCGTTGTTTTCTGCATTCGTTGTCGTTTTCTACGCCAACTGCACCACAGCGATGAACCATGCTTAATTTCTATAAAACCAACAACGCCGCGCTCAACACGCCAAGCCAAAAGAGCACACAGGCCGGGATCAGCAGCCAGCGTTTGTATTGGGCGCTTTTGTAGAAAAAATCTTCCAGCCCTAACATATCATTTTTTTGCGCTGGGTCTTGGCGCAAAATCGTCGGGTCAACGCGCCAATGGCGGGGCACCATGCTCGCCAGCGTGAGCGCCAGGGCCACAAACCAACAGCCAAAGGCGAGATAGAGCCATTGATTGCGCGCCGCGGTCGCCGTGTCGCCCTGGGTGAATTTTAGCACGGTGGCATAGAGACCTGGAATCGCCAGTTCTAACGTGATCAACTGTTGGCCGAGTTTGTCCATTAACTCACTCTGCCCGGCAATGCTTTCGGCAAACTTATTCCGCAATAAATTTTCACCCTCACTGGGTGGACGGGTCGCTAGGATTTTGCTCATGCTTGGACTCCCGGTTGGGTAAGTGCATACACGGAAAAAGAATCACTTTTCAAGACTGAACAGCAGCAACCAATAAATGGGAGCAGAAATATTTATTGGCTAGATCATCGCCTATCTCTCTAACTATACCCCATTGTTGAACCGCTGCGTCCCTGATCTAACTTCCAACTCCGCGTGAGCGGCATCGGTCTCAACATATTCATCGCCCACCAACACATTCGGCTCGGCGTCGTGTCCATATTCCCAGGTAAACGATACATACCAGAGCGGCCAGACGCCGATGAAAAACAAAGCTGGCGTGAAGGTCAGCTTAGAATCGATCGGCGGCTCTATACAACCAGGGTCATAACTGACTGGCCATCCAGCCATTTCGGCTTCATAGGATTTGCCTTTGGCATGCAGGGCAAAGGCGAGTTTGCGAATCTCCACCATCTCTGGCAGCACAACCGGGACAGTCAGTGGATTGTCTTCTGCTTCGTTCAACGCTTCTGGCGGTTCACCAACGCTTAGTTTTGCAATCATCGTTTTTTCATCTCCTCCCACAGTCTAAGCAGCCGTTGCCGATTCTTGCGCAACAGTTGCTCAATCTTGCCAAGTTCGTGGTCAGCGTAGCCTTTGTTTTGGAACAACTCGATGGGGGTTAACCAGAATTTGGCTTGCCTGCCTTCGCCTCGTACATGCACATGGGGTCGCTCGTTCAGATCATATTCATAGAAACGAACCTCATAAGGCCCAATCTTAATGCCGGGCATCTACGCTGTTACCTTTCTGTTGTTTACCAATTTACGCTAACGATATTTTACCACAGTCAGGCACCCCCATGTATGGTGAGTTCTCGCTAGCGTTTCATGGTGTTTGACAGAAGCGATCAAGCTTTATATGATGGTTGCCTATCGGTTCGCTTTGTTAGCACACTGAAAAAAATCAGTGTGATTTGTGTCACGGTTGAGGTTCTGCTTACCCCAATTCAGGATAAATTATGCTACAGTTAAGCCTGCTTGATCGACGTTCGACCAATCCTTAGAAGGGAGAAAGTGATGGAACGAAACGCACTAGCCGGTAAGCCGGCGCCACTCGAATTGCTGATTAATGTGCCGCGCTTGATGGCGGCCTATTATACCAATCATCCGGATCCCCAAGACGTGGCGCAATTGGTCGCGTTTGGCACATCAGGCCATCGCGGCACCGCGCTGGAAAACAGTTTCAACGAGGATCATATTGTCGCCATTTGCCAGGCCATCTGCGAGATGCGCCAGACGAAGGGCATTAGCGGGCCGCTCTATCTGGGCATGGACACCCATGCGCTCTCGGAAGCGGCGCTGTCTACTGCGATTGAAGTCTTTGCCGCTAATGCGCTTGAACTTATGGTGCAAACTGGGCGCGGCTACACGCCCACGCCAGCGATTTCCCACGCGATTTTAACCTACAATCGTGGTCGCACCGTTGGGCTGGCCGACGGCGTGGTGATTACGCCCTCGCATAATCCGCCCGGTGATGGTGGCTTCAAGTACAACCCACCCGAAGGCGGGCCTGCGGACGCCGAAACCACGGGCGGCATTCAGAAAAGAGCGAATGCGCTCCTGGCCGCCAAGCTGGCCGGTGTCAAACGGATACCGCTAGTGCGCGCCCTGCAAGCCGAAACCACCCATCAATATGATTACATTGCCCCGTATGTGGCCGATCTGACGAATGTGATCGACATGCAAGCCATTCGCGCCTCTGGCCTCAAGATCGGCGCCGACCCGCGGGGCGGCGCGGGGATCGGTTATTGGGAGCCGATTGCAGCGCGCTATGGCCTCAACATCGAAGTGGTCAACCGGCGCGTCGACCCGACCTTCGCCTTTATGACGGTCGATAAGGACGGCAAAATTCGCATGGATTGTTCTTCCCCGGATGCGATGGCAAGCCTGATTGGGCATAAGGATCGCTTTGACATTGCCTTTGGCAACGACCCCGACGCTGACCGGCATGGCATTGTCACCAAAAGCGCCGGGCTGATGGACCCCAACCATTATTTGGCCGTGGCGATCTGGTATCTTTTCCAGCATCGGCCTGGCTGGCCGGCGGACGCCGCGGTGGGCAAAACACTGGTTTCCAGTTCAATGATTGACCGCGTGGCGCAACATTTGGGGCGCAAACTGATGGAAGTGCCGGTTGGCTTCAAATGGTTTGTGGACGGCCTGTTGAGCGGCGCTTACGGCTTTGGCGGCGAAGAGAGCGCCGGTGCATCCTTCTTGCGCCGCGACGGCACGGTCTGGACAACCGATAAGGATGGTCTCCTTCTTGCCTTGTTGGCTGCCGAGATTACAGCAGTCACTGGGAAAGATCCTGGCGAACACTATCAGGCGTTGACCCAACAGTTTGGCGCCACTTTCTATGACCGCATTGACGCGCCCGCCAATGCCGCCCAACGCGACGCCTTGAAAAACTTGTCGGCGGGCGCGGTCACTGCCACCGAACTCGCGGGCGATAAAATTGTCGCGAAGTTAACCAAAGCCCCCGGCAACGGCGCCGCGATTGGCGGGCTGAAAGTCGTGACGGCCAATGGTTGGTTCGCCGCCCGCCCGTCTGGCACAGAAAATATTTATAAGATTTATGCCGAAAGTTTCATCGATGCGGCGCATCTACAGCGCATCCAGGCCGAAGCCCAGGCAATTGTCAATAAGGCGTTTTAACATTTTGGGTAAGCTTGACATAACTACTGACTCCCAGTATAAGTATTCTTACCATGTTTGAATGGGATGCGGCCAAAGAGCAGTCGAATATCGCCAAGCATGGGTTGGACTTTCGGACAGCGGCCAAAGTCTTTCTCGATCGATTTCTCATTGAATTTGAGGATGCGCGCGAATACTGCGAAAGCCGCTGGAATGTTATTGGTACGGTGGAAGGACGTGTGCTGTTTGTAACCTAGGCCGAACGCAACGAGCGCATCCGCATTATTTCTGCACGAGGAGCCGAACCGTATGAACGAAGAAAGTACCACGATTCACTTCGAACTTGAGCCAGCGCGCTTACCGGCAACCGATTGGGGCCGCTTTGATGCGATGACCGAGCAAGCACATCACCTAGCTGCGTTGTCTGATCCTGATTGTCCGCCAGCAACCGAAGAACAGCTTACGCGCGCCCGTCGTGTGCCGGATGTGCGAACACTGCGCCGTGAGCTCAAACTCACTCAAGAGCAGTTTGCGCGTCGTTTTCAGCTTTCTTTAGGTGCAGTACGTGATTGGGAACAGGGGCGCAATCAGCCTGATCACGCAGCACGCACACTACTACGCGTGATTGAGTTTGATCCTGATGTTGTTCAACAGGCGCTTGAGCAATCCTGAGGCTTTAACAATGATCTTTGGCTGGTGACAAGATTATGGCGAAACACACCTATGTCTCCAGCAAAGGCATGGCGGTTGGCGGACTGAAAGTCGTCATTGTGCGAATCAACCCGTGTAGACATTCAGACCTTCGTTGGCTGTTGATCTGGAGAAAGCGAGGTAAAGTGATGGATACCCAATCGGCCTACCGCCAAATCGTAAAAGATGTGCTCAACAAATATGCCAAATTACGCCCTTCGCATGGTCAAATCCGCCTGGATACGGTTTTTGATGAGCAACAAGACCATTATGCGCTGATGCAAGTTGGCTGGGATCGCGGCGTGCGCGTCCGTGGTAACCTGATTTACGTGATTTTACACCAGGGCAAAATCTCGATTGAGTATGATGGCATTGAACATGGGATTGTCGATGAATTCGTGCAGCGCGGTATCCCACGAGAAAATATCGTGCTCGCTTTCCCGCCCACCAAAGAAACGACACTCATACCTGCTTATAGACAAACCAAAAAAAGGTTGCACATTTGTAGAGGCACGGAATACCGTGCCCGTCCAGTTGGATTGTGCAGAGTCTATTTGGTTTGTCTATTAACCAATGGTGCTAGTTTGAGGAAGTCATGAGAAATAGCTAAACTATTGCAAACACCGACCAAAGTATGAGCAAAAGGAGCTAACTCTCATGACCGCCATTGATTTTATCACAATCTTGTTTTGC
>JBBREZ010000351.1:0-7445 GCA_038225095.1 Caldilineales bacterium
CGCCCAGAGGGCTCCCGGCGTGCGGAACGAGCAAGTGCCCTAGGCTATTTTCAAGGCGTGGGGGTTAGGTTGTTTGCCTCAAAGCGCACATAGAATAATTGCGTTTGTTTGGTGCTTTCATCCTGGGCCACCACAATCACAAGCGCAGTGCCTTTTTTGTCCACTTGTTTAGCAAAGATACATAGCGAACCCATCGCCTGAGTGGCGCCAGAGGTGTCACTGGTGCAACCAGGGACATCGGTGGAATTCCAACCTGCTGCGGTCATGCGTTGGGTAGTATAGAAGTCCATCACCTCTTTCGGCGTCTTGCCGGTGGTGAAAGCGATGAAATTAAAATCGCCACCGTCCTTGCCCATCGCCGCGCTGACCGCAGTTTTGATGATCAGCCGGGTGCTGATGGGTAGATCAATATTGGATTTAGTCAGATTATCAAGACGGGGCACGTCGGCCCATAAATCGTCCACGGTGCCCGATGTTTTGCCACCAAGTAAGGCATTGGCGATGCCGCAGCCCATGGTCATGAACATGGTGAAGGCGAGCAGTAACAGCAACGCCCCGGCAAATGGCTGGCGATTTAGCCTGGAAGATCCTGTTGATTGGGTAAGCATACTTAACTCCTGATTGATGAAAAATTTGAAAGTAAAGCTGTAAAGGGCGCATAACAGGGGCAATGTAGACATAAACTTGTGCCGCCCGCTTTACTATAGCCTTGTAGGGACGCAACCGCTGTGAACTCCCCGATAGGCCCACTGTGTTATACGACACAACTTACGAGATATGTATACTTGTTTTTCGATAGGTTTCAGAATTAGTAAATTTATGGCAAAGCTATAATGCACTCACCTGGGCTCATCTAATTTAACGTTGTCGAAGTAGATGCGGTTGAGTTCGTTCAATAATTTCTGCTGGATCTGTCCCAGTGTAACCAATCAATATGAAGAGAACATGAAGTTAGCGTAAAACGGCCGGGCGCTTGAAGTGCTAAACCGTTAAGCGTGGGTTGGGAATTATAATCCTACTATAGCAATCCGACCAGAGATGCGAAATGTTTGCAACCGAGTACCACCTTGCAGCGTATTCCCCATCTCGGAACTCACGTAGGATTGCTATATATACTAAGACAGCGCAAGGTTGCGCGCAAGGGCGGAGCCAGCACGCCTCGTGCGCATGGTCCAGCCCGTAGGCGTGCCGGCTCCGCTGTGGTCTACCGATTAACAACCTTGCGTTGTCATAATACGCATGAGCTTTATAAAGGAACATTTTTTATGTGATTAGAGATTGACGAAGTAATCCCCAATCTCTAGCCACAAGAGTTACTTCTTTATGCTCGTCAGTCCTAGGCACGTACGCCCTGATCAGTTGGATTCAGGCGCGGGCTGGCTATCTAGTAGATAATGCCAGCCTTGCCCCACTAACTGTACACTATCGACCATGACATAGCCTGCGGTAAATGCTTTTTGCAGCGTTTCGCGTAGATAAAACCGCCAGGCCAGCCCTAACGCTTGATCTGCGCGCCGCATGGCGGTAATATCATCAGGTATGGGTACAGCCAATGGCGTCCCATCAAGGCGAAGCTCGGCGTCAAGCGGTTGCCGAAAATCGCCGCTGGGTGCGCTGGGCAAGATCTGGCGTTTTTCCTCTGTGCTGTGTGCTGGACTTGTTGCTGCTTTTTCTTCAATCGTCTGTAATACACGCTCACTTTGCAAATACCAATCGACCTGGCAGCGGTCACTAGGCGCGCCGACATTGAGCGCATCGTTCATTTCGCCGTAATGGTTGGGATAGTACGTATTGCAAACGGCGCCCAGACGATGGATATTGAAGACGGCGTTGGCGCGATAGAGCGGATCGTAGGTCCAGGTGATCCAATCAGTGATACCTTGGGCTAAGACCGCCGCTCGCTGCGCCAACTTTAACTGTAAACCGATCCGTTTCCCTTGCCACGCGGGCAAGACACCGGCCATATGGCTGCAAAATTTAATTTGTTGCTGACCGGTCATATGATTTTTGCCAATGCCATACCAACCGGTCGTCATGCCAACCAGGCCCGCTAATTCGGGTGGCCCGTCGCTGGCGTAGGCGCCTAAGAGCACACCACCGTTTTTGGCGACAGTGATCAGCACATGGATGGGCATAATATCCAGATCTTCATTGGACCAGGTGCGGCGTTCTAATTCCTGAAAATATTGGCAATGTTCGACCGTATTGATCGGCCGGATCGTGATTGTCATAGCGCTTATCTCGATATTTGGGGTTGGCGATCGGTCACCGGCTCCTGTGTGAGCCATTGCGCCTGGCTGATGGTGCGTTGATACCAGTGAAATGTTTGTTTACAGCTAGGGCAGTGGAAGGCAACCATCGTGGGCCTGGTTGGTCGGCCAATCAACCAATGACCCAGCCGCTCCACCCGCTGCCAGAGCCTTGGGGCTTGGGTAAAAGCTGGGTCGTCAGGAATCAGGTAGCGACAATGCTCATCGTCGCATAACGGATGGCCACAATGATGACAGACGACATTTACATTTTGATCGCGTCCGCAAATTGCACATTTTAGCGCCATATTTACCCTCACCGAAAACCTATTTGTCGCTGATTGGTAAGCTCTGCTGAATTGGCAAACAGACGTGTGACCTCGTCTAATAAGCGATCGCGTAACTTGATCACTTCATCGCGCATCTCTGGTTTGGCGACAATACCGCGCACGGTAAGATCGATTTTGACCTCACTGTTGCCGGCGCGAATGCTGTGTTCCTGCCCAGTAACGACTAAATTGAAATCAATTGGATAGGCGCCGATATAGTGGCGGCCGTGAATGTGCCAGGCTTGATTTGTGATATAGCCGCTGGTTTTACTGCTGTGCGCTGGGTTCTCGATCACACCGCGTACATAGAGACCGGCTTGGTTGAGATTTCTGGTCAGTTCATTCATGACCCGATAATTCAAAATCGCCCCCACAAATGTTTGTTGGATTGGTTCTGGGTACACCGTCTGAAAACGCAACTTTTCCAGACATAAATCAAAATCTACTGCCACGTGCGTTTGCCGCTTGACGCTAAAATCTGTGCGTTGCTTACCCCAGGCATAAAAAAGTTTGACATTCTTTACGCCGGAAGCTGCCCCTTTAAGCGTCAGCTTGAGCTTGCCGCGCAAGTGCATCGTCGGTTCAAGTGGCTGCTGGAGCCGTATGAAGAAGCTACGCCGCCGATCTTGAGCTTTGTCAGTTTCAATGTTGAACCCGTTCCAGGTCACTTTCCGGCTAGCACTTTCGTCCAACGCAGGCGGGGTGGGGTTAACTCGGACCGCCGGCATCGTTTTGACAATCTGGCCGGCGGCCTGAGGGATCGACACCGAGAATTCATCAATGCGCGCCAATTCAAATTCAGCATCTGGGCGCAGTTGAACGATCAATTCCAGCGTACGTTGCGTATTATCGGAAACCAACGTAGGGATAATTTGGATTGGCAGTGCAACCGTTTTACCCTCTCCGTTCGTAAACGTATACGTGAAACTTGGCTCCCAGGTGTTCACCCGGCTTGTGAGATCGTTGAAGAAGGCTAGTTCGTTGACGTTACCCTGGAGCGCAATCGTATCGACGGGAACTTGGGTTAGTTCAATTGGCTGCTGAGCACTGGTGTCCACCAACTGTTGCCAGTGGTTGGCGCCTTCTAAGACAGCAAAGCCGGCATGAAACGGAAAGTCTTGGCCTTCCCTCATTCTAAAGCGCCGGCCATAGTTATGTTTGCGTCTTCGTTCCTTATCGACAAATTGCAACGAAAATTTTAGTTCGCCCGCCCGCGGTTTCACTTCAGCCACTGTATATTTGCCTTCTGCGTCCAGGCTGATCTGATCTTGGAACGTTTCTGTAATAAATACGGCGTTGATCAAGGGCTGGGTGGGTAATGGCGGACGATTTCCCCCAGCGATGGCCTTAAACAAACGCAAAACTAGGTTTTTCCCATGAAATTTATCCACGCATTGGCGGCAGTGGATCGCCACTGACTGCCCGGATGCTTCGTCCAGTCCCAGGCCATTAAATTCTGTATTAGGAAAGATCGACTCTTTGGGCAATCGTGTTGATCGACAGGTTGGCTTGTCGCAGATGGCGCGCCCACAGTGATGGCAGACTTTGTCCACCTGTGGCCGATGACAGATGTAACATTGGGCATAAGGTTTTTGTGGGATGATTTCAACTGGCATTGTTTATATTGCTCGGGAATCGGCTTACAGAAGGGAGCGTGATCTGTAGCCTATGTGATAAAATAGCGCCATTATGAAGGCATTAAAATCTGACTGAAGCGGCCGTTCTATCCTGATGAGCACAAAGAAGTATCCCTTGTGACAGGAGATTAGCGATTAGAGCTTAGCTCGTCAATCTCCAATCGCTACTCTCGTAAAAAATGTTCGTTTATGACGCTCATGCGTATAACTGGGAAGCCGTGTAATGCTCGTCTAGAAATTTAATCAACAATGCTGAGATAGTGGAATTGTTCTTTAAGCCGATTTTGTACGTCACTCATTAAATTGCTCAGGCTAAGCATATCACCGTGCAATTGGCCGCGCATATGAATGGTTAGTTGACCAGTTTCCATGTAGCTTGAATAGACATGATCGCCGGGCATTCTTTTCTGACGCATTGTTTGGGAAGATTTGCCTTCGACGAGCAGCCAGATCCAAGATTGCTCCATGGTCTGTTTTTGACAACCGACGACTAAGTAGCGTTTCAGTGATCCGCTGCGTCCATTGAGTTTTAGCGCACGCGCCATAAAGCCATAATGCTCTAAAATGTTTTCAATATCGGCGATGCGCATTTCATCTAAAACAACGCCTTCAAAGTGAAGTTGCTGATAGGGCGTGAGCGTTTTGTGATCAAACGAATCGCTAAGTGAGAGGTTGAAATTGACCGTAATTTGGGTTTTTGACTCAACCGGAACCTGTTCGGTGTCAATGTTCTGGCCGGTGGCGCTAAAATATTTAACTTGCAGGCCAGAAAAAGCGCGTAGTATTTCAAGCTCAAGTTTGCCCTCCAGCGCCGGCATTTGATACAGCTCGCCAGGTTGGTCGATGGTCAACCGCATCTTTGGCGTTTTATAGAAATAAAGGCCCGTGCTAAGTGACTTTTTCTTAGGGCTCACAAAAGGAATATCACGCCATTCAATCACGCGCTGCTCTGGGTTATAGACGATACGGATTTTACTTTGATCTTTGTCCATTAAGCGCAGGTTAATATGATTATGCGACACCGCCACCGGCCACTGGATACTCACACGGCTAATTTTGGGCGGGGTTTCGTCATTTTCGACGCCTATCCCATCCGGTAGTTTCAAGGTTGCTTGCAGATCAAAAATAAGATCAGTGCTTAAACGCTCCTGCTGCACAAGCCCCTTGACGCGTTCATCAATTCGCTGGTGCTCTGCCTCTGTCAGCGGCCGACCATCTAATAAATCCCATACGGTAGCAGGCGCCTCGAACACGTTTTCGTCTGCGATCGCGACTTTGAACTTAACCGGAATATTGTCCGGCGATTTCGGCTGATAGGTATAACGGATTCGGCAACTATTAGGATTGCCACTTAGATTGATCAGATTCGGCAATTGATGTTCGTGTCGCTGCAAATCGACGGGCGCAATATCACCGGTTATTTGCAGCTCTGGATTAGATTCCAAGCCAGTGCCTTTATATTTGGCAAAGCTGAGATAACCAATGCGGACATTTACCTCTTCGTTGCGCGCTATTTTTGCACTTTGGCGTTGAATATCAGCGGCGGCCTGGGTTGTAAAGTATTTTTCACCATCATAAGGAATGATAATTTCAAGCCGACCCTGCGTTTTTTCATCCCCGTCCGCTTTTTCTTCCATGTGCTGCGTATAGCCAATCTCTGCCTGGTAATGATACCGCTCAAAGATTTTGATCGACTTTGGGAAGATACGGGCAAAAATGGTGGATTCTGTCATAGTCCATCTCCTATGCGCTTGAACAGCGTAGCAAACAGTTTATCAGAATCTAATCAATTTCGCACGAATTCAAAGTTGTGCTACTGCCAAAGCTTAGTCATTTCATCAACGGTAAAATAGGGAAACGGCACCTGGTGCTCGTCTTGGTATGCCAGCAAGCCGGCTGACTTTGGTAAAACTCGCCCAATGATCGACGCGGGCCAGCCGTGCGCCTGCCACAAGGCCACCAGTCTGTCCGCCTGCCCTGGCAACGCGGTGGCTAAGAGCGCGCCAGACGCAATCACGCCCAGTGGATCGAGTTGGAACTCTGCGCATAAACGCTGCGCCAACTCGGGAATGGCAATCGCTGCGAGATTGATTTCTAAGCCAACCTCAGCCGCAATCGACAGCTCCAAGAGGGCAGTCGCAACGCCACCTTCAGTGGGATCGTGCATGGCGGTCACCAGCTTTGCTTGTGCGGCCAATTTGGCTGGTTGCAGAATGCTAATGCCCGGTTCATGCAAAAAATTTGCCGCCGTAGTCAAGTCTGCCAACGACCAGCCACGCGCTAACAATTCAGAACGCTTTTCGCGCGCAATAATGCTGACGCCTTCGACCGGGGCCACGCCCGCCATCACGATAACGTCACCTGGCTGACAGCCGCCACTGCGCACCACTTCGCTGCGCGCCACTTCACCCAGCATCGTCCCCGCCACCACCGGTTGGCTGACCGTAGGCGTGATCTCGCTATGCCCACCAGCGACCACAATGCCCAAACGCCGGCAACTGTCGCCAATTTGCGCAAAGATCGCTGCCACGCGCGCCGCATCGGTTTGCCCAGCCGGCAATAAAACGGTGGGCAGGTAGAAGCGCGGCGTTGCCCCAGTGACGGCCAGATCATTGGCGCATACGTTAACGGCGTAATAACCAATCTCTTCCGTGGCAAAGGTGATCGGATCACTTTTGGCAACGAGCAGACGATCCTGGCCAGGGGCAAAGTCGATAACGGCAGCATCTTCACCCACGGCGGGCCCCAAGAGCAACTGCGAATCGGTCGTAGGCAATTCGTGGAGCAAATGGGCCAATAATCCAGAAGGAAGTTTACCGGAAGCAAGCATAATCGGTTGGGCTGTCACGATCGATTCGAGTGGTGGGCTGATGAGGTTGGCGACATGGACTATTTCCGTCTGATGAGCGCAAGCTTTACTGCTGTTTTTATAAGTTTCGATACTGTCTTTCTGGCTTAGACAAATAATAACGGTTGTAATGCATAAAAGAAAAATAGGAAACGCCTAAAACAAAGAGCAGGGTAGCCGGAAAATAGATCGCATCAAAGCCTAGATGCTGAAAGATCAAGATGCCGATAATCCCGCCACTTAGGAAACCCAGAAAAATGACGCCATATAATAGAAATCGCAAACGATCAATCGGCAAGCCACGCAATAGATGACCAATGGCAATCCCAAAATCACTACCACTGATCGAGGCGACGTTGAACGAGAACGCCTGGGGCGAGCC
>JBBREZ010000352.1:0-7403 GCA_038225095.1 Caldilineales bacterium
GGCGATTGGTTTGATGATGACGGGCGGGAAGCAGAGGAGTTAATAATTAATAGTGAATAATTAATAGGATGACAGCGCAAGGTTGTTAATCGGTAGACCACAGCGGAGCAAGCACGCCTACGGGCCGGACCATGCGCATGAGGCGTGCTTGCTCCGCCCTTGCGCGCAACCTTGCGCTGTCATCCTATTAATTATTAATTATTAACTCCTCTGCTTCCCGCCCGTCATCATCAAACCAATCGCCTCGGTATCGTGCTCGGTCACTTCGCCCACGATTTCTCCTTCGTACATCACGACGATGCGGTCGCTGAGGGCAAAAAGTTCTTCCAGCTCTTCGGAGGAGAGCAAAATGGCCGCACCCGCTTCGCGTTGAGCCAGCAGCAAGCGCTGCACGCCCTCAATCGCACCAACATCCAAACCGCGCGTCGGTTGCATGGCGATGAGTAGTTTGGGGTTGGCGGAAAGTTCACGCGCCAGAATCGCGCGTTGCAAATTTCCGCCCGACAGCAAACGCGCCTGCGTCTCTACACTCGGCGCCAGGATCGAATATTCCTCTTTGAGGCCCTGCGCAGTTTTGCGCGCCTCTGTCTGATTTAGCGACCAGCCATTCGCCAGTGGCGGCTGACGATAACGTTTCATGATCACGTTGTCGGTGATGCTCAAATTGGGTGCAGAACCCGTATGGTTGCGATCTTCTGGCACATGCGACACCCCTTGGCGGATGGCGGTGAGCGCGGCCTGGTTGGTCACTTCTGTGCCATTGACCAGGATACGACCGGCTGTACAATTGCGCAATCCGGTGATCACCTCGGCCAATTCTCGCTGTCCATTCCCGGCTACGCCAGCCACGCCGACCACCTCGCCCGCGCGCACGGTCAATGATAGGTTTCTTAAGGCGGGTAGCCCTTTGTCGTTGTTGGCGCACACTTTGTCGAGGGTCAAGACAACGTCGCCAGGTGCTTGCGGTGTTTTATGCAAATCAAAGATCACCGAGCGGCCGACCATCAACCGGGCCAATTCAGGAATTGAGCTGTCGGCGGTGTGCAGACCGGCGGCGGTGCTTTTGCCTTGCCGCAATACGGTTACACGGTCGGCTACGTTCATCACTTCGTTGAGCTTGTGGCTGATGAAGACGATCGATTTACCCTCGGCCACCATCGCGCGCAAGGTCTGGATCAGCCCTTTGATCTCTTGCGGGGCTAGCACGGCGGTGGGCTCGTCCATGATCAACACTTGCACGCCGCGATAAAGCATTTTTAAAATTTCGACGCGCTGTTGTTCGCCCACCGAAAGCTGCCACACCTTGGCCCGTGGGGTAATGCCGAGACCAAAGCGTTCGCCCAGTTCAGCCATTCGTTTGTCGTAGTCGGCCAGGCGCAAAAAGAAGCGGGGCTCGTTGAGGCCCAATAAGATATTTTCGGTAACAGTCTGCGAAGGGATCAGCGTAAAATGCTGGTGGATCATGCCAATGCCGCACGCGATGGCGTCGCGCGGTGAGTGAAAGTTGACCAATGCCCCGCGCACACGGATCGTCCCAGCGTCGGGCTTGTACAATCCGGCGAGCATGCTCATGAGTGTGCTTTTGCCCGCACCATTCTCCCCCAGCAAGGCATGGACTTCGCCCGCGCGTAAATCAAAATCTACCCGATCATTCGCCAGCACGCCGGGAAAGCGTTTGGTAATATTGTGCATCTCGACGGCATTTGGGGCTTCGGTCATTTTGTGTGGTCCTGTCGATAGGGGTAGACAGTAGATAGTAGACGGTAGTAGGTATGCCGTCTACTATCTACTGTCTACTATCCCTTACTGCAACTTTGGCAATTCTGCCGTCACACCCTCAGCCCACCAGTACATACAGGTCTTGCAGGGTGAACCGAATTCCTTGAAGCCATCCAGATCGGCTTGTTCAAGCGACTTACCTGCGGGCAAGATTTCATTGCCCTTGTTGTCTTTAATCGGGCCTTTGAAGACATCAAAACGCGTGAACTTGCCCGCCAACGCCGCGGCCAATGTGTCTTTGACCAGCTTGATATCTTCGGCTGGCAGATCCTTCACGCCGGGCTGCGGGGTCTGGCCTTCCATGAAGCCATAGAGGCCCAACGCACCGGAATCGACATCGAAATATTCAGAACCGACTTTGTACTTGCCATCTTTGACCGCTTGCGCAATGCGCGAATAGACCGGACCCCAGTTCCAATACTCCGTGGTCAGACAGCGTTCCTTGGTGCAATTGCCAGACCAGTCGTAGTTGATGCCCCACTTGCCTTTTTCCTGCGCAACATCGCCCGCGGCTGGTGTATCCGCACCGGTAAAGACCACATCCACGCCGGCATCAAAGAGCGAAGCCGCAGCTTCCTTCTCGATCACCGGGTCGTGCCAGGTGTTGATCCAACGCACATCCATTTTGCAATCTGGGCAGGTTTTGCGCATACCCAAGGCGAAGGCATTACCTAAGCGTAGTTCTTCGGGGATTGGGAAGGTCGCCATATAACCGATGCGTGGGTTCTTGTCGGTCTTGGCGCGTGATCCGGCTAGCATACCGGCCATGTATTTCATCACTTCCATCGCCCCAAACACGTTGCCAAAGTTCTTGCCATTAGACTTAAAACCCGCAATGTGGATAAAAGTGGTGTCGGGGAACTCTTCCGCCACTGTCGCCATCGGGTCCATATAGCCAAAGGAGGTGGCAAAGATTAAGTTAAAACCTTTGCGCGCCAGGCTGCGAAAAACCTGTTCGGATGATGCGCCTTCGGGCACAATTTCGATGTAGGCCGTATGCACACCCTCGACCTTCTTTTCGATAGCCTGCAAACCTTCGTAGTGCGCCTGGCTCCAACCGCCGTCATCATGCGGTCCAAGCAGCACCATCGCTACATTGAACTTGCCTTCTACCACCTCGGGAATTTGGAATGAGCCACTGTCTGCGCTCGCCGCAGCGGTTGTCGCCGCTGGTGTAGTGCCAGCGGCTGCGGTTGTTGCGGCCGGTGCAGGCGCGGCTGGCGCAGGCGGTGCGGCTGCTGGGGCCGCGCATGCTGTTAAAAGCAGCGCAACGACTACCAACAGATTGACGGTTGAAAATAGTCTCTTACGAATCATTACCATTGCCTCCTGATTAAAAAATGTGGAATACATAAGTTTATAACTGAGCGAAATGAACGATTATCAAATCGGGATCGCTCATGGGATACAAGATGGAGATGGAGATGGATTTACGATTTACGAAGCAGGTTCGTCTACGAAGTAGCCTCGTAAATCCATCTGCTGGCCTACGTCCAAAAACCTTCGTGGACTTCTCTGCCTTCGTCTTCAAGCAACGGGCCAACTACGTTTACCGGGCGCACGCAACGGGCAAAGACTTCGCGACAAGGCAAACTCATCGTTTCATTGTCGAGGTGGCTGCCGCTGTTGGTCATCGCGTAGAGTCCATCCTCGCTCAAGGCATAGACCACGCGCCCGACGCCGCCCCAGTGGATCGCCCCTGAGCACATCGCACAGGGTTCCGTACTGCTATAGAGCGTGCATTTTTCTAGCGTCGCGCGGTCAAAAAGTGGTGATGCGTTACGGATTAGATTGGTTTCGGCATGTCCGGTGCAGTCGCGCTCGGTGTTAACCGTGTTTTCTGCTTCTAGAATCACCGTATTATTTTCATCCACCAGCAATGCACCAAAAGGATGATTGCCGTGTTCGCGGGCGCGCCGGGCGATGTTGATGGCAGTGCGTAGGTGTTGGAGATCAATTTCGCTTGCTATGAATGTAGTCATTTTAGCCCTTGTTTTTCGCCGCCAACTGTGCCTTCAACTATTGCTTGGCGGCTGGACATGATGGAGAACTCACAATTCGAAAAATGAACGTAGCTACGTAGGGGCGCTGCTTGCTGCGCCCCTACGATTTTCAATAATTCAACCACTTTTGTCCACTTCTACAATTGTCTCGGCCAGCGCCCGCACGCCGCGTGCGAGATCCTCTGGCGGCGTATACTCCTCTGGCGCATGGCTGCGGCCATCCACGCTGGGCACGAAGATCATGGCCGCGGGGGCAATCAGACCTAGATAACTGGTGTCATGCCCAGCGCCACTGGGGATCACCAGCGCGTTGGGATCAAGCCGCTGGCAGACATTGCGGACAATTTTATGCAGCCAGAGCGGCGGGATTACAGAGTCCATGCGCGTTTCGTTGAAAATTTGCAAATCTACCCCGCGTTCTGTGCAACTGCGCTTAGCCACGGTCATGAATTCTGCCCACATCGCATCGACTTCCTGCATGTCCAGGCTGCGCATCTCCGCCATCATCGCCACCTTGCCAGCGATCACGTTGCCTTGATTGGGCTGCACATCCAACTTGCCCACCGTGCCGACGGTGCCAGGATGGGCGCGCGCGCTATCTTCGATGGCGCAAATGATGCGCGCCGCTGCGGCCAGCGCATCATGCCGTAAGTCCATTGGTGTGGTGCCCGCATGATTGGCTTTGCCTATAAGTTCGAGCAAGGCCCGATGGATGCCAACCACACCGCTCACCGCCGCCAGTTTCACGCCGCGCGCTTCGAGGATTGGGCCCTGTTCAATGTGCAATTCGAGCGCGGCGGCAATTTCACCGGGCCGTACGAGCGGTTGGCCGAGTTCGTTTGGCTGGCCGCCCATGTCAATGATAGATTGGCGTAAGGTAAGGTTGCCAACGGTGCGCTCTAGCCACGCGGCTTTGAAATGGTCGGTGCACATGGCCAAGCTACCCATGCAAGCAATGGCATAGTCGGTGGCTTCTTCGGCGATATAATTGGCAACGACGAGCGGGTGCCGCAGTGGAAGCGCTGCTTCGCGCAAGGCGCGTGTGGCTTCTAAGGCACCTAATACACCTAGCGCACCGTCAAAGCGACCGCCGCCCATGACGGTGTCGGTGTGTGAGCCGACATGAATGGACGGCAGATTCTCCGTGCCTTCCCGCCGCCCAAACAAGTTGCCAGCCGCGTCGATCCAGGTGGTTAAGCCTTCCGCTTCCAGTTGCGTACGTAACCACTGGCGGCCCCGTTGATAGGCTACGGATGGGAAGCGCCGGGTCCAGCCAGGCGTGTTCGGTTCCGTAAATTGCGCCAACGTCATCAGGTCATTCCAGAGACGCTGCGCGTTAATGGCGATTGGTGACATAATAATGGTGGGGAGATCAGTTAAATGGGTGGTAACACCGGTATGCCCACCATTTTACATAAGAATATTGATTGCGCAAACTTGATCGCCGCCGGATTGAAGCTCATGCGTTTGTTTGGCCTGATTGAATCTAGCTATTGTATCAGTGGACGCTAGAAATTGTCATTAAGCGTTTGTGACAATAATCTCAATCTTTTTTTGTTGAACTTGTTGAGTCTCGCCGCGCGAAGATGTGTCTGCCGATGATGGTAGCTTTCGCCATTAACCGGCTAACGGAAACTGCTTGAGCTCGTTTGTCGTTTGTTCGTACAAGCGCCAGTACCATTTTGGTTCAAAACCGCCGTCGGCCTCGCCCTAAGCTCGTTCGTCCACTGCCACCACACGTTTCTCTTCCATGGCACGGTCGGCGCAGAAGCCAACCAGATGACCATTCACCGAATCGTCCAATGTCGTGGTCGAGAGTGAGCGCGGTTCGCCTTTGAGCAGGTGTAAGAAATCGGCCATCAAACGCAGATCGCCGCCGCCGTGTCCACCAAATGCACCCGTCATATCGCCACCCATGTTAAGATCGACCACGGTTTCGTTGTATTCGCAACCGGGGCGCGGATCGATGTGCCGGATCACAAAACGGCTCTCTTCCAGGCTACCTTGGATTTCGCCGCGCGTGCCGACAATATGGAGCATGCGCGATGGTTTGGCGGTGCCACCGATCATGTTCAGCGTCGCCGTGGCGCCATCGGCAAACTCGATTGCCACTGATTGATGGTCAACCACATCATTGTCGCATTTCCAGACGCAACGGCCATAGGGATTATTGGTCTTGAGTGATTCGATCTTTTCTTCCAGAGTCAGTGTTGTATAATCAGCCGAGACATTTTGCGGCGCTGGTTGACCGGTTGCTGGTTCACCGTGTTGCAACGCGTCCCACACATAGAAAGCCCAGCGCTGCGGATGGTCGATATAATGTTTGCGCGCTGAATAGAGACAATCTGGTTCAATCGGACAATCGACCAAGCAGCGCGTGCCGGCGCCAGGCGGGGCTTTTTCGGGGCGGAACTGAAAATTACTGCCAAAGCTCGCCACGCTCACCGGCGCTACGCCACTTTTCATCCACATGATCAGATCGAGGTCGTGGCAAGACTTGGCCATCAACATTGGCGAAAAACAGCGTTTTTTACTATTCCATTTGCCGCGCACAAAGCCGACCGCCATGTGGTGATAGGAGACATGTTCCACGGCTTGAATGTTGAGAATCTCGCCAATCACGCCGTTGATGATCTGCTGGCGAATGGCCGCATAGAAGGGGGCAAAGCGCAGCACGTGACAGATGGCGACCTTGCGATCATAGCGCTGCACGGCGTCTACCAACGCCCACATTTCTTCCTCGTTGGTGGCAAAAGGTTTTTCTAACAGAATGTCATAACCCGCGGCCAGCAGGGTCAACGAAGTCGGCACGTGTTGGTGATCCATCGTGCCATTGATAATAAAGTCAGCCTGTTTGCCCTGCGCCGCTAACGCCTCGGCAGAAGGATAACATTGCTCCGGCGCGAGGTCGTATAGATCGGCCACCATCTGTCGCCGCGCTTCGATGGGATCGGCGACGCCAACGATGCGCAATTCATCTGGATGCTGTTGGGCATAAGAGGCATAGGTCAGGGCGCGATGGCCCGCACCCACGATAATGGCCGTTAACATAAATGGTTTTCCTTAAAATCTCGAGTGTGCAAACGGGTTGTTTTGATGTCCATTAGATCTTGATTCCTTGCTTAGGAATGAGGATTAAATAAAACCAGAAAATTCTCCGAGGAAATCGCTCTCAAGTTCTGGGTTTAATAAAATCCTCGTTCCTTAGCGGTATTCGAATATTCCCGCATCGAAAGCGGCTCGATCCCCGTGTTCGATGCCAAAGAGCGCCTCTTGTAGCGCAAAGGTGCTGCGGTAGAACTGAAGCCGCGGCAGCGTGGCATAGATCTCCGGGTAGACAGGATAAAAGCGTGCTCGAAATGACTCACCATAGGTTGAGAGGGCGGCAAAGTCGGTCGCAGGATCGCCTAAAGTTGTCATACCAAAGTCAATGATCCCGGTGATGAGATTTGTTTGCGAATCAACCAGAATATTGCCGGTGCCAAAGTCGCCGTGACGCAGGACAGGCTTAAAGTGATGTGCTTGCGGATCATTGAGATAAGTTTCGAAATTGTGAATCACTTGCGCCTGTGCCTCGGCCCGCATGTACACGAATAGCTTTTCGCGAATACCCTCATATAA
>JBBREZ010000353.1:0-7351 GCA_038225095.1 Caldilineales bacterium
GGACGCCGGGTTTCGGAACAGCAGCTCGCCGACGTCAAGCTTGAACCTGATGCTTGGTATGGGGACTGGAACTACACCATCCAGCCTCACACCATTTCATCTGTTTAAATCGTCTAGATTATTTTCACGCGGACCCTAAGGCATGACGCTCAAATAAGTTATCCATTGCGGAGATTAAAGCGTAGAGATTGGCCATGACAGGGCAACCATCGCCAATCTCTACGCGCCATTTATTGAATCGCTACGCCTTAGCGAAGCACCCACGGGAGGAAGATTCGCCCTAGCTGATGTGGCTCTTGCGCTTGGTCGAGCGCGGTGGGCGTCAACACAAAACCGGCATCCCAGGTCAGGTCACGTGCGCCGCTCGGCAGAATAATCGTCGTCGTCTGACCAGTGATGGGATTAGCATCGCTGCCATCCTTACTCGATTGGGTAATGGTGAAGCTAATATAGCCTTGAGGCAAGATGAAAGAGATCATATAGCTGCTGGGCGGCAAATTCTCAAAGAGATAGCAGCCGTTTACATCCGTTGTCGTACGCCGGATTTCTTGGCCATTGGCATCAAACAGAATAACCGTTACACCAGTCAGTAATGCTTCTCCTGGCTCGCGGATGCCATCTGCCAGGCTTTTCAAACCATCGTTCCAGGTGCAGCCACCCAACGCTGCGGTTTCTGCAGGTGGCAAGCTGACCAACCCGGCATCCCAGGTCAGATCGTTCTCATCAGCCACCAAGGTTGTAACCACGGTACAGCCCGTAGTTTGGTTCGCATCAGAGTTTCTGGTTGCATCACTGCCTTGATTGGCGTTGGTAAACGTATCGCCCGCGGGCAAGGTAAAGCAAACGTTGTAATCCCCTGGGGTCAGATTCGTAAAGTGATAAAGGCCAGTGGCATTAGTCGTAGTCGCGGCAAGCTTAGCGCCTGCGCCACTGTAAAGCGTCACGGGCACACCTGCGATTGGTGGTTCACCCGCGTCCTGTAAACCATTGTGATTGGTGTCGAACCAGACAAAGTCCCCCAAACTAGCCACACCAGGAGGGATCGGGAAGAAGCCACAGTCCACCGTATAGTTCGCATCGGCGTCAGCGCTAGTGTCGGGCAGGCCCGGTGTTGCCGGTTCGCCGGTGGGTGCGCCGCCCACCACTAAGGTCACTGATCCCGTGCGCGCCACTCCCGCACCCATCGTGCAATTATCATCGTTGTCGGTGCGATTGGTGTTGGGGCTAGGCGCAGGTTCGCTGTTGTTCCCTGTGCTGCTGGTAAAGCCGACAGGCGGGATGACTTCAACGATGTACGTATCCGGTGTTAAACCAGTAAAGAGATAGTAGCCATCAGTAGTTGTCAACCGCGTGGCGACAATCGCACCATCCGGCAGGCCATCTTGATTGCTATCCTGGTAGAGATTGACGGTCACGTTCGGAATACCGACCTCACCATTATCAATCACACCATTATTATTGGTATCTTTCCATACTTGGTTGCCCAGGCTTACCGTTGTCGCAGACGCTGGCACGCCGTTCACAAAACCGACGTCATAGGTGTGATTATTATCACCGGCATTGGTCAGATCCGCATAAGGAATGGCATAGAGCGCATTCACGCCGCTCAATACAGCATCGGAATCACGCAAATTCCCATGAGCACTGGCGTCTTGATGAGCGCCGGTCAGGTCCAAACCGACCAACGGGGCTTGCTGGCTGGCGCCACCGGCGTTCGGAATACGAATTTCGTAGTCAGAATTTGCCCCTGCGGCGCCGGTACCAGCCACAATGCCGGTCGCGCCATTTTGATTGACGTTGCTGTCATTAAAATAATATTGACCACCATTCGCCGTCGTCGTGCTGCCAACGAGTGTGCCACTGCGATAGAGTTCTACGGTGACACCATCAATGCCCAGTTCATCGGGATCTTGGATGCCATTTCTGTTGCTATCGCGCCAGATGCGGTTTCCAATTTCGGTGGAAGCCGGTGGGCAAAGGGCAACCAGATCACCTAGCCCGTTGGATTTGCCAAAGAGCGTGGGTTTGCCGGTGGCATCAAAAAGCAGATAGCCCCGGCTGGTTGTGCCAGCCGTGTTGTTATACCATTTTACGCCGCCGTCGCTCACCGCCATGTGGCCTTCGATCGGGTTAAAAATAAGCGAAACCACATCCGGCTGGCCGGGTACCTGCACCTGAGCGCCCGTTGACGTTTCGTTGTGCATCGGGCTGACTTGGCGATCTTGAAAGTAGTATTCGCCGCCACCTGGTCCCATGCCAGTGTTAGCGCCAGCGGTAGTGACTGCACCACAGGTGCCGTTGGCTTCTAATGTCCAGCCTGCGCTGCCGTTGGCACAGGCGCGCAAGATATCACCGCGCGAGACGGCCGAATAATTTTGCGAATCAGCCGGATCAGGGCCACCGGCGACTGTTCCAAATAGATCAGCATTTCGGTCACGCAACCCCAGCACCATATCACCGTGGTCGAAGGTAATATCGGTCAACCAGGGTTGCGCCCATTTTCCGTCAGCCTGCGTGGCATCATTTTTGTTAAAGCTTGCTTTATTCAGCCAGTATCTCCACAGCAAATTGGAGGCGCCGCGCGTATAGGTGAGTGGGAAGTCCAACGTGGGCGTGGCAGCAAAAGCGCCATTGGCATAAGCGTAGACGTAGGCCCGTAACTTGGTGACATCTTTGCTGGACTCCGCCGAACAAACCATCCCCAGGTAGACGACGCCATCGTTGACCCCCAGGCCAAACGGGCGTAAATCAGCGGCTGGACAAGCGGCTGGCACGGGGACGGGAATGGACACCGCCGCCGCCGGATTGCTCACCGGAATCGCCATCAGCGTGTTCGCGGCAAGGTTAACCCCATACAAGGTCTTGAAATCATCGGAAATTTCCAGATCGCCAAACCCAATTTTGCCGACCGCATCAAAGGCGTTGGTGTCGTTGAGCCAACAATTGGCATTAGTGTTCTGATTATTATGGCCAGGAGATAGACAGGTTGCGCTTGGTTGGGGATGCGGATCGGTGCCGGCCAAGGCGCCAAAGTCGTGAAAAAGTGTCGGCGCGCCCGCGCTGGGCAGTTGATAGATGGCGCCCGGACCATTCGGACCCAAACCCGCATGGCGTTTTAGAAATGCGGCGGCATAAAGCGTTTGGCTAAGTGGGTTCCAGGCCAAGCCCCAGGTTGTCCCGATCTCTTGCGCTTTGGCGCGCTGAGTAGGGGCTGGCGCGCGCACGGCTGGGTCGTTGGTGAGGTCGGTGCTACCGGCATTATATGGAAAGGACTTTAACACGTCATTATTTTTATTGACACCAGATGGGTTATTATTTTGCTCGCCAAAGGCGTAACAACTAGTGGCCAGATCCGGCGTTGAATTGGCGCCACAAAATTGCGCCGGGTTATTAAAACCGATATTAACCCCAGTAGCCGGTGCCTTGAGAAAGGTAACGGTCGTCCCCGAACCTGACCCAGCTACGCCAGGTTGCAGAAAGTTAAGATGCCCATCGCTGGGAAGCGTGAATTCGAGCCGCACGGGAAAGGTGCCGGTTGGATCGATGCCGTAGGCGCCGTCTGCGCCAGTCTCACAGGATGTAGTGACGCCATTGGCCGCAACCGCTGTGACGATAACACCACCAATGCCCGATTCATTGGCATCTCTAGCACCCGTCGCATTGTAATCGCGAAAGGCGGTGCCAGTGATTGTGGTGCCAGCGCAGGTGGCTGCATAGGCAATGTGGGCCGGTTCTATGACCAGATTGAGCAGCAAGCCGCCCAACACGAGGCCCGCGCCCAGACAAAACAGGGAAAGGCGGTGGAATGAACATCTTGTAGTGAAAGATCCATTTTGCATGAAAATGCTCCTCGGCAAATTGAAACAATAAAATTCGTTTTAGCTTGAGTATTAAATAATCAGGCTGGATTGACATTTGCGATCACAGTTCGACCGCATTTCTCTAAAACCCTGGAGTTTGTAAGCTAGCCAAGGCGAAAGGCAATGGGCAGAGCGAGCTGATTGCGCTTACTAGAGCGGCGCTGACAAGCACTAGAATCATGCCCACAGACGATCCCGACGCGTGGCTTTCCGTGGGCCCCGATAGTTTAAAAAACACTTCGACCTTTGGCGTTGAATATTTTACGACCCGGACACGTTCTCGGGTCAACTAGCTATATTCACATTAGAAGGCACCATAGCATAAGGATAGCACAGATTAGTAGTCAAATGGATGACAATTCGCTGACAAGATCGAAAAGGCTATCCTAAGAAATAGCGATACAGTGCTAGCTACAACGCCGGACTGCAGTCGCCACCCGTACAACCGGAGACGCTCTATCCCACCGTGAAAGACTTTGAGTTTTACGGCGCACTTTTATAATGTTTATAATGTTTCAAAAAATAGTTTGGCAAGGGTAGAGCGAACGCCCGTACGACTTAGGATTAGCGATTCAATAACTTGGACAGAAGAGAGTAGCGATTTTCGCTCCAATCTCCATTCTCTACTCTCTGAAATGCACGAGTTATTTGATTGTCATTCCTTATCCAGTATCCTACCAGCGCTACGACGACCAAACTTGATTTTTACGCTTGTCAATCTAGCGTGATACAAAGTGACTGTACAATGTCAGTCGAACTTTGGTAGCAACCAATACTTTTTACTAGAAAAGCCGTTATATAATAGCAATCATTCGTCATTTTGCAAAATCGTGGGGTTATCCGACTATTTTGTAGAGAAATATTAAGGTAACAAATGCATACATGAACGGAAGTTAGAGCATGTCTGACTAGAAATGTGGGATGGTTATGGCGATGATTAGAAAGCGTCTGAAGCGTGCGTGTAGGTGGGGTTTGTAGCCGCACACGCGTGATTTAACCGAGACTGCGCAGTTACAAACCCCACCTACACCATCCTGTCTATGCGACCAATCCGGCCTTCTAATCGAGCAAACAAGTAGAAGTCGCACAAACGTGGAGAGCGCACGCGCTTGTGCGACCGGACCGGCATTAGAGCATGCCTCCTCTGAGTTTGTGTCAAGTTGATTTGGTTTGTCTATAAGACCGTCGCTGCGGGTAGATGGTCCTGCACGCACCTAGAGCAAAGACCGGCGCGACCATCTCTACCTGTAAGGATTTTTCAGGAAGGCTGAGGAGAAGCGCTTACTCAGGCTGTTTCTGCCAGTCAATCTAGGATAATTGCCCGGTTCGCTTGTACATAGAACTGTTCTAATTTTTTGCCGAGGGTGGTCCACTGATAATGGCCGCCAAGCTGTTGGTGCGCTTGTTCGATCATCACTTGCTGTTGCGTTGGTTGTTGCAACAAGCTAACCACAGCCTGGGCGAATTGCGCGGGCGTGGCATCTGGTGCAACCAAACAAGCAGCGCCGTTGGCGCCATACGCGGCCTGTTCGCCGACGGCGCTGGCGATCACAGGTACGCCGTGGAGCAAGGTTGTCGCCAATTTTACACTACATTTCGCTTGGAGCAGCGGAATTTCCTGGGCAGGAAAGATCGCACAAGTTGCGCGGGCGTACACAGCAGCGGGATCAACATACCCCAGCCACTCAACTTGACCCAGCAAATTTAGATTGCGCAGCGCTTGTTTGTACAATGCTTCGCGGCCCGGTTGAAAGGCTTCACCGGCAATTAACAGCTGGGCATCGGGCAATTGTGCCTGCAACGCCTGCCAGAAAGCGGCCAGCCACGCCGGTTCGACTTCGACAAAACGAGTAAAAAAAAGAATTTGGGCACGTGCAGGCTGGGCTTGGTGTAGCGTAACGGGCTGACTGGTCCACGCTACGCCATTCGGCAAATAGAGCACCGGTGTGCCTGGCGCATATTGTTGCGCGCTTTCCGCAAGCCAACGGCTGGCGGCGGTGATGCCATCAGTGTGACGGATACCCCATTCCTCTTGCCAGGCCAAAAAGCGTGCCAAAGGCCGCGCATAGTGATTGATTGACGCCCAAGATTGTTCCCAATCATCAACATCCAGCAGGATACGCAGGTTATTGCTGCGTAGCTTGCGCCGCTGCCACAGCCACCACTGCACCAGCCCAGCATGCGCCCGCGGCTTGACAATGTGGACAATGTCGGGTTGCAGCGCATCGATCAAGCGCACCATCCGCGCCACAATCATCAGCGTGCCACCACCCAGCGCGACATTGATCAGTTCGACGCCATCCTCTACCCATCGTCGACCAGCGTCCTTGGGCGTATCCCAAGGCGGAATCAGGATGGTGACCGTGTGGCCCTGGCTAGCGAGCGTGCGCGCCAAGGGCAAAGTGCGCGCCCAAACTGTGGTTTTTTGCCCCAACCCAAACGGGGCGACGAAGGTGATGCGGAGTGGAGCAGTCATAGTTGAAAAGGTTGGGCTTGGGTAAGTGAAGCGTGGGTGCATTTCAAATTTCGGCGCAAATAGAATTGGGCGGCTGACAGTAGCAAGTGCCCTCAGGCACTGGGCTCCCTAGTCGCTGAGGCGACTTACTACGGTCAGGAGCGGGATTCATCCCCGCGAAAAAATCGTCAAAAATCTGAGAAGCACCCGTGAAGCGTGATGATAGCAATTCACTCATCACGCTCACTCATCACTTATTCTGTCGTAATCGTCAACGGCCAGTCGGGCAGTTCACGCTGTAAGTGGGCCCAGACTTCCGCTTCGAGCGCTTGAGGATAGGTCAAATTGTACTGCTCCACCAGTTGCGGCGCATACCAGCGGTAAATGACCACCAATGCCACGGCGCAACCGAGCCAACTGTCGCCACTCACGGCGGGCATCACCAAGGTTTTTTCGAGGGCGGCACGCTGGCTAGCACCCAAGTAGATATTGAGATGTTTAGTGTCCGTCGGCCATTGAATGCCGTTGAGTGCCAACATCATTTCGATGACCCAATCGCGCAGGGTGGCAATGGAACGTTCCGCCAACAGGTATTCGGCACGGTTGATCAAGTCGGGTAATGAGCGTAATTGACGCCAGAACGCTTCGAGCAGCCACGGGATACGCGCTGGTTCAGGCCGGCTGAGCGGGTCGGGCCATTTTTTGTTCGTCATCCTAAGGATTATAGTACAATTCGGCAATGAAGGGTAAGTAAGATGAGCGTTGTACAAGCAAATCGACTCCTCTCTATAGTATCAAATTTTATAGCAAAAAAAAAACTATTGACAATTTATATAATTAATGTTATCATTCTAGACAACCTGCTCCCATACCCATCCATCAATCATCGCCGTGTAGCTTGTCTGGAATAGTACTAATTCCAATGAGGACAGTTATGCAAAAATATGTACGTTTTATTTTAATCCTCCTGACTACAGTAAAGATGCTGGTAGCCTGCCACATGAATGCCGCGCCACCCCTACAACCTGGTGAAGTC
>JBBREZ010000354.1:0-7308 GCA_038225095.1 Caldilineales bacterium
TTATCTTAATTGTAATGAGAAGTTTCTGGTGCAAAATCATTTGATCCCGTGTCGACTGGTTAAGATTTTCAATCTTAATATCGGCTTCGTACAACATCGAATCGCTTCTCAAAATTGTGACGTAAAGTGACGTTACTAACATCTCTCAGTTGCTTTACATATTCTGACAAATGGTCTTTTAAACATTTTGGAAGAATATATGGGTTGATGTATAACCTTTTGAGAAATTTGGGGTGTGGCGCTTCCAGAGCTATGGGCGTATTGATAGTCTCTGTTAGTATTATCTCAGATTGGGTAATACCGGCGTGATACAAACCACAACGAACTCCTTCATAAAGCATACTCACAGCCTCATCTTGTATCCATTGAGGGTACTGATTAAGAGGGGGAAAAACATCATAAAGACCTATTTTAAAATAATGCTTTGACTGTCCATCCGGCTCAAAACCATTCTTGTATTTGGCAATCATCTCGAAGTAACTGAATAGAATATTCAAAACTGCATAGCCTGAATGGGATATACCCTCCGTAATTACCTGTTCATGTTCGTCTTTTCTTCCATTAATACATTTATCAGCAATATCAAGCTGCCAACCGTAAGTTTGTTCATAAAATACTATTATCTTATCTTCTAGATTTAGAGGGAATGTAAAGTCAATTACTTGGTGAGAAGGCGTAATCCAAGTGTCCATAGTTATCACTTTCTAGGGTTTGAAATTTTAAATGACTTAATTTGATTGAATGAGATTTATTGTTCTGTGTATATAAAAATTATATCAATTACAAATCTTGTCATAAGCTTATCTAGAAAATAATGGGTTGACGAGTTAGCCCATCCGATGAAGATGCGAAGTTCGTCAACCACATTGAATTTCGAATATAATTTTGTGTTTCTATCCTACTAACGTCGTCCTAGATGACTTCTATTCCTCTCTAATCATCAGACCGAAAAAGCCACACCAGGAACATAACCCCAATCGCCGCAAGGATCGCATAGACCAGCGGACGGCGCTCGGCTGGCACCAAATCTTGTATGACATCTTTGGCGACGGTGGCGGCCATTTGCGACTGGGAGAGCGGCGTAATTTTCGGCGGTTCGACGGCTGCGGCTGCCGCAGCGACCGCGGCTTGGCGGGCTGCGGTGGCTTCTGCGGCGGATTTGGTGGTGTCGGCGGCCTCGGTGTCGGCGGCCACTTGGGCGGCGGCGACGACTTGGGTCTTGGCCTTGATGTATTCGTGCAACCCGTTCAGGCTTTGGTGGATGATCGACTTGGCGGAGCTTTCGATCAAGCGCTGGCCCACGCTGGCAATGCGTCCGCCGACTTGGGCGTCGCCGGCATAGTGCAGCAACGTTTTGCCGTCTTGCTCGGTCAGGTGGGCGCTGCCCGCCCCTTTGACAAAGCCCGGCGCGCCTTGGCCATCAACTTGCATGTGATAACTTTCCGGCGCTTGGATGTCGGACAGTTTAATTTTGCCCTGAAAGGTGCCCTGTACTGGGCCCACTTTGATTTTGAGCGCGCCCTCGTATTCATTTTCGCCAGTCTGGATCAATTTTTCACAGCCCGGCATGATCTTGGCGAGCACGGTCGGGTCGTTGAGCGCTGCCCAGACCAGGTCACGCGGCGCTTCAAAGGTATAATCGCCAGCTACTTTCATTGAGTGACTCCTTTTGTGAGTTTGGGTGGATAGACAATCGACGGCTTGGTGGCTCTTTGCTGCGCTAAGACCAGCAGCACGCCGAGCAAAATCGCGACGCCACCGCTCAACTGTTGCAGCGTTGGCAAGGTACGGAATAGCCAAAACGACCAGAGCACCGTAATCGCCGGGCTGAGCGTCAGAATCAGGGTGTGGACGCTCATGTTCAAGCGCCGCAACGCGACGTAATAGAAGCTGCGGCTGATCACGACATCAACCGTCGCCGTGACAATCAGCCAACGCCAAGCAATGGCACCGGGCCAGACGAGGGCGCGGGTGCCGAGGGCGAGCATCAATAAAATTGTGGCACTGGCTAAGAGGCGGAAAAAGAAGAAGTTAATAAAATCGATTTCGCCGCCATAGCGTTTCACAAGTGTGGTGTGCAGCGAATAGAGCAAGGCTTCGAGCAAAAGCAGCAGCGAACCGAATTGCAAGTAGTTCCCCGGCTGATAGGCAATGATAAAACTGCCGACGATGGCGAGCAGCGCGCCCAGCCATTGCCAGCCGGTAAAGCGCTCACGCAGCCAGATCATGCCAAACCCGATCGCGAAAATTGTGCCAATTTTGCCCAACATCGACGCCGTGCCTGGGTCCACCGAGCCGAGCGCGGTATAGCCTAGCTCGGTGGATATGCCGATCAAGCAGCCGATGGTCAGAAAAAACCAGAGATGGCGGCGCAGCACGCGCCAATCAAGCTGGCGGGTGACCATCGCGTAGAGCGCAATTTCCAGGGTGCTGATCAGCATCACGTACATCGCCGAGACATTCGGGTTAATATAGAGGTGAAGTTCACGGCCAAAAACATAGTGCAAACTGTCAAAGAGTAATAGCGCCGTGATCAGTAAGCCGCTCTGATCGGTGGCGCGCTTGGCTGGGGCGGGCAGAGTTGATTGCATCGGGTATCCTGTCGCATGTCACGTTTACATTGTTTTGACTGGCTCCATTCTACCAGAAACCCAGCCGACTTGAGCAATCAATCAGAACAGATTTCAATTTTGCAACGATCCAATGATAACGTATGTTACATAACCCACCTTACGCACCATCAAAAAGCGCTACACAGAGGCTACAGAGGGAAAATTACACAGAGTACGTCGCTACGCTTATCGAGAAACAACAATGCTTGAGCAAGTTTGCTTTGTCTCTGTGTCTGCTCTGTGAACTCTGTGTAACCGCTGTTCCTGCATACCATGCGTTACTATAAAGCATAGCTAGTTAGTAACTGATGTTCCGCAGGGCAGGGGTAGGATAGAAATAATTGGATAAAAATTATCAACTCAGGAGATAAACAATGAGCAACCAAAAAATAGAAAAACGGAAAATCTTGGGCACTGGCCAACTTGGCCTGACGATTATGGAGCAACTATCTGAGGGTGCTCACTACACATGACCGAAATAAATTTTAACTTTCATTAACCCATTTCTTCTAGCAGGTAGCGAATTCATTCGCTGCTCGAGATGACTCGTTTTAGACCTTTTCTGAAGAAAATTGCATGCAAAGCCTTCTTTCAGAAAGCCAAACTGTTTCGTTAATTGACGACTGATCCTTGGTCATTTATAATTGACCGAAAGTCAGTTAGTGTAATAGCTTGTCAATCAACTGAGCCAGCATGGATTAATAGGGCGGAGGAGAATTGCTGATGAGTAACCAAAATAGTAAGACCGCCCTGATCACTGGCGCATCCGGTGGCATCGGCTACGATCTGGCGCAAGAGTTTGCCGGCCATGGGTACAATGTCGTACTCGTGGCGCGTAGTAAGGAAAAACTAGAACAATTGGCGCAGGCATTGGTCACGAAATACGGTGTCGAAGCGCTTGTATTGGCTCAAGATTTGGGCGCACCTGGCGCGCCGCAAGCAATTTTCAACCAAATGGAAAAGGATGGCGTGACCATTGACGCACTGATCAACAATGCTGGGTTTGCCAGCTATGGTTTTTTCCACGAACTGGATCAACAAAAAGAGTTAGACATGATCCAATTGAATGTGATGGCGCTCGTCCACTTGACGCGGCTCTTCTTGCCCGACATGGTGCAACGCAAGCATGGCCAGATCCTCAATGTCGCCTCGACCGCGGCCTTTCAACCGGGGCCTTTGATGGCCGTCTACTATGCCAGCAAAGCCTTTGTCCTCAGCTTTTCCGAAGCGATTGCCAATGAATTGGAAGGTACAGGAGTAACCGTAACGGCACTCTGTCCAGGACCCACCGCGTCTGGCTTTCAGGCCCGCGCCGCCATGCAAGATTCCAAGTTGGTGCAAAGCGGCCTGATGGATGCGGAAACGGTTGCCAAAGCGGGCTATCAAGGGTTGGTGAGCGGCCAAACAATCGTTATTCCCGGCCTGTTTAATAAAATTGGGGCGCTGGCGCCTCGCTTCACCCCGCGCAAGTTGGTTGCACGCCTTGTGCGCACCATGCAAGAGCGGCGCGGGCACTGAGTCGTTGCGGGCAGGCTTTTCCGCATATCCTCCTGATATCCTGTTGTCAGTGGCATTTGGTATACTGATCGTATCGTCTACTATCATGTAACAATAATGCCATGGGAGCAAATGATGAACGTAACACGTTGTGGCTGGGCCAGTAGTGACCCACTCTATGTGCAATATCACGATCAGGAGTGGGGCGTGCCTGTGCACGACGACCGCAAGTTTTTCGAGATGATTTGTCTGGAGGGCGCGCAGGCGGGGCTGAGTTGGATTACGATTTTGCGCAAGCGCGAGAACTATCGCGCCGCGTTTGATAATTTTGCTGTAGTGAAAATCGCTGCGTATGGCGATGATAAAATTGCCGAATTGCTGCAAAATGCGGGTATCGTCCGCAATCAATTAAAAGTCAAGGCTTTTATCAAAAATGCGCAAGCGTTTCTGCAGGTGCAAGCGGCCTTTGGCAGCTTCGACAATTATATCTGGCGTTTTGTCAATGGCGCACCCATTGTTAACCACTGGGCCACTTTGCGTGACATCCCGCCGCAGACGGTCGAGGCGCAGGCCATGAGTAAAGATCTCCAAAAACGGGGCTTTACTTTTGTTGGCCCCACCATCTGTTACGCCTTTATGCAGGCAACAGGTTTGGTCAATGACCATATACTCGATTGCTTCCGCCATCCACCCAACTAGTGAATTAAGTACGTCTCTACATAGCGATTGTCGATTGCTTTGCCTTATTAATCCTGTTCCCACGAACCACCTGCGAAAAAACCACCATCCACGGTGATCGCGCTGCCTGTCATGTAAGCTGATGCGTTCGAGGCGAGCAACAATGTCGCGCCAATCAGCTCTTCGGGCAGACCAGGCCGCCGCAGCGGAATGCGATCATGTAGCCACTGGCTGCGCTGCTCGACGCCCCAGAGCGGTTGCGCGGTCAACGGCGTCATCATAAAACCAGGCACAATACAATTTACCTGAATATTGTCTTTAGCCCATTCCACCGCCATCACGCGGCTCACTTGCGCGATGCCAGCTTTGGCCGCGCCATAGACCGAGACGGTGCCTAAGCCATAACGCTCGTTGATTGAACTGATGTTGATAATTTTGCCGCCGCCCTGGGCGCACATAGGCGGCTGTGCCGCCTGGCAGAGAAAGAACAGACTGCGCAAATTGGTGGCCATAATCGTGTCGTAATCGTCCGGCGTCACCTCCGCCAGCAATTTACGCCGGTTGATGGCCGCACAGTTGAGCAGAATATCAAGCCGACCCAGCGTGCTGGCTGCATCGTCGATCAGCTGGCGATTAGCCTCTACTGCCGTCAGATCGGCAATAAAGGGTACGGCTTTGCCGCCTTTTTCTTCAATCTGGCGGCAGGCTTCTGCCACCCTTTCGGTGGAGCGCCCGTGTACGCCGACAGTTGCGCCGGCCTCCGCCAACGCTGTCGCCAGGATCGCCCCAATCCCGCCCGATGCACCGGTCACCAGGGCGGTTTTACCGTCTAATGAAAATAAACGTTGAAGCAAAGAGGAGTGTTCAGCCATGATGATTTCAGCTTACTGACGCATTCGGTGGTATGTTTGATCAATACTTTCTTGCAAAAGTATCTTAATCAAAGATTGATAATAGACAAACCAAATAAAGGTTGCACATTGGTAGAGGCACGGTATACCGTGCCCGTCCAGTTGGATTGTGCAGAGTCTATTTGGTTTGTCTATAAGGTACATCCCGTTTATTAGCCAAAAGTTTCAGTTCATTGAGCATTGACTCTGGTAAGTGTAATGATATCGTTTTGGTTGAAGGCTTAAGGTTGGGAAACACAACTGCTTGTGTCTTACCCCAGTCGAGAAAATCGGTTGAGTCATGATTTGCCCAAAATTCGCGCTCTTCTTCTTAGTTATGAAATTCAGGAATTAGTTTTGCCATAAAACTTAACCTCCGTCACAACCAATTGCTTGTCGTTATGCACAAAAGGTGTTTGCAGCACAAAATGCAGGTAATCAGGCGAGCTTGCGGTGAAGGTATGCACTTCACCCGGTTCAACCACCATTATGTCGCCAGCTTGCAACGCTACTTCATTACCGTTGACAAGTGCGGTGCTTGTCCCTTTGGCAACCAGATAAATTTCGTACATTTCTGCATGATAATGTAATTCTTGGATGCCTTTGTTGGCATAACCAATCGGAATGGGCACTTGGGAATTCCAAGGACCGATAAACCATCCCTTCGGTTGTGTCGTGTCAATTGTCGAAAGAATCATGGAAACAAGGCCTTTTACTTCTTGTTTTGGGTCGGGAACATAAAAATACCCAGGCCCGCAGTGACGCCCATCAACAGACTCAAAACGGTCTGCCAGGTTTTCAAACCTAAGGCGCGCTTCCCTAATAGAAAATGGAAGCCGAGCAGCATCAGGCCGCCTAGCACAATCGGTGGCGTCACAATAGTTTCGGCGCCTGGCGTATTAAAGACTGCGTCTTGCATCTTATCGATCTGGCGTTCAGTCTGTTGTTGACTCCAGCGTAAATAAAATGGCAGCAAGAGCGCAGTGTAGAAGATGCTTAGTATAAATTTTGACATAGAAGTTGTGAGTAGGAATGAGAGATTGGGAGATTAAGAGATTGGGAGATTAAAACGATCAATCTCTTAATCACATTGAATAGCAATTGATAATTGCCCACAAACTATCTACCCGCCATTCAAAATGCGCGTAATCTGTTCAATATGCATTGCGTCATGAAAACTCACCTGTACGACAGCATTGGTCATCGTGAAATGGCCGCGTGTCGGGTGGGTGCCGGCCCGCTCCCATTGTTCTGGTGTCAGCCTAGTAAAAAATTCGATAAACTGCCTGCGCGATTCTATCAACTCATCGTAGGCCAAATGTACATCCTGGCTGATATAATCGCGTTCGACCGCCAGTGCTTCTTGAGCAACGGCGGGTAATTGGGGTGACGCTTGTTCCAGCATCAATTGGGCCCGCTGTTGGAAAAAACCGTCAAAATCGCGCAAATGACAGACGACTTCGACTACCGTCCAACCCTTAGGGCCATCACGGTCATCCAGCAACGTGGTGGCCACCACTTGGCTAACCGGTGCTAGTACATTGCCAAGAATATCCAGGGTCGTTTTCATCAAAGAAATATGCCATTGACGAAGCGAGTTAACGTCCATAAAATTCCTTGCCCGATAGTTT
>JBBREZ010000355.1:0-7296 GCA_038225095.1 Caldilineales bacterium
TAATTTGTCTGAGTTTTAAATATTGCGTTTATCAGTATAGCACAAAAAAGTAATAATAGAATAAGATAATTAACAAATTTCTAGGCTTTAGCGTAAATCTTTGAAACCAAACACAAGCATCCAAGGGCAGATCACGGGTCCTCCGTAAGGGTCGGGATGGGGGCCGCTATATTCAGGCGGCACGCCATCCAGTCCTCGAAAGTAGCCTTCAGATCCATCAAGTTGACGACGCGCCGCTGGCGAAAGTTCTGGGTCGCCAATCGCAATCGCATGAATATGGGCACCAGAGTCGGGACCAAACATACCAGTAGGGCGATACCAGGCTGCAAAACCGGCCTTGCGCATCGCAGCCACCATCTTAGGCGCTTCAGCCCATAACACCTCTGCTAGTTTTGCCGGATTACGAATAGAAATATCGACCGCTCCACCGCCATCGTGGGTGCCAAAAGATTCCTTGAGACCCGGTTCATAACTTCCTTGCACCACACGCAAAATACTGCCTGGCCCACCATATAGATGCTGTGCTAATTGAAGCATCCAAAGCGTGCGAGCATTAACTGTTTCGCCATTGATCTGAACATGGCACACATCGCTGGGTGGTTGTGAACAAACAGGCATTGAGGCCGGATCTGAAGCGGCTATAGCCGTTGATGGGGCAATGCGCGTTGGCGTGGCACTGGCAGAAGGTACTTTAGTTGCAGCTATATCTGGCGTCAGCATCCCGGACAAGCTATCGACTAGAAATGCAGCAATCCATTCACCAGTCTCCAGTTGATACCAGTCGTTTGTAGGGTTTATACGAACGAGCCGCACTGTTTTATTCTTTGCTACTAGGCCTATTTTTGCGTAATTTGTACCAGGGCCAGCCCGTAGATTCGCATTTTCGTTTACCGTAGCTATGACAACTACCGGCGTAGGAGAAGGTGTAGGGGTTGTGAGCGAAATGATCGTTGGTAATCGGGTATCAGACAAAGTTGTCACGCCAACAGAAGGCGCTATGGCTGTACTTGACGTAGTTGATGTTGCTTTGATAGAAGGATTGAAGACCACGATAAAGAGGAGACAGTGCAATAATTGAATTGAATTATACATTGTGTACCTCTATTTACTCTTTGGGTTTTCAGAAAGAAAGTACATTTCCGCGTCAGGCATGTAGCAATCACACAAATGTGAATAAAAAACATGCCCATCGTATATAGCTTTGGTTTTCGTGGAGAGACGTTGAGTACAATGAGCCCTCCTCACTATACAATCGAACCTGTCCAAAGTCAAGTATTTTCTCAATATTTTTTGCTAATTAACACCAATAACAGATCCTTCTCCAATGACTGTTCGCCACCAACAATTTGCAACTAATATTTGTAGCTATTACTTGTAAACCGAATATTCCCCCACCCTTCTATCTAAACATCACAATCTAGCAGCTATTTGTATCCATAGGCACACAGCGTGCAACAATCATCCGTTTTAAGGCGAGCTTTAGCGTGAGCGAAGAAGGGATTAGCACTGGTTAGCACTGGGTGTTGGCAATTTCACTCTCTGTTCGTAAAAATCCCCTATTTTTATGGACTAGTTGGGGAAATTTATGCCAAGCACCCAATTATCCTTTCTTACCTTACAAACATCGTATCTCCAACTTGGATCACGACCGGTTTACCAGTTTGCTGACAGTAAAAACCGCGCGTGCCGCCATCGAGAAATTGCAATGTGGCCTTGAGTTGAGATGCCGGCGGTCGTGCATCCTGATGCAGTGCAAATTCGCTGAACGGGGCACACGGTTCAGCGACGCAGACTTGGGTTAGCGTTATCTGGTGCCCGTCCTTTGTCTGGATAATGACGCCATTGACAAACGCTGCTTCGTCAAACGTTTCATCAGTAGCGACCAAGATGTTTTCACCGGCGATACCTGTAGATAAATGAGCGCCAAAGCGATCCTGCATCCGAGTGTAGTGGCTGGTAAAGTTAAATGAAATGCTATTGGTCAGGTCGCGATTTTTGGAGTCTGGATGTTCCGCGTTGTGGACATCGCTCACTTCTCGTCCAGCTTCCAAGCCCGTCACCCCTGCGGGCGTCAAGCGTAAGGCCGATACCGGCGTCAAACCCGCCGGTTCATAATAGCGGTCGTTCTTCTCACCCTGTTTCAGGCTGGCAACTTGCACCTGTAATTGAATAATCTCACCGATTTTACGCATAAAAGCTCCTTTAGAGATGGGGATTAGAGATTGGCGGTAATCTCTAATCTCATTATTATTTCGCCGGCGCAGCATCGAAAAGCCCCGCCAATAAGGTGGCCCGTTCTTGCGGCGTCGTCCAACGCGGCTGGGCGTAATTTTCCAACACGCCAGTTAAGATTTCTGCACCGAGCACACGACCTTGGTAAATCGTATAGCGCTCATACAGTTCGGTGCGGGTATCCCAGCTCCACATCTGATCAAAGAAAAGATTGCCCAGTCCATAGCCGATTGCGCCGGGTCCCCCTTTATCCGCCGCGCCATACGTCTCCATGGCCTGGGGTACATGGCTTTGCACGCCACTCACAATTTTGGCCCCAGCATCCCGTAACTCACGGAACTCGATTACCTGTTTGGCGGTCGGATACGGATTGTAGGTCTCCTCATATTGCACTTCGACGGCCACAATGTTGACTTTCTTGGCGAGGTCACGCACGCTGGCAAGAATTTCTGCTTTGTGATCATAGTAATAACAAGTGCCTGGCTCGGTCGCCGAAGCCCAATCATTGGGCGGGCCCCAGGCAATCACGGCAAGGAAAGCAAAGGTGTTGCCATTGTGTTTCCAGAGCAGTGGTTTACAGGCTTCGTCAAGATTCAACCCGCTACCATAAATCGGAATCTTGTTATCGCGATACCAATTGAGCGATTCGCGCGCGGCGTCACGGCCAAAGTCGTTGAGATGGTTGCCGCTAAGGCCGACGATGTCTGTCCCAACCGCTGCCAGCGCGGCCCAGTAGGACGTTTTGCTGCATAAGGTCAGATTGCCTTCGGTATTGTTGGTGACGCAATTTTCCAAGAAAGGCGCTTCATCGCTCACATGCGTGATATCGGCAGCAGCGAGGGTAGCGGAAATTTTAGCTGCCGGGTAGAGTACGCCTTTCTGGTCCATCATCGCCGCCGTACCGCGCGACATGGCCGTGACCCCGGTCATGATCAATGTGGTCAACTGGTTAGCCGCGCGATTAGTAAATGGCTTGGTCAACGGTTGCAACAGCGGCGCCACCAACGAAGCGCCCGTTCCTTCCACCATCATCGCCACGGCCAGCCCATAACGCGCCGGTTGCAAATGATTGTCCAGCACGTTGACGCCGTCTACAGTTAACACTTTGTAGCGTGGGTCGAGTTTATCAAAGGCAATCAAACCAAGCGCACCTGGCGTCGCTTCGAGTTTGGCCAGCAATTGATCATCAGCAACGGTGATGGCGGTGGATGCGCCCAGGGTAGCAGGCAACATGGCCGCCGCTTCTTCGCTGACAAACAGCGAATTTGGCTGATTCGCCTGCCACAGTTTTTTCACTTCAGCCAACGTAATATCGTCGCGGACAGTGGCGAACGGTTCAACCACGGCGTAAAAGCGTTCGGCCAATGGCACACCTTTGGCTGGTAGCTTCGCCAACTTAACTTGCGCGCCGGCGCTCTTTCCCGCCCCAACTACGTTCAGCGGTTGCGAGCCACCTAGCGTAGCCAAGGTGGGCGTGCGCTTGAGCACGGTCAGAAATGCCTTAGCATAGCTCTTGGGTAAATCTGGCGACAAAGCCAGGGTGACGGGTCCGGTGAGCACTTCCGGCGTTGCCACCGCCAACGCGAGCGCCACGGCTGGATTAGTCAAGTCTGCGCCCTGTGAGACCGGGAGATTCGTACAGCCTAAAAGAAAAAGCAGGCCAAGCATCACACCAATGCTGACTGGCATGGGCCAAAACGTTAGATTTTTTTTATGTTTGAGCGGTTGAAAATTTGGCATCAGATGAAATCCAATCGTGTGAGGGGCGAAAACACAAAAAAAGATTGTAACTTACTATCTCATGTTACGCAGCAGAATTAAATGCTGAGAGAGAGATAGGTTGCAAAATTTGTAGTTCTCGATAAGCATGCTGTAAGGCGGAAAGATAAAGTTTATTTTTTAAGGCATAATGATTCAACTTAGTCGCGACTTTGAGCATTTCGAGTTTGACGTAGGCATAAAGTGCGGCGACAAAATGGTTGGTCTGGGTGGTGACGGTGCGGGTCGGTGACTTAGCCAAAGCGGCATTTTGTTTGAGCGAACGGTGGTACTCCTCGATTTTCCATCGTTTTTGATAGATTGTCGTGAGGGTCAGGCAGTCCAGGGTCAAATCACTCGTGACCAGATAGAGCGTGCCGGTGCTGTCATCTTCGTTTGTGAAGACTTGTTTGGCGCATCCGAGCGGGAAAGCGAGACCTTCGAGCCAAACTTCACACACCGTGCCTGCCAGTGTAGCGAGCGTCGAGACGGCTTGGTATTTGCCTGCGGCTTTGTCGACCGCTGAAAGTGCCACCTTGCGATTACTTTTGAGGGCCATGATAAAGTTGCGTTTGAGTTCAGTTTTGACCAATTTCATGTTGTCGACCGAAGCATACCAACTATCATTCAGCACATAGCGAAAGGGAATTTGATTCTGCACACAAGTCGCCACCATCGCACGGTAGTACGCATTCTTGGTTTTGGGACTACGGCGTTTGGGCTTGCCGCTTTTAGCATCCAGATACTGTTCCGTCTTGGCGATCAGGTGAAAGGCCACGGGTAGGCTCACCTCGCCGCTCTGATACAGCGCCGTCAGAAAATTGATGCCTTTCAGATTGCGGCCTTTGCTATGATCATAATGCCAGCAAACGATCTCATTCTCGTCGGTATACGGCTTCTCTTCAATACTGTCGTCAAACAGCAATACGCCGTCCACACGCTCGTTTTGGCGCACCAGCGGTTTCACGCGTTGCCACCAACTGGCGCTACTTTGCACTTCGCCCGTCAGCAAACGCGTGATCTCGTCATGGCTGAGCGCCCCACCGAGCAGGCGCGACAACCCAGTTGCCGTGGTTGGCCCAAACGAACTCAATAAATAGTCACTGTAGATGTCGAGTACTTCTTGTTTGTTCATGTTTACTTCCTTTCGGAAGCTTATTTTACCTTAGCTCACCATGCCTGCGTAACATGAGTGACTATAATTTCATGAGAGTATACCAGAGCCAGTAAGTGCGGGCAAAGCGTAACCGATTCGCAAACCCTTGTTTGCCTGAACCTGATGGCACGGGTACAATCAATGCAAATGGTTAATGTAGAGACGGGTAGTGCCCATTAATCATTCGCAATGAACCATTCAGCGTTAACCAGCGGGAGGAAATATTCAACATGCGGGTCTTAATTATGGCGGACATGGAAGGCGTCAGTGGCATCGTCACCTGGAATCAAGTCAAGGGTGGCGAAAAAATGTACGATGAAGGCCGGATTCTTTATACAGAAGAGATTAACGCAGCTGTACGTGGGGCAAAAGCCGCTGGTGCGACCGAGATTGTCGCCGTTGATTGTCACGGCGCGGGCGGTGACTGGTCATTCAATTCCTTTGTGCCCGAACTGTTACACCCCGACTGCGAATGGGTGGCGCATCATGCGTGGAGCCGCTACACAGAGCTGTTGGAGAAAGGCTGCGACGCCATGCTCGCGATCGGGATGCACGCCCGCGCTGGCACGCCGGATGGGGTGCTTTGCCACACGATTTCGACCGTCACCTGGCGCAATCTCTGGTTCAATGAGGATCTAGTCGGCGAATTAGGCGTCAACGCCGCGCTGTGTGGTCATTATAATTGTCCCGTCGCCCTGGTGACCGGTGATGAAGCAGTCTGTCGGGAAAGCCGCGAAATTCTGGGCGACGCCGCCACCTATGTGGCCGTCAAAAAGGGACTGACGCGCTACTCGGCGCGCCAGATTCCGCCCGTGCGCGCCCGCCAGATGATCGAAGATGGCGCCAAACAGGCGCTCCAGAATCTGGGAAAACTGAAAATCTACAATCCGGCCAAACCGGCGACGATTACGATCGAAGTCGAAACCGTGGAAAAAGTCGGTCAATTCCGCGGCAAGCACGGCGTCGAAGTGATTGGGCCACTCAAGGTGCAAAGCAAGGCCAAAGACTGGATGGCGGCGTGGGATCAAATTTGGCCGTTCCCAGATGCGTAAGGGCAGAGAAGCCGTGTAAAACACATCGGCAACGAATTTTACGAATTCACACGAATTAGAAACTCATATTACACAAAAACAGTAGTTACACAGAGCACACAGAGAAAATCGGATTTTCTCTGTGTGCTCTGTGTAACCGCTTTTTCGTGCTGCATGCTTACATGTGAATTAGAAGTATTTAATTCGTGCAAATTCGCAAAATTCGTTGCCAAAACCCTATTCGGTTCTGGTTTTTCAGGCGAGGAAAATACGATGCTAATGCTAACCCGCCGCGACGTTGAAGCGCTGCTCACGATGCCTACGGCGATCGACGCGGTCGAGGACGGTTTTCGCCAATTAGCGTTGGGCAATGTTGTTATGCCGCAGCGGGCGGCCACCGCGATTGCGCCGCACAATGGCCTGCATCTTTCCATGCCCACCTTTGTCGGTGGCGAGCCAGGCACGTTGACGATCAAAATCGTCACGGTGTATGGCGATAATCAAACCCGCTTTGGGCTGCCGATGATCCAGGGGATGTTATTGTTGCACGATGCGCGCAATGGGCAATTACTGGCAATGATGGATGCTGAGTATTTGACGGCCATGCGCACGGGCGCAGCCAGCGGGGTTGCCACCCGCCATCTGGCGCGGCAAGATGCAGCAACGGTTGCGCTCTTTGGGGCGGGCGCGCAGGCCGGGGCGCAACTAGAAGCGATGTGCGCGGTGCGTCCGATTCGGCAAGTCTTTGTAATTACACAAAGCGGAGCCAAGGATGCCGACTTCTGTGCACGTATGGCCGCCAAGCTGGGCATCGCGGTCATTTCTACGCGCGACTTGTGCGCCGCCGTGATGGCCGCCGATATTATCTGCACAGCGACCAATGCGAGCACCCCCGTATTTGACGGCGCCTGGCTGCAACCAGGCGCACATATCAACGCAGTTGGCGCGTATACCGCAAAGATGCGCGAACTAGATACAGCGACCATGCAACGCAGTCGCGTGTTGGTCGATCACCATAAAGCGGCCCAAACCGAGGCGGGTGACATCCTGATCCCGATTGCAAATCAGGCATACGACTATACACAATTCGCGGGCGAACTGGGTGAGGTGCTCACCCGT
>JBBREZ010000356.1:0-7293 GCA_038225095.1 Caldilineales bacterium
GTGGCGGCGCGTACCACGCAATTGCAGGACAGCAACGCCAAATTGCTAGCTTCACAAGCCGAATTGCGTAAACTTTCGCGGCAATTAATGCATGTGGCGGAGCAAGAACGCATTCGTATTGCGCGCGAAATTCATGACCAACTCGGTCAGGCTTTGACGGCGGTCAAGATGGAATTGAGTATGGCGCGTCGTCTATTAGAGCCACATCAGATAACGATTAGTGATAAACTTAATAGCGCTTCTGGCCAAGTAGATGAAACCATCCAAATTGTACGGCGGATTGCCACCGGACTGCGCCCCGGTATTCTGGACGATTTTGGCCTGGAAGCGGCGGCAGAATGGCAGTTGCAAGAATTTGAAAAGCATACTGGCATCCAGTGGCAACTGAGCGCCGACATGCGGGAAAGCCGCTTAGACGAAGAGGTGGGCACAGCCGCTTTTCGCATTTTGCAGGAAACCCTGACCAATGTAGCCCGCCATGCGCAGGCAACTGAGGTTAAGGTGGCGTTGGAAAGTGACGAAACAAGCTTTACATTAAAAGTAGTAGATAATGGAAGTGGGATCGTTGAAGCGGATTTGCGTGGTTCCAAGTCCCTCGGTTTGTTAGGGATGCGTGAACGCGCTGGACAATTGGGTGGCACAGTCGAAATCAGTGGCGCACCTGGCGCAGGCACGACCATAACGCTCATCTTGCCCTTGCTGGCTATCAATAAAATTGGAGAACAAGCCCATGATTAAGGTGCTAATTGCAGATGATCACGCCATTGTGCGTAAAGGTTTACGGCAAATTGTCAAAGAACAGGCCGCCTATATGGAGGTCGATGAGGCCGTTGATGGGCAAGAGGTTCTTGAAAAAATCCGTGATGAACATTGGGATGTACTCGTGCTTGATATTTCAATGCCGAAACGCAGCGGTTTGGACATTTTACAAGAAGTGAAGCACAGCAAACCTACGCTGCCCGTGCTGATGTTGAGTGTTCACCCCGAAGAACAGTATGCCATTCGGGTGCTCAAGGCCGGCGCGGCAGGTTACATGAATAAAGATTGTGCACTCGACGAACTAGTGCGCGCCATCCAAAAAGTAGTTGGTGGTGGCAAATATGTGAGTCCAACATTGGCAGAAAAACTGGCCTTTGAACTTAGCGGGCAAAATGGCAAAGCTCCCCACGAGGCATTGTCGGATCGTGAGTACAGCGTATTGCTCATGATTGGCATTGGTAAGTCCGTCAGCGAAATTGCCAATGAATTGTTGCTCAGTGTGAAAACGGTAAGTACTTATCGCTCGCGAGTGTTGGAGAAATTAACGCTTAAATCGAACGCTGAATTGATCCGTTATGTGATTGATAATCAACTAACATAGGGCAATTGTAGGACAAAAACCGACATAATCAGACACAACCGCCCTACATACTTTATTGGTAATTATTGGTAGCATGGTCAGTGTGAACAAAGTCCTCCTACCGGACTTAAATCACTTTCATTGTATGCTTTAACGTATATGCGATAACCCTGCTACCTTCAGGCATTAGTCTAGCCTGAGCGATTACCTGTAATTGATATGCACTATGAAACGCGTGAATGTATTAATTATGGACGATGCTGTCGGCATTCGAAAACTTATTGTTGATTTGCTGTCTGGGCTCGAAGATGTGGATACAATTTTTCAGGCTGAGGATGCGATTTCGGCTGTCGATCTATTTAGCCAGCATAGGCCAGAAATTGCAATCCTAGATATTAAGGTTCCAGGTGGTAATGGCTTAAGAAATGGTGTTGATGTCTTGAAGGCGGTCAAAAAGACCTGTCCAGAATCAGCTGTTATTATGTTAACGAACCATGCAAACGCAAAGTATCTGGCTCTATGCAAACAGGCTGGCGCAGATTTCTTTTTTGATAAATCGTGCGAATTCGATCAGTTACCAGCCGCGATTGTTGAAGCAATGCAGCGCATAATTTAAAACGCATTGTCTGCAATGCCCTGTAAATTTATTGAGCTAAGCGCAAGCGAAACGGAGCCGAATTCCTGGCTCCGTTTTGTTGATTGGCATAATAAAATTACTAACTGATGTTACGCAGTCGCTCGTCCGTACAGCCACGAACTATCGTGGCCTTACCACTGGTGGGCTGCGTAACATGACTTACTCATAGACAAATCATTTAAAAGTCACCCCAATGAGGAGGCAGCGTTCTCTAACGCTGAGCCGTTCGCAGTAGAGCATGCGAACTCCTCGAATCTACGGAGCTTATTTGGTTGCTCTATAAGCCGAGTTAAGTTACTAACCCCGATTACCTGTTTGTCAGACAGATACCTACACACTTGCCCGTTTCTTCCTACAACGAGCTCAGATTCAGACTGATGTTTTTTGCTGCTGATATACGCTATATTATGGTCATCCTCTTGACTAAACTGCTCTAAGAGGGATAGCAACAAGTAGACACTACACAGAGCAGAACATCAATTCAAAGGAGAATAACTGATGAACAACGATGTCTTACAAGGCAAATGGAAACAATTGCGCGGCAGTGTCAAAGAAGCCTTTGGTAAACTTACCGATGACGATCTCACCCAGTCCGAAGGCAGCTCAGATAAGATGCTCGGTGTTTTGCAAGAGCGGTATGGCTATAGCAAAGACCAGGCCCAGGGTGAATGGGACAAATTTGTTAATAAATATGGTGGCAACGATACGGATCAAGCAAAATCGCACCTGCAAGATGCGGCCGATAATATTAAAGACGCAGCCACCAATGTGAAGAATGCCGCTAAGCGCTAGTCTGATTGGCAACAATCAGCGTTGATCATATGGCGCTGATATTTTGTGCGGACTTTAGCCTCGATAAAAATTGTTGATGCCGCTAAAGCAAAGTAGCCGCTAATTAACAATTGTTGTGGTTTGACAATTGTTAATTAGTTTGGCTTTTAATTCTCGCTACGCGAAGCTTACCATGCTCATATCACTGATTCAAACTTAATCAATGTTCGCTGCCTGGGTTAGCTGTATTGATTGGACGAAACCAGAAAATAAGGATAGAGGTTAAACGCCGCAGGGGGCAATCAGCCCCAAGCATTTTTCAAGATGATGGAGGCGCTGGCAACGCGGTTCGCGCCAGCGCCTTTGTGGCTGGGCTAAGGCGGCTCGTCAACCGCCCGGTTGCCAATGGTCAACCAAGCGAGTGAGTGGCGGCCTCCAGTGAGAGCGGCGGGTGTGCTGCTGCGGACTATTATCTGGATGAAGGCTAGGCGAGCCAGTGCCTGAACATTTCTGTTCAGGCACTGGCTCGCCTAGCTGATTGCGCGACGACCATACGTGCGATCAGCTAGGTTAACCACCGCACGAAAAAAGCTCAGATTTGGATTTATGCAGGATTGGTTGTGGATTAAATTTATAGCCTGCGCCGCGCACAGTGAGCAAATATCGGGGATGCGAAGGGTCTACTTCGATTTTTTCGCGTAAATGCCGGATAGCAACTTCGATAAGATGATTGTTGAACGCATCGGAACCGCGGACCAGCCAAAATAAATCTTTTCGGCTGACGGGCTCATCTGGACGACTCATCAGATAGTGAAGCAACTGATATTCAGTCAGCGTAAGATGGACTAACCTACTGCGCACCCACACCTCGTGGCAGGAATCGCCAAGCACAATATCAATATCGGCCAAATCGCTTACAGGGCGCGAGGTGCGCCTTGTGCTACGTCGTAAAACGGCCTGAATGCGTACAGCTAACTCTTGTAAACGGCACGGTTTAGCGAGGTAGTCATCTGCCCCCAGCCTAAGCCCATTGACAATATGGCTGGGATGATTCAACGCCGTGAGCATAATGATGGGCACATAGCTGCGCAAGCGTAGCTCGGCGCATACGGCAAAGCCATCCATATCGGGCAGCCGGCCATCCAACAACACAAGATCAAACGATATACATAAGCATAGGTCAAGCGCGGCCTGCCCCGTTCCAACCGTCTGCACGGTATAGCCCGCTTGGCGCAGGAACAAACTCAATAGAACCTGGAAGGCAGTGTCATCATCAACGACAAGGATGTGCACCGGCTGAGGCAACATAGGCAGCTCTATCTATTTTCTTCATCAAAGGGTTGTAATCCACATAGCACAGGGGGGAATTCATCTTTCGTTAGTTATAGGTTACCACCATGCGCAACCATTGTCAAAGTGGGGTTTACGCGACCCTACGAGATTTAATTAGACTAAAATGGTAAAGCTCAGTACACTATAAAGTAAGCGATCAGGTCTTTATAAAGGTACCGACCAAATCACTTATTTTACGCTGCAATCAGTAATTTATCTCGATAATAAGGGAGAAACGGATGAACTTCCAACAATTTAAAGAATCGCTCAGCCAGAATGCGCCACCGACTGGGCTTAGCAATGCCTTGCAAGCTTTATGGCAAATGGGCAAAGGCGATTGGAAAGCCGCGCATGTGCTCGCACAGGCGCAAGATGACATCAGCGGAGCCTGGGTGCACGCCTATTTACACCGCGAAGAAGGGGATGACGCCAATGCCGCTTACTGGTATCGCCGAGCTAATCAACCTGTTGCGCAACAATCCTTGGAAAAAGAGTGGGAGCAAATCGCCCAGGCATTGCTGGGCTAGCAGGATAAAATCAATTGTACGGCTAGCCAATTACTTGTCAGTTAGGCTGCATCGAAGGGTTCAATGCACTGGGCGCCTTCATTGCGGGCATTGCTCACGTAGGCGCTTACGGGGATCGCGGCCATTGCATTAGCGGCATAGGGGCGTAAGAGATGACGCAATTGATCCAGTTCGCGCATAGAAGCATCCGCACCGCTCCCCAGCCAATCGGCATAATCTTCTGGCGCAATGATTACCGGCATCCGATTATGCAAGGGTTCCATTAACGCATTGGCCTCAGTGGTCAGGAGCGTACAGGTTTCTATTTCAGAACCGTCGGGGCCGTGCCAGGTTTCCCATAAACCGGCAATCGCAAAAGGACGGCCATCTTGCACGGTCATATAATAGGGCTGCTTACGCTTTTCCTGGCGCTGCCATTCGTAGAAGCCAGTGGCTGGCACCAGACAACGGCGGCGTTTGAAGGCGGCCCGGAAAGCTGGTTTTTCAGTCACTGTTTCTGCGCGGGCGTTGATCAAACTGTTTGCAATGCTAGGGTCTTTGGCCCAGGAAGGAATTAGCCCCCACAACGTCAACGCCCATTCACGGCCAGGCGTTGACACCGATGAACGCGTTGATGGCGCGCGTACGATGCCAACCGGTTGGGTGGGGGCAATATTATAACGAGGAACCAAGACAGGTTCTTCGGGTAAATCGAAAATTTGCGCTAATTCTGACGCCGGCGCACTTAGGCTAAATCGTCCACACATAGTCTAAGTATAGCACAAATTTTCGCGTTTTGCAACTGAGTGGCGTGTTCCAATTTTAGCCAAGTTACTGTATACTTGGCTCAATACTTTTCAGCGCAAAAACTTCCGATTGTGTGCATACGACGAATTGCGTTTGACCCGTTTACGGCGTATCGTAGACCACACGCTATTATCAAGGATTTACATTTTGTGATTCAGCCTTTTGAACTAATGCCGATTTTATCCACAACATTATTTTGGAGATCATTTGAACCGTGGGTTCTCGATTATCACGCAGAAAATTCTTGCTCCGCGCCAGCCAACTTGGCCTATTATCATCGCTCGCTGCCTGTACACCGTCTACGCCATCGCTGAACTTATCATCTAAGCTAGTCTATTCAGGAGAATTTTTATCAACCAGTAGCAGACCGCCGCTCCGATTATTACATTCCAGTTTGCCGATTCCAGAGCCACCACTCGACGTTCAGATTGGGCAGATGTTGTTGATCGGGTTTCGCGGCCAGGTCATCTACGCCAGTAGCTCGATCATGCGCGAAATCCAAGAACAGCATATTGGCGGCGTTGTGCTCTTTGGGGACAATGTTCAGTCACCAGCACAAGTACAAGCGATGACCAGTGCTTTGCAAAAGGCGTCAGCGATCCCGCTGTTAGTCGCTGTGGATCAGGAAGGTGGCCAGGTGATGCGTTTGGGGCGACGTTTTGGCATTACGACGGCCTATTCGGCCCAAGCCTTGGGTGAACAGAACGATTTGGCTACGACAACCGCCGAAGCGGAACTTTTTGCGCAAACGCTGACGAAGGCCGGCATTAACCTGAATTTAGCGCCAGTGGTCGATCTGAATATCAACCCACGCAACCCGGTGATCGGCGCGCTGGGGCGGAGTTTCTCAGCCGATCCGGCAATTGTTATCAGTCAAGCCAGCACTTTTATTCAGGCGCACCACAAGTACAATGCCTTGTGTACGCTCAAACATTTTCCTGGACATGGCAGCAGTCGCAGCGACACGCATCTAGGCTTTGTCGATGTCACAGACACTTGGCAAGACAGTGAATTACAGCCCTATATCGACCTCATCAAAGCCAATCAGTGCGATGTGATCATGACGGCCCATATTTTCAACAGCAAACTGGACGATAAGTTGCCTGCCACTTTATCGCACGCGGTGATTACCGGCATCTTGCGCGAGCGGCTGGGCTATGATGGCGTGGTTGTCTCGGACGATATGCAAATGCGGGCGATTTCCAAATATTATGATTTTACCACCGCCATTCAGCTTGCCATCGCGGCTGGCATTGATATGCTTTCGATTGCTAATAGTGTCACTTACCAGGAGACGGCAGCGACGCGTGCGGCAAAAATTATTCGCGACTTGGTAGACAAGGGCACGATCAGCGAAGACAGGATCAACCAATCGTACAGGCGCATCATGCGGCTGAAAGGGCGCTTGCCAACGCCCCCCCAGAACGCATGATCACACCGACCTTGACGGCCGCAGCCGAAGTCTATATCCATGTGGCGCGTGGCACGGCATGGCAAAAATTCATCCAGATCAGCGATTGGCCGCGCTGGAATTCGCCAGTTAGCGCCGCCAGTTGGTTACGTGGTGAACTTTGGCAGGAAAGCGCCCGCTTTCAAGTGCGCCAGCAAAATCGCTTCGGGGCCACGACAACTAGCGCCGTGATCCGCATGGTCGTCCCCAGCGACACCACGGTCTGGGAAAGTGAGACCGGGCTACCCATTGTCTACAGCGCGCACTTTTACGATGATCTGGGTGGCTGCAAGGTGCAGCTTCGCTATCTCGGTTCTGCGGTAGCCATTTTCGCCCATTATCTAGGCCAAGGCAGCGGGCAAAGCCGCCTAGAAAGCAATCTGCGCGCCTTTAAGGAGTATGTCGAACGAAGGTAAGCCTTATTTATGCAAGTGGGGCAAGCAGTGCCGTT
>JBBREZ010000357.1:0-7289 GCA_038225095.1 Caldilineales bacterium
CAAGCCAACCTCACTAATGCCATGTTGGACTGGTTGGATGATGACGCAAAACCAGTGCTCACCAATTTAAAGCGTGCCCTGGATCAGTGGAATGTCGTGCTTGGTCTCTATGCCAGCACCATCTGGCGTAAACCGGTGGAATTACCTTTTGATCCGCCGGACGATCTGTGGGAACAACTGACGCGCGTGTTGAGTTGATCAGACGCTAAGGCTATTCCAAATAAATAACAATACAGGGATCGAGACCTGACAGGTGGAAAATGCCCCACGACTCGACTGAGCTCGCCGAACGTCCTGTCAGGCGGGTGCCCTCTGGGCGCGATAAGCCCCGCTCGTATCCTTATTTATCTGGATTGGCCTAAGTGGATATTGATGCGTAGGTCATCGCTTCCAGCGTGACAATCACACTTTGTCCTGAGCGTTCATCGTTGCGAAGATTGTCACCCTAAAAGGGATGACCTACGTTTTTGTCGAAATTATTTTTTGATTTGTATAGATAGGACGAATGGAATGAAACAAGCAGCAGTCGTGGGGGAACGGCAAGCCGCCGTCATTGAAGTGGCGGACCCCAAAGCGAAAGATGATTGGGTTGTAGTCAAAGTGCAGACCGCGCCGATGTGCACCGAATATAAAGGCTTTCTGAACGGTGGACGCTCAGAATATTTGGGCCACGAAGCCGCGGGTGAAGTGGTCGAAGTGGCGCAACCAGGACGGGTCAAAGTGGGTGATCGCGTGGTGGTGATGCCACAGAATGCCTGTGGTCAATGTGCGCTCTGCCTGGCCGGTGAGTATATCCACTGTCAGAACAGTTATGACTTTGTGGCGGTGCACGGTTCACGCGCTGGCAGCGCTACAATGGCCCAATATCTGCTCAAACCCGACTGGTTGCTGGTGCCCGTGCCGGATGACGTTTCGATTGATCACGCTTCGTTGGCCTGTTGCGGCTTGGGGCCGACCTTTGGTGCGATGCAACGGCTAGGTGTCACCGTTTCGGACACCCTGATGATTACCGGCTTGGGTCCGGTTGGGTTGGGCGGCGTGATCAACGGCGTCTATCGTAGCGCCCGCGTGATCGGGGTGGACAGTAACAAGTGGCGGGCTGAATATGCGCTAAAATTAGGCGCTACCGTCGTCGTAGACCCCACCGCCAGCGATGCCCTTCAGCAGATTCTCGACCTCACCGATGGGCGCGGGGTGGATCATTCAATTGATTGTTCGGGCGTGGTGGCGGCGCATCGCCTCTGCATTGATGGCACACGCCGCAAAGGCACCGTTACCTTTGTCGGCGAATCCAATGCCGATACCCCGTTGCGCATCAGCCCAGACATGATCCGTAAGGGCCTGTATTTGATCGGCTCGTGGCATTACAACCTGAAAGAGACTCCACGTATGATGCAAATGATCCGCGCGCTGGGTTCTAAGTTGGACGAATTGGTCAGCCATCACTTTCCGCTCGCGCAAATTCAGCAAGCCTGGGAAACCCAAGTAACCGGTGAATGCGCCAAGGTGTTGTTGAAGCCTTGGGGGTAAAGGAAAGAGCCTCACCCCCTAGCAGGGTCTCCTGAATCAAAGGACCGAGTTCAGGCGAGGGAGAGTAGGAACCAGCCGCTTGTCTCCCCTCTTCTGAAACAGCCCTATCGTTCAGGAGAGCGGGAGCCCCCTGGGCGCGGGGGTGAGGTCGCGTTTTACACCTTTACCCGCCCCGGCCAAACCTCTGGATTGAGCAGATAGGGCGGCCGTTCACCGTTGAGCAACTGGATCACCTGATCGGCGACGCCGTGCATCATGGCATAGATGCCACGGTCGGTGCTCGAGGCAATGTGCGGCGTGACGACGACGTTGCGCATTTTGAGCAGCGGGTTATCCTCATGGGGTGGTTCTGGGTCAAAGACATCCAAGCCAGCACCGGCGAAATGACCTGCTTGCAACAGGCGAATCAAGGCGGCTTCATCGATGACCGGGCCGCGACTGGCATTGATCAGGTAGGATCCTTTGGGCATCAAGCGCATTTCGCGTTCGCCGATGAAGTGGCGCGTGTTAGCCCCGAGCGGCACATGGACGGTGATAAATTGTGATTGACTGAGCAAACCGTCCAAATCATTGGTAAAGGTGATACCGATTGGCGGCGACTGGTTCAGATTGATGTACGGATCATAGGCCAGCACATTCATGCGCAGCCCCAAGCCACAGATTTCTGCCACGCGCCGACCAATCCGCCCATAGCCGATCACGCCCAAGGTGCGGCCTAATAATTCTGTGCCGAGCATCTCTTCGCGCGGAATGCTGCGATCCGTACGCAAATACATATCACCCACAACCACCCGCTTGGCCACGGCCATCAAGAGCGCGACGGCATGTTCGGCGGTGGATTCGGTGGGCGCATCGGGCGTGTTGATCACCAGCACCTGGCGCGCCGTGGCCGCCGCAATATCAATGTTGTCTACCCCAATGCCCGGCTTAGCAATCAATTTGAGATTGGGTCCACTCCGTTCGATCATCGCCGCATCAACCTTGCCAGGGCCGGGCACGAGCACATCGGCGCCGGCAACTGCTTCCCACTGGGGATCGATGATCACGTCAGCTACTTCGCGCAGGCGGTCGGTGGCGCCCATGCGCAATTCCACCTGCATCACAATTTTCGGGCGTGCTTGGTTAGCCATTCACTTTCACTCCATCCTTTAAAAGGGTTTCTGGGTCAAGGGGAATTAGAAAAACTGATCATATATGCGGTAAGCATAAAACAGAAAATTAGGAGATTAAGAGATTGATCGTTCTTCATCTCTCAATCTCTTCTCCCTCTGTCCATTTGGCCCAGGTGCAGGGCTAGCTTAGCTTTGCTAATCTGCTTGTCCTGCTGTAAGCTACTGTTATGCTAAATATGTCTAGGTGTGCGTAAGCCCCGTGCACGCGTCATCGATCGATTTATGGCTCTCCAGAAAGGTGCAAACTCATGTCTGACCAACTGAAAGAATTGCGCGTCTCGAATGACGCGATAACTGACCCCGTCGAATTACGGCACCGAATCGCGGATGAAGGCTATCTTTTTTTTAAGCGCTTGCAGGATCCAGATAAACTGCGCAGCTTGCGGCGTGAGATGCTCACTGTGATGCAACAAGGTGGTTGGGTGGTGGCCGGCACCGATCCAATCGATGGTATCGCCAACATCGCTGCCCAGTGCACCGAGGGTGATTTGAGATATACGGATGTCTACCACGAGGTCTACAAATTGGAGGCCTTTCATCGTGCGGCCCACGCGCCCGAGATTATGGAGATGGTGGAAAAGATCATGGGGCGCTCGATTATGCCGCATCCGCAGAAGATTGCGCGGCTCTGGTTTCCCAAATATACCGAACACACCACGCCGATTCATCAAGATTTTGTCCATTTTCAGGGCAATTTTGAAAACTTAACCTGTTGGGCGCCGGTGGGCGATTGCCCGATCGAATTGGGCGGACTGGCCGTATTGCCGGGGTCGCATAAAGTCAACCATGTGTTGGATCATCACTTCTCGTTAGGCGCTGGTGGTCTCTGCGTCGATACCGAGGAGGAGGCCAAAACCCACCAGGAATTAGATGTGGCCTGGCACACCACTAATTATAAAATCGGTGACACCTTGATCTTTCCGGCCTTGACGATTCACAAAGCGCTGCCCAACTACACCGAGGATAAATTGCGCGTCTCGCTGGATAATCGCTATCAAGCGGTTGGCGATCCGATTGCCGACCATATGTTGGATCCGCATTTGAACCTGGTCAGCCAGTTGACTTGGGAAGAGGTCTATCGCGACTGGAAAACGGATGACATGAAGTATTATTGGCAACAGTACGCCAATCCGGTTGTGGCGCGTGATAAGAGTTATGCCGAAAAAGGCTTTGCCGAAGCGGTCGAACTGGCCCAGCGCGGTGATCCCCGTGCGCATATCCATTTGAAGCGCATCATCAAACGCGATCCAGATTCACCCTTTGGCCGCATTGCCCAGCAAGTCCTGGCCGAGAGCACTGTTGAAGGCGCATAACTTCCTATTTGAAAAGCGTTGTAGCCGTCCTTCATGGGGCTGCACTATCAATTAAATTGTTCGGTCGTTTTGTTAGCGTGTGCAGTCATGCTGAATCGCAAAGCCTAACTTGTCGATTTGCGCACTTTCCCACACGAGCCTTTTGACCTAATAAATTGGAGAAGTCGATGGATATTCCGAGCTATGTGATCAATGCGAAACTCCGCGCCTGGGTCGCAGAGATCATCGAATTGTGTAAACCCGACCAAACTCAATGGTGTGACGGTTCGCAGGCGGAATACGACCACTTGTGCGATCAGATGGTGGAGGCTGGCACCTTCATTCGCCTGAACCCGGCGAAGCGGCCCAATAGTTTCCTGGCGCGCTCCGATCCGAGCGATGTTGCGCGTGTCGAGGACCGCACCTTTATCTGTAGCCTGAACAAAACTGACGCTGGCCCAACCAACAATTGGGTTCACCCTAGAGAGATGAAGGAGACTCTGCGCGGCTTATTTGATGGCTGCATGCGCGGGCGAACTTTGTACGTTATTCCGTTTAGCATGGGGCCACTTGGCTCATCAATTGCCCATATCGGCGTCGAGATCACCGACTCACCCTACGTCGTGGTCAGCATGCGCATTATGACCCGCATGGGCCGCCCGGTGCTGGATGTGCTAGGCGATGGCGACTTCATTCCCTGTGTCCACTCGGTGGGCATGCCGCTGGCGCGGGGCCAAGCGGACGTGTCCTGGCCGAGCAATCCGACGCAGAAGTATATTGTCCATTTCCCCGAAGAGCGCGCGATCTGGTCGTATGGCAGCGGCTATGGTGGCAATGCGTTGCTTGGCAAGAAGTGCTTTGCGCTGCGCATCGCCTCGATCTTGGCGCGCGATGAGGGCTGGCTGGCCGAGCACATGTTGATCGTTGGCGTCGAAAACCCGCGCGGCGAGAAGACTTATCTGGCCGCCGCCTTCCCCAGCGCCTGTGGCAAGACTAACTTCGCCATGTTGATCCCGCCGCCCACTTTCGCCGCCGAAGGCTGGAAAGTGACTACGGTCGGCGATGACATTGCCTGGATCAAACCAAGCGCCGATGGCAAACTCTATGCCATCAACCCTGAAGCTGGCTTTTTTGGCGTCGCGCCCGGCACGTCGGAACAGTCCAACCCGAATGCGATGGCTGCGATGCGCGCCAACGCAATTTTCACCAACTTGGCGCTGACCGATGATGGTGATATTTGGTGGGAAGGCATGACCAAACAGCCACCTGCCCATCTAATTGACTGGACCGGCCAGGATTGGACGCCAGCCAGCCATCGGAAAGCGGCGCACCCAAATGCTCGTTTCACTGCGCCGCTCAACCAATGTCCTGTGATCGACCCTGAGTATGATAACCCGAAAGGGGTGCGGATTTCGGCCTTTATCTTTGGGGGACGGCGCAGTTCGGTCGTCCCGTTGGTCTACCAGTCGTTCAATTGGAACTATGGGGTTTATGCGGCAGCGACGATGGGCTCGGAGATGACGGCCGCCGCCGCCGCTGGCAAGCTGGGCGAAGTGCGCCGCGATCCGTTTGCGATGTTGCCGTTCTGTGGCTATCACATTGCCGACTATTTCAATCACTGGCTCAACTTTGGCCGCCAACTGCCCAACCCACCACGCATCTTCAACGTCAACTGGTTTCGGCGTGATGCCGAGGGTAACTTCCTCTGGCCTGGTTTCGGCGAGAACATGCGCATCCTAAAGTGGATTGTCGAGCGGGCGCGTGGGCGCGCCGTTAGCATTGAAAGCCCGATTGGTTGGATGCCGCGCTATGAGGATCTTGATTGGCGCGGGCTGTCCGACTTTACGCCGGAGCAATTCCAGGCGTTGATGGCGGTGGATCGTAGCGATTGGCAGCAAGAGATCTTGTCGCACGAAGAATTGTTTATCAAACTCTATGATCGGCTGCCGAAAGAAATGGTCTTCCTGCGCGAGCTGATCCTCTCCGGCCTGTGGCGCTCGCCCGAGCACTGGGGCATGGTGGGCGAGTAGTTTTAATCTTGAAGATTGAGAAAGGGGAAGGCAGATGACAACACAAAACGGTGTTTTACTGAAAGAAGCAGAAACGACGCCCGCCGTGGCATGGGATGTGCCGCGCTATCGCGTCAAAGTGGATGAATACAAGCGTTATTGGCAGAACGGCTATTTGGTTGTACGCAATTTGGTGCTGCCAGAAGATGTGGCCGCCTTGCAGACGTTTAGCATGGATGTGCTGCATAATCGCATCAACGTGCCAGGTGTGCCGGCGCCGACCACGACCGAGTTGCAAGAATTGTACAAACGGTTCACGCGCATCCACATGCTGCACCGGCAACTGGCCCCCGCCGAGCGCTATATGCTTTATCCGCGCGTGCTGGATGTGTTAGAGGCGTTGATCGGGCCGGATGTATTGGCATTGCAAACCATGCTTTTCTTGAATCCGCCAGGATTGGGTGGCCAAGGCTGGCATCAGGACGCCTACTATATCACGACGTATCCCGAAACGTTGATCGGCGTCTGGATTGCGCTTGACCGCGCCGACGAAGAGAACGGTTGTCTGTATGTGACGCCGGGATCGCATGCCGAGCCGATCTATCCCACGCAAGACCGCGACCATCTCTATGCCGAGGAAGCCTTTGCAGATTTAGACACAGTGCAAAATGTCAGTTCGTTGGATGAAGAAGCCAATACCCTGAGCCGGGTGGCGCATACCTACCCTGATCCGTTGCCCTGTATCGTCGAGCCGGGCGATGTGATCTTTTTTCACAGCCACTTATTGCATCGCTCCTATCCAAACCGCACCGCCGACCGGATGCGGCGTGCGTTCGTGTCGCATTATTGCAATGCACGAGCGTGGGTGCCGTGGAATCACGGCCAACCCTGGGAAGGGCCAGCCGCCAACTATCTGCATATTCTGGCGCGCGGCCATACCCATTTGCCCTTTGCGCAACCCAAGTTTGGCACGCCATGCGCCGCCATCGACGAACAGGCCAGTACGGGCATTTCTGCGCGTATGATGGGCATGGAAAATGGTGACATGGAATAAGGCGCGTAAAATTTAAAACCGCTACACGTTTTTCGTTATCGTCTACACAACCCAGGAGTCCATATGGCGCAAAGTAGCCTGTCCAAAAAATTGCTGATCAAGCCCGCGGCCAAAGTCGCCGTGCTCAATGCGCCGCCAGCCTATACCGCGCAACTTGGTGAGCTACCCGACGGTGTAACGCTGGCGGATACACTTGATGGTCAATATGACGTCGTCCAACTTTTTGCACACC
>JBBREZ010000358.1:0-7285 GCA_038225095.1 Caldilineales bacterium
TATGGACAGAGGTATCGATAGTAGTAGGCACCGCAAGGTTAGTAAGTAACATAGGGGAAATTAAAATAACTAAAAAATAATATCTAAAAAATCATTTATTATAGCAAAATTTTCTATCTTTTTTGCCATTCTACTATTATAGCAGTTTGTAGGACATCTAGGAAACAACAAAACCATTGGGGTTAGATGATGGGTTGCGACCGATAAAATTTTGCACACCGATCAGAAAGTGATTGGATACCCCAGAAGTACGAAAACATACAGAAAAACGGCGAGCCTTTATACTTTAATGGACAACTATATCTGCAATGCGCTTTAAAATTTTGGGTTGCAAGATTAAAGTTTATTCCGATTTGTTATCTGTGAAGCGAAACAGGGTACGATTAGGCTTGCAGGTGCGGTTTTTAACGGCGCAAGTTCGGTCAACCCAGGCTTGTGCGGTTAAAAACCGCACCTACGAACGCACAAAATTAAATCGGAATAAGGTCTATTATAAACGCTGGAGGCTAAAAATAAGTTTGACAAGGGATAAAGAATGGGCTAACCTGATGGTTTATCGATTGTATTTTACTTCACAAGATAGTTATATAAAGAGATGGTAAGGAGAAGTCGTCTTGTCGCAATATCGCTTAGTACCGTATAACCCTCGCCGTGGAATATTTGACCTGGAGTACAAATGGCAAGTATTGATTTCCGTGCTTTTTGGCATTTTTATGATTATTCTGGATTCAACTGTCGTGAACGTAGCATTCCAAACGTTGCGGCGGGAATTTGGCGCTAGCTTGACCAGCGCACAATGGGTCATCAGCCTTTATGTGTTGGCGCTTGGCATTACCACCCCTCTGTCGGGTTTTCTTGGTGATCGCTTTGGCATCAAGCGGATTTATCTGACTGGCCTCACCCTCTTTGTGTTGGGGTCTTTACTGTGTGGTTTGGCGCCTACCCTGCTATTTCTGATCATTGCTCGCGCCATCCAGGGGGTCGGTGGCGGCATGGCCCAGCCACTCGGTCCGGCCCTGCTCTATCGTGCCTTTCCGCCCAAGGAACAAGGAACAGCGCTCGGTTACTTTGGCATCGCGCTGGTGGTGGCGCCCGCATTGGGCCCCATTTTGGGCGGCATTCTGATCGATATCAATTTGTGGCGCGGCATCTTCTTTATCAACATACCGATTGGCATTATTGGGGTCACCCTGGCCTACCGGTTGCTCAAGGAGACCCGCGAAGCGCGTAAGCCAGCGCTTGATCCGCTTGGCTTGATTACGGCCGTCGTCGGCTTTGGCTCAATCTTATACGCGGCAGAACAAGCTTCCACCACGGGCTGGACGTCGCCGATCACGCTGATTCTCTTCGGCGTCGGCATTGTAGCACTGGTGGCGTTTAGCATTATTGAATTGTGGCTGGTGCGCGAGCCTATGCTCAATCTGCGCCTGTTCAAGAACCGTACGTTTCTCAACGCCAGCATCGTTGGGTATGTAACTGTGCTAGCGCTGTTTGGGGCAGAGTTTTTGATGCCGATCTATTTACAATCGCTGCGCGGGCGAACAGCCTTACAAACTGGTTTGATCCTGTTAGCGTTGGCCGGCGCCGCTGGCATTGCTACCCCATTGGCCGGTCGCCTTTACGACAAAATCGGGCCACGCCCGCTGGTGATTGTCGGTTTCAGCATCCTGATTGTTAACACCTGGCAATTGGCGCATCTGCAAGGGACAACATCGATTTCCTTTATTCTAGTTTTGTTGGCCTTACGAGGTCTGGCCCTCGGCTTGACCGTGCAGACGACCTTTACCACTGCGCTGGGCAGTGTACCGTTGCAACTATTGCCCCGTGGATCATCACTAGCCAATAGTACACGGTTTGTGATCCAAGCGATTGCCGTGGCCTTATTGGCCACCGTGGTAACCAGTACGTTGTCACCGCAGGTGCAGGCGTTGCAACAGCAAGCGCAAGCGCAGATAGGGCCGAGCAATGCCGCCGCCTTTGGCGTGTGTGAGACCCCTGGCGTTGCCCCTAAGGACAATATCCCGCCCGCTGCCGCCGCCAAGCTGAAGACGATGCCAGCCGCCAATGCAGTGGGGGCGAAACAGCAAATGACCGCTGGCATCCAAGCTGCCTGTACGGAAAACATTGCCGGTTTTGAAAAGGCCTATCAACTGACCTTTTATTTTTCGATTGCCGCGCTGTTGCTCGGTGCCCTCTTGCCGGGTTGGCCCGGTAAATGGGGTGGTCGCGGCTCGACTCAGTCGCCGATGGGGGCCGGGGGTCATTAAGCTAAAGTTGTTCAGGCAATGAACAAAGAGAGCGGCGCGGAGGTGTGATTCCTGGCAGCTCTCTTTGTTTTTCATAACATTAACGAATTTCTTTTTTCAGATCACACTCGTAAATAATGGTCCAGACGTTGCCTCAGTCATCAAGCAGTCCAGCCGCTTGTAGGCTAGCACGCAGCTCGGTGATCGGGCGCATGATGTCCGGGTTAGCGAGGGCTTCCTGCCTGCGTTCCCGCGCCACCAAAATATCATCGTAGTCGGCCAGTAATTCAACTATTTTGTTCCATAGCGATGTTGTCGTCATTAGCAGATCTCACTGTTCACCATCAAATGTCCAAGCGCGCCTGATTGGCATGGGTGGTGATGAAGCGGCGGCGTGGTGCAACTTCACTGCCCATCAGCATATCAAAGGTGCGATCCGCTTCGGCGGCATCGTCAATGTTAACCTGAAGCACCGTGCGATTCTCTGGATTCATGGTCGTCTCCCAGAGTTGCTCATTATTCATCTCGCCGAGACCTTTGTAGCGCTGATCAATGCGCACTTGCTCATTGCCCAGTTCCTTGCGCAACAGTTCAAGCGCACCATCATCGTAGACATATTCGCTAGCCTTCTTGGCTTTCCCATTGTCTTGCCGTGTAACCGTCACGCGATAGAGCGGCGGTTGGGCAATATAGAGATGACCTTCCTTGACTAGCGGTTCCATATAGCGGAAAAAGAAAGTGAGCAAAAGCGTACGAATATGGCTGCCATCGACATCCGCATCGGTCATCAAGACGACCCGGTTGTAACGCAGCCCTTTTACATCAAAATTTTCGCCGATGTTCGTGCCTAATGCGGTGATCAGCGCCTGAATTTCCTTATTAGCCAGCGCCTTATCGAGGCTGGTCTTTTCAATATTAAGAATCTTGCCGCGCAGCGGTAGAATGGCCTGGAAACGCCGGTCGCGCCCCTGTTTGGCCGTACCACCAGCGCTGTCACCTTCGACGATGTAGATTTCACATTCTTTAGGATCGCGGCTGGAACAATCTGCCAGCTTGCCGGGCAAGGTCAGACTTTCCAGCGCGCTTTTGCGGATCACCAAATCACGCGCTTTGCGGGCAGCCTCACGCGCGCGGAACGCGGTGCGACACTTTTCCACGATCAGACGGCTATCGCGTGGATTCTCTTCCATCCACTTGCCCATCGCCTCGGCCACAGCCGTCTCAACATGATAACGCACTTCGTTATTGAGCAGCTTCAGTTTATTCTGGCCCTCAAATTGCGGCTCTACCACTTTGACGCTGATAATCGCCGTCATGCCCTGGCGCGTATCTTCACCCGTGAAATTGTCATCGTTATCTTTCAAAAAGCCTTGCTTGCGCGAATAGTCGTTGATCATGCGCGTCACGGCGGTGCGCAAACCGGTCAGGTGAGTACCGCCGTCGGGCGTGATGATAATATTCGCAAAAGCAAAGATCGAGTCAGAAAAGCCGTCATTATACTGGATCGCCGCCTCAACGTGGGTAGTCTCGACATCAACATCAATGTAAATGGGCGGATGCAGCACGGTGCGGTTGCGATTTAAATAGCGCACAAACGAGCGAACGCCACCATCAAACGAGAAGTTGATCTCGCGCGGTTGTTCCGGTCGTTCATCGATAAAGGTGATGGTGACGCCGCGCGTCAAGAAAGCCATCTCGCGGAAACGCATAGCGAGGGTTTCAAAGGTATAGTCGAGCACCTGGAAGATCGTATCATCGCGCAGAAAGGTCTGAATCGTCCCCGTAGCGTTGGGATCAGATTCACCGATGACTTCTACTTCACTCACCGGGATACCACGCTCAAACCGTTGACGATAGAGTTTGCCGTCGCGTTTGACTTTCGTTTCCATCCATGAACTGAGCGCATTCACCGCACTGACGCCGACACCGTGCAAACCGCCCGTCACTTTATAACCGCCGCCGCCAAATTTACCACCAGCATGCAGTTTTGTCATCACCAACGTGACGGCCGGAATCCCATATTGTTTCTGAATATCAACCGGAATACCAGCGCCGTTGTCTTCTACGCTAACGCTATCATCCTTGTGAATCGTCACCCAGATTTTGTCACAACGGCCCTGCATCGCCTCATCAATCGAGTTATCCACCACCTCATAAACCATGTGGTGCAACGCTTTACCGTCAGTGCCGCCGATATACATACCAGGGCGTCGTCGTACCGCTTCCAAGCCTTCCAAGACCTGAATCTGATCGGCCCCATAGACATAACCAGTCTTTTTTTCGTTTGTCACAAAATCCCCCAATAAAAAGTAAAGGTCAATCGAGCCTACGGTATCACTACGCAAAGGCGTAGCACTCAACTGACCGCTGAAATCAATTATACTGACGCGCATAAAGCAGTAACACTTGTCGCCAGAGAGTAGCGATTGGAGATTGACGAGGTAATCTCCAATCGCTACTCTCATAAAAAATTTTCGTTTATGACGCTCATGCGTATACCTATATTTGTCCGCCAGTCACCAGCTCGCCCGAGGCCCGCAACAATTTTGTCCGATAGAAGATCAAGAGCGCGAGCGCCATGCCTGTTCCCAGGTAAGCATTCGCCAAGATGGCGGCCAGAGTTCCCAACGGTTGATAAAGTGCCACGCGGTCAAAAATCAAGTTGAAGCCACCGTTGATCAGATAGGTGACCAGAAAGAAGCCAACCGTTGACCAAAAATTAGCGCGCACCAAGCGAAAACTCTGGACAATCGCGGCCCGCAAGCCTAGATTATCCATAATCAACCCAGCCGGTACAAAGTACAAGTAAAAATAGAGTACAAAGAGCAGGCCACTCATGATCACGAGCATAAAGACACCGAGCCCCGGACTAAAAAGCATGAGCAACGTCGCGCTGATGCTGATCGGAATGTAGAGTGCGATCACACACAGCGCAGTTACAATCACAAACAGCACAAGCTTACACCAATGGCGCAGGGCAATCAGAATAAAATCGCCAACGGCCAACGTCTTAGGCGCAGCGCCAATCGGCAAACGTTGCGCCAATAAATCGATGAAGATGACGCCGAACAAAAGGCCAAGCAGACCGAACAGTACAGAAAAGCCAATGGCCGTTATCGGTTCAGCGATATTGCGAATCACGACACCCGGCAACGGGCTCAACATTACCAACAAGCTAGGCACATGTAACAGTGAATTATTGATGAGCACCTCTAATAGGTTAGAGCTTTGACCAGCCCGCGCCAACCCTTGCTGCACCATATCAATTACGTCAACCGGTATCCCTTTGGTCAATACCGGATCGGCATACAGACGCGCCGCTCGATCAAATAAAGGCGCCACACTCAGACGTGGCGTGAACCATAAAAAAATGTCCAGCAGCACTGGAACCACTAACAAATATAAACGCCAGCCTAAATAACGATAGCCAGCCGACAAGCTGTCAATCACACCCACGTGCGGTCACCTTATACCTTTATCAGAATCATCTGGTCAGGCTACAGTTCGGTCGCCCATCAGTCGAAAGGGCGCAATAGGCGCTTGGTCGCATGATCTGTCCAAATCCTATGCCAAAACGCATTGTATGCTTGCCTAGAGGAGCCAATTCTATAGCACAATTGTACTACAAAAAGCGAAAAATGTGAAGTCCAGATGGTTTAAAAATCGATTGGGAATCCTCTACTTTTTAATCAATTTTTAAACTTAGCGCTGTACAATGATCTAAGTTCAGTTGCCAGAAGACCGCCTGGTGGATCGATTGATTAGACATGATTCGGAATAAGCATTCACCACAGGTATACAGGTATATAGGTAGACAGGTAATGTGTACCTATATACCTGTATACCTGTCTTTGTTAATCCAGATAATGTCTATTGTTTCCCTGTCCGACCGGTACGATGCCCAGCGTAGCTGTACAAGCCTTGTGAGATTTTGGGCTTGTTCAAACTCCTGATGCATACTACAAATGGAATCGTGGCTTTCTGCATAGCGGATGAACGGAATTGGTGTAATTTCTATCCTACGTTGACTTGCAGTGGAGTATCCGATGGTTGCTGTCCTGCTTTTGAATGCTACCTACGAACCGTTAGCGGTGATCCCGCAACGGCGTGCCATGTCTTTGCTTTTGCGCGGTGGCGTGGACGCAGCAACGGACGAGACAATGAGCGTTGCCGGCGTCACTAGCACCATTTCCATTCCCACCGTGATCCGGTTGCGCCGCTATGTGCAGGCGCCAAAACGGGGCGTGCGCTGGAGCCGGCGCGGTGTGTTGCAGCGCGATCTCTATCGCTGTGTCTATTGTAGTATACGCGCTGGCGAACAGCGGCAGGGAAAGTTGCTCGCCAAGAGTGACTTTACGATCGACCATGTGATCCCACGCTCACGCGGGGGACGCAACAGTTGGGGCAATACAGTCTGCGCCTGCCCCACTTGCAATCAACGCAAAGGGGATCGCACGCCGCATGAAGCAGGCATGACGATGCTCTGGGAGCCAAAGACGCCGCGCGTAGATTACCTGGTGGCGTCGGGCGAAGTGCCCAAGGCGTGGAAGTTCTATTTGGAAATATAAAAGGCGCTCCACATGTGGAGCGCCTTTTCAGTGACGAATCACCCCACCCCTGCCCTCACGGCCATTCAGGTAAGGCGAGTGCATTGCATGGCAGTCTACCCTTTCTACCATACACCCAATGACATCTGCCATGCGCTGCACACCAGCTGCTCCTTACCTGAATGGCCGTCGCAGGATAGACTAAGCAACTTTTAGTGTCCCTCATAGCGCTTTCGGGACCCCTCTGGGCGCGCTGTGCGAACAATTCCCTCCCTTACCAGGGGCTTAGCTTTACCCATAAGTAATATTGCAAAAGTAGCGTTAATCTGCAAAATAAGCTACAAAGGATACAGTGAAGCGTACCAAGTTGAAACGAGTAAAGGCCAACCGATGAAACAAGTAGAAAAAGAGTGGATCGAGATGGAATTCGCGACCCTCGACTTGAATGATAAGCGGCTAGAGACCCGCGCCCACCGAATCGTGAGCGATTTG
>JBBREZ010000359.1:0-7270 GCA_038225095.1 Caldilineales bacterium
CAGGCGACTACTAGGAACGAAAGTACAGAAAGCCTATGTTTCATTGTTTTGTTTCTCCTCTAACTGTATAGGTTTTAAAACGATGGGTACAACAGAAGCAAGCGAGTAGTATCAAACGTGTACTATAGTAGACATGATCTCGATTAAGCCATTCCCTCTGGTCGACAGGCTTCGACGCTTCGAGGTGAGCCTCAGCCGAACCGTGAGACCTCGGCGTGAGACCTCGGCGTGAGCTCGGTCGAACGCTCAGCCGAACGGTCAATCGGGAAACAGGAAGGCGTCACCTGTATCCTTGTCTACCCAATCCTATTAATCCCGATCATGTCTATTGTACTACACAAGTTGGCATATCTAAACGTTTCCCGAACGCCGCGCGCGCAATAATACCGTTAAATAGAGCGCGAGGCCAAAGGTAAGATAACTTAATCCACGGACATCAAAAGCCGCCACACCGCGCCAGTGCCCCGTTTGTTGCAGATGGGCAATCCAGTCGCCCAGTTGCGGAATCGCTAATCGATCGTAAGCTGCTATCACAATTGCGCCCACCATTGCGCCCGGTATGCTGCCCGTACCCCCCAAGATAAGCATGGCTAGCACCATTGCTGTCATGCGGAAATCAATCAGTTCTGGGTCAACATACGTAAAGCAACTGGCATAGAGCGCACCCGCAATCCCGGCCAGCGCGGTGCCCAAGGCAAACGCTTGCGTCTTGGTGCGCGCCAACGCGATGCCGCAACTGGTCGCGGCCAATTCGTCTTCACTGCCCGCCAACCAGGCGCGCCCGATCCGCGAATGCAACAAGCGTTGGCTGGCAAGGGCGGCGCCTACAATTAAGCCAAAGACAAGGTAATACCGTTCAAACGGTCGCTGCAAGGCATAGCTGAAAAAAGTAGGCGGCGGCAGCGCTGAAATCCCGTTGCCACCACCCGTTATTTTGTCAAAATTAATGATCAATTGGCGGATCACCTGGCTGAGGGCTAAGGTCACAATCGCCAGATAATTATTGCGCAAACGCAAGCTCAACAAACCATTGAAGGCGCCAAATAAGCCAGCCGCCAGGGCACTACAGGCCAGCACCACCAAAAAATTCATTGGTTGCGGCAATGTGCTGCCTATGCTGCCCCAGCGATCCGTGAGCAGCGCCGCCGTATAGCCGCCAATCGCAAAGCTCGTGGCATAGCCCAAGTCCAACAGACCGGCAAAACCGAGGAGCAGATTGAGGCCAAGCGTCAACAAAACGAAAATACCAATGCTGGTCATTGTCGTTTGCCAATGTAGCCCTAAGCTCGCATCTACGATTGGATAAAGCAAGCCCAGGGCCAGCAACAACCAGAGCAATCGCGTGCCAAAGCCGGCGCGCATTGCGTTCGGGTTGGCCGCCAGCCCATCGCGACCTGATGTCTGTATGCTGGCATCTTCGCCGCCCGTGGCAAACCCGCCTGGTCGCAAAAGTAACAAACCGATTAACAACAGTTGCAGCAAAGCTGGCGTCCATTGTCCCCCCAGAAAGTAGTCGCTCAGCGCTGCAAAAAGGCCAAAGAGCAACCCGCTGCAGAGCGCACCAATGGGATTGCCAATGCCGCCCAAAATCGCCACGGCAAAGGCGACCAGACTGCTTTGCGCCCCATATTGCGTGTAGGGGTGCGTATAGTAGAGCGCAAAGACAAATGCGGCGACGCCGGCCAGACCACCGCCCACGGCAAAGGCGCGCCGGATCGTAACGTCGGGGTTGATCCCACATACCCGAGCCAACTCGGGGCTTTCTGAGCACGCTCGAATCGCCTTGCCCGTTTTGGTACGCTGTAAAAACCAATGCACGCCCAACGCGCCACCCACGGCTAAGAGCAGCACGAGCAGGTCTTTGAGCGTGAACAAAACTGGCCCTTTGATACCAATCGCATGCAGTAGGTCGAGCTTAGGTAACAGTTCTGGAATGCTATCGCGCGGAAATTCGGGGATGCCAGGGACACTGCGATGCTCGCCGGGTCGCCAGTTGGGCAGGAGGAGGCGCCAGGTTAAGGCTACTTGATAGAGAATAAACGAAATGCCTAACGTGGCAATCAGCGGCGCCAGGCCAGAAGTCCGTTGATCGAATTTGCGAAAAGGCGCAAAAGCCGCCCGCTCAATCCCGGCGCTCAGCCACCAGCCAAACGTGGCTGCTGCGCCTAAGGTTACCGCCAAACCGCCGATCAGGAGCAACGGTGATACCCCGGCGTGTAAACCAAAACGCGTCACAATCGTCGTCACTAGGACGCTCGCCAAGGCAAAGAGATCGCCGTGGGCCAGGTTGATCGTCTGGGTAATGCCGTAGATAAGGGTGAACCCAATCGCATTCAAAGCAATCACCGCACCATTGGCAAGCCCAATGATCAACAGTTGAAATAGTATTTCAGTACAGGTGGCGTTGGCGCTACAGGTCATTCACGTCACGCAAAATTGTTAATTGAGAAGGGAAAACTCGTTAACCGCTTGTCATCAGTTGCCGGTTGCCGTAGCGGAGAAATGCTATAGCTGATAAAATTGTATAATTACGGGTTGTTTACAACTAGGTGTTGTAGGGCAGATTATAGGCGACCCTTGATCCTTTGTCAATATTGTATTTGGGTTTAATCCGCTTCATTATCATTTTATAGACCGCATACTGTCTATTAATCGAGCGGTCAGAACATTTCCCGAACAGAGCTGGAACAACAGATCGTAACTTTTTAGCTGCCTTGGTTGGCCTGACAGGATCTATGACCCGTTTGCTTGATTCTATTATCATTTGTCTCTTGCGTCATTTCAACGGTTTTTGACAGCTATGCTATACTATACTATAGGCGCGCCAGGATTTGGTGGCGCTTTTTATTGTGAACTGAACAATCGATTTAGATCAGCTAACCGCATGGCACATAAACCATTCATCATTGGCTTAACCGGCAACATCGCCACCGGTAAAAGTACAATCTTGCGCTATCTGTTGGCTAGGGGTGCGCATGTGATTGATGCCGATCAATTGAGCCATCGTACGATGGCGCCGGATGGATCGGCTTATCAACCAATTGTGGACGCATTTGGCGGGGCGATTTTGCAGCAGGACCATACGATCAACCGCGCGGCGCTGGGTAAAATTGTCTTTGCGGATGCGGCTGCTTTGCAGCGTTTAGAACAGATCGTTCACCCCGCTGTTTTTACTTTGGCCCAACATGAAATTGCTTCTACAGCGGCAAAAGTAGTAGTTTTGGAAGCGATCAAACTGCTGGAAGCGCAGCGTTTGGTTAAACTATGTGACGAAATCTGGGTGGTCACGGCGAGCCCGGAAACTCAATTGTTGCGCTTGCAAACGCAGCGCGGCATGGATGAAGCCGAGGCCCGTCGCCGGATGGCTGCCCAATCGTCGCAAGCAGAAAAGGTGAAGCACGCCCATCGTGTGATCGATAATGATGACACACCCGCCGCATTACAGGCGCAGTTGGACGCCATTTGGGCTGACGTGCAAGCTAAATAGCTGTGAGGATGTATGCAATCACTGAAAAATTTTTGGAACAACTATCCTGTCTTATCGAATTGGCTGATTTTAGCCATTGGCATGGTGATCATCCTTTTCTTTAGCGCGCGCCATGTTGGCTTTCTGCCGGGACAGTGGGTTGCGCTGATGGGCGCAACGATTGGGTTGGCTGGCCTCTGCGCATGGATTATTAACTGGGAATAAGTTGGCGGTTGCGAATTAAAATTATTTTTCGCTTGGATAACTGCTGGATGCGTTCGCAACAAGGAAATTTATAAAGCCATGGAAAAACGTGATTATTATGAAGTACTAGGCGTCGGACGCGCTGTGGATAAAGATTCGCTGAAAAAGTCTTTCCGCAAATTAGCGCAGAAGTATCATCCAGATGTCAACAAATCTGAAGAAGCCGAAGCCCAATTCAAAGAGATCAATGAGGCATATCAGGTCTTAGTCGATGACCAGAAAAGGGCCATCTATGACCGTTACGGCCATGCTGGTTTGCAAGGCGCGGGCGGCGTTGGTGATTTTAGCAGTGGTTTTGGTGATCTGAGCAGCATTTTTGAAGAATTCTTCTCGGGCCTTGGCGGAGCGGGTGGCACGCGCGGCCGTCGTCAACCGCGGCGTGGCGCCGATTTACGCACCGATATAAAATTGAGCTTTGAAGAAGCCGCCTTTGGGGTCGATAAGGAATTAGACATTCCCCGCATGGAAGTCTGTGACCGCTGCCAAGGTAACGGCGCCGAACCAGGCACCAGCCCCGTGACTTGTTCCACCTGTGGCGGCGCTGGTGAAGTGCAACGCCGTCAGCATAGCCCCCTGTTTGGTACGGTCGTGACGGCATCGACTTGCCCAACCTGTGAAGGCAGTGGTGAAATTATTGCGACGCCTTGCAAAAAATGCAATGGTCAAAAACGGGTGCGGGTATCGCGCAAGCTCAATGTCAAAATTCCCGCCGGGGTTGACGAGGGCACGCGTATTCGCCTGGTGGGCGAAGGTGAAGTTGGACAACTAGGCGGGCTGCCAGGTAATCTCTACGTGGTGGTGACCATCGAACCACACACGATTTTTGTGCGCAATGAATTCGATATTCACATGGAGTTGCCCATCAATATTGCACAGGCTGCCTTAGGGGCCACCGTCAAAATTCCTACGTTGGACGGCACTGAGGAAACGTTAGAAATTCCGCCTGGCACCCAGAGCGACCGCACGTTCCGCAAACGCAATTTGGGCATTCCGCGTTTACAACGCACCGGTCGTGGTGATATGGTGATCAGTGTCCGCGTCGTAACGCCCACGAATTTAAGCGCTGAGCAGCGCGAGCTATTACGCACGTTGGCTAAAACACTGGGCGATACACCGGTGGAACCATCTAAGGGTTTTTTTGATCGGATTTTTGGCAGTGACTAAGGGTCAGGCGATTTTGTAAATCGCCCTATTCTAAATTAAAGCGAATACGGAAAGAAAATACATGGCTACGACATCTGATCTCCGCAAAGGTATGCTCATTCGTTATAACGGCTCGTTGAACCGTGTGATCGAATATCAGCACATCAGTCCTGGCAATTGGCGCGCTTTTGTGCGCATGCGTTTGAAAAATTTTGACACCGGCAAGATCATCGAAGATCGGGTGCGCGCTGGTTCAGAAATCGAAATTGTGCTCACCCAGTCGCGCACGGCGCAGTATCAGTATAAGGCTGGTGACACCTATCACTTTATGGACACGGAAAATTTCGACCAGATCGAATTGTCCGAGGATGCGATTGGTGATGCGATGGAGTTTGTCAAAGAGAATGAAAACGTTGATCTGCTCGTTCTCGACGACGGCCAGATTCTGAGCGTCGAACCGCCTACCTTTGTCGTGTTGCGGGTGACTGGCGCCGACGTGGCCGTGCGCGGTGATACAGCCACCAACCTTCAGAAGAACATTACGCTGGAAACGGGCGCCGTGCTCAAAGCGCCCGCTTTTGTCAAAGAAGGCGATCTGGTGCGCATTGATACCCGTTCGGGCGAGTACGTGGATCGCGCCAAAGAGTAAGAAACCCGTTTCAACAGGTTCTTTATAAGACGCTGAATGCATTCAGCGTCTTATATGTCACACCACGAAACTACGCAAATGCCTGAAAATATGAATACGGCTGTACCCGACGAAATTATCGAGCTTGCCGTTACCGTCGATTCCGAAGCTGCCGAGGCTGTAAGCGAACTGTTTAATCGGTTCAATGGTGGCGGTTATGAAGAGGACAACGAAGCCGGTGAGGCTAGTGGCGGCGGCGCGGTGATCGAGGCGACCGGTTTTGACGACGAGGATCAATTCTATGAGGCGGCGCAACGCTACGTGGTCAAGACGTACCTTAAGCCCGGCCCGCGTGGGGTGGCGATCCGTCAGCAGATCGAAGAAGGCTTATGGCGGTTGAGTTTGCTTTACCCAATTCCGGCGCAACCTGAAGTACGTACGGTGCGGCATGAGGATTGGGCCAACGCGTGGAAGAAATTTTATAAGCCGCTGCGCGTCGGTCGGCATGTGGTGCTCAAACCGAGTTGGGAAGAATTTACGCCCCAAGCGTCGGACATTATCATCGAACTCGACCCCGGCATGGCCTTTGGAACGGGTCTACATCCGACGACACGTTTGTGCATTGCCGCATTGGAAGATGTGATCCAAGCGGGTGATGCGGTGTTAGACGTGGGAACGGGGAGCGGTGTACTGGCAATTGTGGCTGCAAAATTGGGCGCGGCGTCGATCCTGGCGACTGACATCGATTCGGTGGCCGTTCAAGTATCGCAAGAAAATGCGGCGCTTAACGGCTTAACCGTTGGCGCTAGCCTGGAGATTCGGCAAGCGAGCGTTCCAGCGGACATGGCAGGCCATTTTCGTGTAGTTGTCGCCAATATTCTGGCCGAGGTATTAGCCGGTTTATTCGACAGTAAATATGGCAATGTACCACTGGCCGAACCGTTGGCCAAGGGTGGTTTGATTATCCTATCCGGCATTATCGAAGCTAAGGTGGACATTGTGATCGAAGCGGCGACCCGGCATGGTCTTCACCTGGTTGACCGCAAACAGGAAACAGATTGGGTGGTGCTCGTTATGCAAAGCACTGTCAGCTAAGCCCGCGCTTTTTTGCGCTCTACGATTATTTTCTGGATCCTCGTGCACCGATTCTTCTACCCACACGCATTGCCTGCCGCCGGCCAAATCGTCGATTTGTTGGGCCTTTATCACCAACTTCACACAGTTTTACGTTTGCCGGCAGGCACTCAGATCACCTTGCTGGACAACCAAGGTAATGAATTTCTAACCGAGATTCGGCAATTGACGCGCGATCAGGCACAAGGTTTTGTCATCAGTCAGCAACCAGCCGCTGGTGAACCCGTGGCCCGCCTGACGCTTTATCAGTGCAGCCTGAAAGCTGACAAGTTTGAATGGGTACTGCAAAAGGGCACCGAATTAGGCATTGCGCGTTTCGTGCCGGTGATTAGCCAGCGCAGCATTGTGCGCCCAGCTGCGGCGTTGCTCAAGAAATATGAGCGTTGGCAAAGCATTCTGCGCGAGGCGGCCGAACAGTGTGGGCGGGGCCGCGTGCCCGTGCTGGCTGAACCGCTCGGCTGGGATGTCGCCATCAAGCAGGCGCAAGGTGTCCGCTTGATGCCCTGGGAAGCGTCCGGTGATCAGGCAGCACCTTTGGTGGATTGCTTGAGGGAGCCGCAGGACGCAATTGATGTGAATGTACTGATTGGTCCCGAAGGTGGCCTTGCACCCGATGAAGTGGCAGTTGCATTGGA
>JBBREZ010000360.1:0-7244 GCA_038225095.1 Caldilineales bacterium
GTCGTAAAGTCACACCAGTATGATTTGTTGAGCAAGAGAAAATGAACTGGACGCTACTACAAGATCCGGGCGTTTGGAGCACTGCGATTGCGTTCCTAGCACTTGTGCTTTCACAACTGCCACCCATTCGAGAACTCTTGAGAGGATTATCGCTTAAGATAAACGTTGCTGACCAAGTTGTGTTGACCCATAATTTGGGATTACCTCATATGATCATGTTTATTGATCTGCGCAACACAGGTGGTCAGGCAGCCTCAGTGATAGAATTGGATTGTGTCATAAGAGACAATGAAGGTAAGAGTTGGAGATTGCCTGCGCAAACATACCAGATACCTCAACCCAATAATGGGCCTGCTGAGTTACTAATCGGAAGTGTCGTACTGAAACCTAGTGAAAATTGGAAGGGTACTATACGGTGCTATCGGCAATGGACTGAGACAGAGGAGGAAGAGATATCTGCAATCCGTTCTGAGATCCAATCTAGCATAACAAGTAAACTTCCTCGGGTGTCACCGGAAGAGCAAAGATTAGTCCCCAGTGAACTTGTTGAAGCAGACAAACAGTGTGTAGATCGCGGTATTTCGTTTTGGTCGAGAAATTTCGATCTCCACAAAGGTAATTATGTACTATACTTTGCTGCTCTTGCTGATAACCATAAAGTCGTAGCGGTAGAGCGGTTTGCTTTTACATTATACGAGAGCCAAATACAATCGTTGAAAAGCATTGCAGATGACTATAAATATGGAGCTGGGATATACTATCTAGGTAATACTAATAAGGATGTGATAGTGAGGCTAAGAAAAACTGAATCCACGAAAAGAAAATTGCTTGCGGAATACAGGTCGCTGCGTCCATAGTTGATGGAATACACCACTTTCCTACAGGTTACAGTTGTCAAATCGTGCATGGTCATAGTGCGACAGCCGCTGGGCATTCATTTGAGTGGCTGACGAGTGAATTCGTCGAAACCACTGCTTATTTTCTTATAGACAAATCAAATAGAAGTCGCACAATCGTACTGCCACGATATATCGTGGCAGTACAGCTGAAGGTGCGGAGTTTATTTGGTCTCTCTATTAGAACTTGTTGAGATGCACTGTTACCGTTCAAGGTGGCGGTCGCCAGCAAAGTGTGTAATGCAATCCATAATGTAATGAGCCAGTACTTTGTAGTATTCGAGTGTTTATATCGATGAGTCCTTTTCAAGTACATTTTGTATTTTCACCTTTATTTGCTCTCCTCGTGGCACTATTGGTCGCTGCTATCGTCCTACCCGTTATTTTAGTGCTGCATAAAAAGCGCGTAAGAAAGATTCAGAATCAAGGTAATTCCAGTTTGTACACACTTGTACCTTTACAATCTGAGATTTCTAATACTCCTGCGGTAAATCAAAATACAAAGCAAAGTGTTCAGCCTAATATTGCCAAAATTCCGAATACACCAGTGGCAATAGTCACCAAAGCATACAAATCTCCTGGGCCATCAACTACAAATGATGAAAAATTAGAAATAACCGATGAGTTTCAATTTGCTATTGATGCAATGGAAAAGACTCATAATTGTATTTTTGTCACCGGTGAAGCAGGAACTGGCAAATCAACTTTGCTAAAATACTTTATCAAGACCACTAAAAAGAAAATTGTTGTCATAGCGCCTACTGGTGTTGCCGCAATGAATGTAGGGGGACAAACAATCCATTCATTCTTTAAGTTTCCCCCACGTCCAATAACTGCTTCCGACATTAAAGTCTCTTCACAAGGCGAGTTATGTAAAGTATTAGGTGCAATTATAATTGATGAAATTTCTATGGTTCGTGCTGATCTACTTGATGGCATAGATAAATTCTTGCGTCTCAATGGACGAGATTTTACAAAACCATTTGGAGGCATTCAGCTTATATTTTTCGGTGACCTTTTTCAGCTACCACCAATTGTTTCTACCTTAACGGAAGGACAATTCTTCGGTCAGTATTATAAAAGCCCTTATTTTTTCGATGCTCACGTGTTTAGCGAAATAAACATAAATGTCATTAAACTAAAACAGGTTTATAGACAACGGGAGACTACATTCGTAGAAATCTTAAATCGTATCCGAACTGGTCGCTATACAGATATTGACTTACAAAAGCTCAACGAAAGATACGATAGCAGATTTGAACCAACAGATGGGGATGGGTATATAACGCTAACTACAACAAACAAACTTGCCGATGCCAAGAATCGTGGAGAACTTGAGAAACTGTCAACTAAAGAATACACATATGTTGGAATCGTCGAAGGAGATTTCGACCCTAAGTCCTACCCTGCCGATCTCGTGCTAGGTCTTAAAGTTGGCGCGCAGGTAATGTTCGTTAAGAATGATTCAGAGCGCCGTTGGGTTAATGGCACAGTGGGCTTTATCGAAGAATTGAGTGATAACAAGATCATTGTACGTATACCAACGCCAATAGACCAACCACCGCTTATTCATGAAATTAAGCAACAGACATGGAAAGTCATTTCATACAGATTAAATCATACTAGCCGTAGTATTGATAGTGATGTGGTCGGCAGCTTTACACAGTACCCTTTAAGATCAGCATGGGCAATTACTATTCACAAAAGTCAGGGGAGAACCTTCGATAAGGTAGTCATTAATCTTGGCAGTGGTGCTTTTGCGCATGGGCAGGCTTATGTCGCTCTTAGTCGCTGTATCTTATTAAATAACATGGTCTTGAAACAGAGATTACGTAGGCAAGACATTATCATAGATGGCAAAGTTTTTGGGTTTCTAGAAAAGTTGTCAGTTTTCCCGGAGTAAGCGTGAGTCCAATAAGGTCAGCAGTAAGTCAGCGCCACTGAAGATTCCGTACCACGCCGACCGGGACTGATCTAGCGCGGATGTAAAGTTTTCTCCCCATCAGAGAGTCTTTCGAGGTCGCGGACAACCGCATCAATACTTTTCTCGTCATTCAAGAATTGCTCTCGATCAAATCCGAGCACGTATCGCTCAATCTTTACAATTGCGTTTAGGATGTCGTCAAGTAGCAGCTTTGTATCGCGTTTAGACATCAATGATATCCGGTTCAATATAAACCCAAAGCGCCGGTTTGATTGCCCGGTGCGAGACAAGCTCGACTTCACGCCCCAGCAATTCTTCTAAGCGCTGTGCGAGCGTTACAAAACGCAGGCCAATACTCGGTGCCACTTTAACGAGGATATCAATATCACTACTCTGGGTTTGGTCGCCACGCGCCCATGAACCAAAAAGCGCCGCAACTGCAACGGAAATTCTTGTTGCAGTTGCGGCTTATAGGCTTTGAGCACTGAGAGAATCTCTCGCTGGGTCTGGACGGCGACGGCCATTGCATGTTCCTCATGATAATCAAGTGGTATAACACCAAATCTAACCTCATCACTTGCTTATTGTAACACAGACCATTAGGCGCAAAAAACCATTTGCACCCCTACTCTATGAGCACTAGTCAGGCAAAGATTATCAACCTGAGCCATCATGACTAACGGGTGTTTCCCGATACAACGGCGTAGGCCCTATCTGAGAAGCTGTCTGAAAAGTAGCGTAGGTGCGGTTTGCAACCGCACGTTCTTGGGTTGATTACTTGGGTTGATTACAGGCTTGTGCGGTTACAAACCGCACCTACGTAATCACCGATCTACCTTTTCAGACAGCTTCTGAGAATTCTTCTACGCTATTGACCCGTCACGGCACTTGTATTGCGAAAAATATGCCGTAGTTTCTGCACCACGCCTGCGGGCAGGGGCGGGCGACAGAGTGACGTGATGTTGGCCTGAAGATGCGCCGGATCGCCTGTCCCCGACAACACGACATGCACCCCTGGTTCGTAGCGACAGAAGCGATAGGCGGCATCGACAATGCTGCTGGCATCCGATTCTTCCAGTACAAAGCCGAGTGGATTCGCCAAGTCAACCTCGCTTGCGTCAAGCTGGCCCACATTGACTAACTCTTGCACTGCTGCCACCAATTTCTCTGGCTGGCTCAGCACACGCCGCACAGCAAACATGATCTGCACGGCGACATTCTGCGCCATCGTCTGGGGAAAAACTTGTTGGCGGGCGGTCTGATTGAGGATATTAAAGCCAATCATCGCCACATCCCAGCGATCGTCCGGCAGCGAGTCGAGCAACATCTGATGGGTTTTGTCCTCGCCGAACATCTCGGAGACGCCGATAAAACGAAGCTTGCCCTCGGTGCGCAGTTGGGCGAAGACGGGCAGAATCTCATCGCGCAACATTGGGTAATCCGCTGCCTGTATGCCGTGCAGATTATAGATATCGATGTAATCGGTCTGGAGCTGTCGCAGACTGGTTTCCACCCCCGCGCGCACCAGAGCGGGGCTAATCTCTTTGCGATAGCTCTTCTTGGTTGAGATGACAATCTGGTCGCGCTTCAATCCGCGCAGCGCCTTGCCGACCAACGCTTCGGTCTGATAGGCTTCGGCAGTGTCAATCAAGTTGACGCCCGAATCCACGGCGTTGCGGATAATGGCAATCGATTCTGCTTCGCTCTTGGCCGCGGTCTGCCCCAGCCGGCTTGGGCCACCACAACCCAGTCCCATCACACTCACTTGCAAGCCAGTGCGCCCAAAGGTGACATAATCCATGAATATGTTCTCCTTTATTTACAGTTAGGCCAATCCAAGCAATAAATAATGATCCAGGGATCGAGACTTGACAGGAGGAAAGGACCCCACGACTCGACTGCCGTTCGACAAGACTTCGGCGTGAGACTTCGGCGTGAGCGCTCAGTCGAACGCTCACGGCTCGGTCGGGGTCTGAGACTTCGGCGTGAGCTCAGTCGAACGCTTGCCGAAGACCGCCGAACGTCCGGTCAAGCGGGTGCCCTCTGGGCGCGATAGGTCTAGCCCGTATCCTTATTGATTTGGCATGGCCTAAGTGGGATCGGCGTTACACGTAAGTCGCGTAGCGCCGATCCCACTTACAAAAGCTGCTCGGTTACAAATTCATCCAGCCTAAACCGGCACCACACCAATATCCTCGCCGCGCCGCATGGCCAACGCGGATTGCAGCATATCTTCGTAGGTATATTTTGGTTGATAGCCTAGAATGCTGCGCGCTTTAGCGTTCGAGACGTTGAACCACCAGAGAAATGGCATCTTCACTTCCAGGTATGGGCGGCTGGTGTTCGCAGCAATCAACTTGGCGACCGTGACAAAAGGCGTTGACGTTGGCCCGACCAGATTGAAGGCCTGTCCAACTGCGTCTTTGCTCTCCAGCACGCGAATAATCCCATCCACCGTGTCACGCACATCGGTGAAGGGTAGCCCCCACGAATTGCCTTCGGCATCGGTGATGGCACAGACCCCGTTCGGCGTCTTCAGCGCTTCGGCCACAGCGGCTTTGGCGGCGTCTACTTTATCAGCCCCAAACCAGGGCACGCGCCCTGGCAGCGTCCAATCTTGGTTGACGTACGCATCGAGCCAGGCCGGATAGAACAATTCCAGCGGCTCGTCACCGGCGATCACGGAACCAAAACGCATGATCTTGACGGGCAAATTATACTCGCGTTGATAGGTATACAACATCTGCTCAGACATCAGCTTGGTCAGCGCATAGATATCAATTGGCTTTTGCGGATGGTCTTCGTAAAAGGTGATGCTACGGTCTGAGATGAAAGGGTGGTACGCCTGGTCGGTGCCGGCCAGGAGAATACTCTGCACTTTGCGGCTCGAACGCACTGCGCCTTCCAACACATTGAGCGTGCCTAGGGCGTTGATCTCAAACATGCGCTGCACGGTTGAATTGCCCTGTTTCATTTGCGCGGCCAGATGCACAATCGCGTCGCAATGAGCACAGGCGCGATAGACGCCCTCGGCATCCTGCATATCGGCTTCAAAAACCTCGATGCCCAACTTTTGCACCTTCTCCGTCTTCGGATCGCCAGGGAAGATCAGCCCGCGGGTTTCATAGCCTTTTTTCATCAATTGCACCGCCAAGTTGGCGCCCACGCGCCCACTGATGCCGGTAATTAATACCTTCATAAAAGTTTTCCTTTCTTTTGGAGGAGATTAGAGATTGGAGATAAGAGATTGGAGATTGGAGGACAGAGACTATCTCTAATCTCTACCAAACCGTCCAGCCGCCATCGACAATCAGATCTTGGCCAGTCATAAATTTTGCGCCGGGCGAGGCCAGAAAGACCACAGCAGCTTTTAGATCATCGGTTTCGCCCATACGGCGCATCGGCGTGCCATCGATCAGGGCGGCTTTGACGGCGGGCGTCAACTTGTCGTCATTCTGTTCCGAAGGGAACATGCCGGGGCTGAGCGAGTTGATGCAGACGCCGTGCGGGGCGAGTTTCGGGGCGAGATAGTGCGTGACGCCATGCAGGCCATGTTTACTGGCAAAATAGGACGGGATATCCCAGCCCAATCCAGGATAGCGCCGCACATCACCGGCCACACTGCCGTAGATCGAAGCGATGTTGATAATGCGGCCCCACTGCCGTTCCATCATTGGCGGGGCAAAAAGCTGGCAGAGGCGAAAGGGCGCATCCAAATTGAGCGCCGTTACCTCGCGCCATTCGTCGAGCGTCACTTCCGTCCAGAGCTTTGAGAGACCAAAACCAGCATTGTTGACCAAAATATCTACCTGGCCCGCGTCACTTTTCAGGCGCTGCACATCCGCTTCCACCGTCACATCGGCCTGGATGATTGTTACTTCAACGCCGAATGTGCGCGCTTGTTTCGCTCCCTCTTCGAGCGGTTCACGCCGACGGCCGCAGATAATCAAATCGGCGCCCGCTTCGGCCAGCCCCAATGCCATTTGCAAACCAAGGCCAGTACCCGCGCCCGTGACCAGGGCGCGTTTGCCAGTTAAACTCAAGAGTTCCAAGTGCTTATCCATATTGTTCTCCAGGGTGAATCAGGAGCAACCGCCAATTATGCAGTGCTTGCGTTATGTATCACGAAAAAGCATTACATAGAGGACGCAGAGGGAAAAGCCTACACAGGGTACACAGAGAAAAAGCAACCTACTCAATTGTTGTTTCTCTGTGTACCCTGTGCCTCCTTTGTGCTCTCTGTGTAACCGCTGTATCTTCTTAAATATCAGTTAGCAGCGCTTGCTTGGCGGCTCTCCTTTTTTGTAGTTTTTATACCGTTCGCTTGCTGGCAACGAGTTCACTAGGGACAATGCCGGCCATCAATTGCACCAGGTCGGCCTGCGAAATGCTGGTTGTTGCACCGTCAAAGACGACCTGACCGA
>JBBREZ010000361.1:0-7229 GCA_038225095.1 Caldilineales bacterium
CCACCGCGCTGATCACGCCGAAGAAGGTGGCGAAGAAGGCATAGCTTGGACTTGCGCCCCAAACGAGCCGCAACACCCGCAGGTAATTTTCCCCAAGTTCACGCAGGGTTCGCCAGGTTTCTTGCATCAATGGCTCCATTCATCAAAGAATCATTCTTTTGACAGAATCCTAGCATTGGAACGCGAAGATCCTGGCTTGGTGGAAAGGGAGACGAACCCTGATCATTCCCGGAGCGACTGGCCCAAGTCGCGCAGATGTCGCACAACACCCAACGAGACCAGTGTCTTTCCGCCGGTTCTCATCGCGCGTAGCCGGTGGCGCGGGTCACGCTTTTTTTGGTCGAGCTCAGAATTTCCAGGTAGTGTGGGTTGTACATGATACCCAGAATGTTCCCAAAGGGATCAACCACGGAAGCCGTGATGAACCCTTGACCGCGCTCGGTAGGCGCCTCGTACGCTTTCGCGCCCATCGACAGCAGCTTCTCGATCGTTGCTGCTACATCGCCTTCGTAAACACCTGACCACGCATTCTGTTTATCGTAGAATTCACGCGCCCAATTCATTGGCATCTCCTAATAGGTATCTTGCCGAGCTATTTTCAACTTCTCCAACTCGCAACACAGAATTTCGTGCTCGATAGAGGCACCATCCAGCACACTTTAACACAACCTATCTAAACCAGATAGCTCAAGATGGCAGCCTTCATCTTTTCAGTTACATCGTGAACGCCATGATTGGGTTGAAGCGTATCAACTTCAAATCCTAACTTCTGAAACTGCTCAAGATTCGCCGCAAAATAGTCCGCACATCCATATGGGTCCTGTTTGTCTACTGCTAACAAAATGCTGGTGTTCTTTGAAGAACGCTTTAATCCAATAAGATCGATTCCTCCCCATGAATCCCAAATTGATTGGCGAGTTGTCGCTGAACTTCTTGTTTCCAAAGCCAGCATCGCAGAAAATTAACAGGAGGTCTGCCCGTTCAAACCGCAGTCGAACGGGGTTCGCCCACCATTGCGCAATCCAATGGGCTGCGAATTCTGGGGTATCGGCAGAAGTGCCCACATAGACATAGCCCTGATTGTGACGCAAATCGTAAAGGCCATAGGGGTTGGCTCCGCCTAAGCCATCGGTGGGAAAGTCATGCAGCAGCACCGGTTCCACTGCTTGCCGCCAGCTTTGTCCACGCTTCGCAAAGTCACAGATCGCTTGTTTGTCTTTGGCATCCCCACTAATTACGGGTAAGCCCCCATGAAGAAAGAGTGGTTTCACCTGCTTGATAGACCGAAACTGAAGATCTTGATCCGGATGCGCTACCTTGATGAGGCTTTTGTGGTTCGACTGATAGTAGACGCACGTTTTGCTAATAGACAAACCAAATAAAGGTTGCACATTTGTAGAGGCACGGTATACCGTGCCCGTCCAGTTGGATTGTGCAGAGTCTATTTGGTTTGTCTATTAGGCCATTCCAAATCAATAAGTATACGGGCTGAGCTTATCGCGCCCAGAGGGCACCCGCCTGACCGGACGTTCGGCGGTCTTCGGCAAGCGTTCGACGACTCGACTGAGCTCGCCGAAGTCTGAGCTCACGCCGAAGTCTCAGACCCCGACCGGGCCGTGAGCTTGTCGAACGGCAGTCGAGTCGTGGGGTTTTTTCCTCCTGTCAGGCGTCGACCTGAGCTCTGCCGAAGGTCTCGATCCCTATATCGTTATTTATTTTTCTGGATTGGCCTAACGCTTGCGCCAGCTTGCTTAAACTTTTTCTGACCCCTTGCTCTGGACCCGTTGGTAGACCAGCAATCTCGTCAGCGACGATGGTTTTTAAGACTTCTTCTAGCTCGGTGATTTTTTTCAATGGCTGGTCATCTCTGCTTGGCCTCGCCGGATCGTGTTTACATGCAGACCCGTGACCTTGGCAATGCTTTCGAGGCCACCGTGGCCCAACTTTGTCGCTTCCAGCGGCACCCTTGTTCGTCCAATCGACGCATGAACACATTCAGCAGATGATGATTGGGCATGATTCCTGGTGATTTCCGTTCCTGCCCTTCAGCACATTTACATGGATGAATCTTTGTTTGCTCCACTTTCTCGCCTCCTTTGAGGCTTTATGCTAACATACAAATCTACAAGTTATTTCTTGACGATTACTTAGCGGTGGTACTTTCGATTCCCTGGCGACATATCCATACCGTCATTGATGCTATCATTTCGTCATTGGGTGATCGTCTTCTCTCCACAAGTAAAGGAGCGTGGTATGACTGAGTCTGAATCGTCCTCGAAGAATATTCCTTCCACCTTCTGGGTTGCGGCTGGTGAAGATCGCTTCGGTGAGCATCGGGGCCTGGGCATTAGTGTGATTGATTTCAAGGTTGTCCCGCAAGACAGCAGCGGTCTCCTTGTGCTTGAAAATACGTTCCACGCGAAGGGTGGTCCGGCGCGCCATCTCCATGACGACCAAGACGAGTGGTTCTATGCGCTTGAGGGCGAGTTTATCGTTGAGGTAGGATCAGAAAGTTTCAAACTACAAGCGGGCGACTCAGTGCGCGCGCCGCGTAAGGTGCCGCACGTCTGGGCGCATATCGGTGAGACATGCGGCCGGACCCTCATTACATTTATGCCCGCAGGCAAAATGGAAGCATTTTTTCGCAAAGTGACCAAAGCGAACGCCATGCCGCCGCAAGTTCCGGCGTTGTGGCACGCACATGGCGTTGGTTGGGCCGCCATTGGCCGTTGCGTAAGGACAATGCTATCGATGCCGGCGCGCGAGCATTGCAATTTTAGCCTCATCGCTAACGGGTCAGTCACAAGACCGGCTGGTTGTAGAAAAAAGCTCCGTAAGTAACACGACGATATTCAAAGAAAGAAGGAAGCAAGTATGCGGTTTCGTCCCTGTATTGATTTGCGTGGTGGTCGAGTGGTCCAAATTGTCGGGGGCTCTTTAAGCGATGATGCGGTCAGCACGGTGACCAATTTTGAAACGGATCAGTCGCCCGCCATCTTTGCGCGCTTCTATCAAGCAGATCATTTGCCCGGTGGACATGTGATTGCCTTGGGGCCAGGCAACCGTGAGGCTGCGCTGGCTGCGCTGCAAGCTTTTCCCGATGGCCTGCAAATGGGCGGCGGCATTACCCCAGACAATGCCACCGAATATCTGGACGTGGGCGCGAGCCATGTGATTGTCACGTCGTATGTCTTTCGAGACGGCCAGATTGACACGCAACGGCTGGCGGCTTTGCTGGCGGTGGTGGGGCGGCAACGCCTGGTGCTTGATCTGAGCTGTCGGAAACGCGATGCCGCCTACTGGGTGGTGACCGACCGCTGGCAGCGCTTTACCGATGTGTCGATCACGCGTGAAACCTTGGCGCAACTGAGCGAGCATTGCGCTGAATTCTTAGTGCATGGCGTCGATGGCGAAGGCCGTCGGTTAGGAATCGATACCACGCTGGTCGAAATGTTGGGCGAATGGTCGCCTTGTCCGGTCACCTATGCCGGTGGCGCTCGCGCCCTCAGCGACCTCGATTTGGTCAAACGTCATGGGCGCGGGCGCGTCGATCTGAGCATCGGCAGCGCCTTAGATATCTTTGGCGGCGACGTGGCCTACCAAGCCGTGGTTGCTTGGCAACGCGCCGAGGAGCAGGCAATCGCGAACGCATGCGCCCATGCCTCTATCAAAGACGAACCGGCGAACGAATATAAACGGTGATTGGCCTAACACGCACCCTTACTATAAGGCTGGTTAAGCAATGATCAGCCAAGAAAAGAGCAGAAAATGAAAGAGGATAAAATGAAAGTAGCGATTGGATCTTACTCGTTTTATGGACTATTGCGCGAAGGCAAAATTGATCTGTTTGGATATTTGGAAAGTTGTCGCTATCGGTATGATTTGCGCACAGCCGATATCTGGAATGGCATGCTCGTCAGTTTGGAAGATGATTACTTGATCAAGGTGAAGCAGGCGCTCGTAGAACGGGACTTGACCCTGGTGAACCTCTGCGTCGATGGTCCCCATCTTTGGGAGGACGATCCAGCGGTGCGCGAACAGCACTACAAGGACGCCTTGAACTATTTGCATGTGGCGGAAGTGTTAGGGGCGCAGACTGTGCGCATTGACGCCGGCGTGCGCGAAGAAAACTTTACCAGCGAGCAGTTTGATTGGATCGCCAAACATTATCAAGCATATGCGCAGCGAGCCCACGATCATGGCTATCAGGTGGGACCGGAAAACCATTGGGGTGCGGAATTAGTGCCGGAAAACATGAAAAACATCTGTAAGGCGGTAAACCATCCTGGTTTCGGCGTGCTCTTGCACTTCCGGGCGGATGAAGGGGATGCCGTCATGGCGCCCTGGGCCATGCACACGCACGTCGCCTGGGATATTACCGAGGGTGATTTGGCCGCGAGCATGCAACTCCTGCGTGACACCGGCTACAAAGGCGCTTGGTCGGTTGAGCATCACACCGGGCAAAACGAATACAGCGAGGTCGCGATCCAACTGGCGAAGGTGCAAGATATGCTCGGTCGCTGGTCGGCTGCGCGCTAGAGTTATGTAGCGTCGCTGTTCGCCTACGGCGGCGAATTTATGTTTATTTGAAACGCGGCAACGACAGCAAACTATCGGCTGTCGTTGCTTTTTTTGGGTTCAACATTGGATAAATTTTGTGCTGCTTAGGGAGTGCTTGCGAGCGAACGTTTGTGGAGCGCTTGCAGCAGCATGTTGCTCATTCGTTCGGTGCGCAGCGTGCGGCCATCCGCGCGCAGGTGATAGACTGTATCAAAAAACATCGGATCGGGGAAGACAAAATCTTCCGGCGTACCGAGTACCGTGATGGCTGGCAGTTGTTTAATCGTCGTATAAAGTTGTTGAATAGCCGCCTGGTTGTCCTTGAAGGCAAATTGCGTTTTGGCGAGGGGTGGGAAGATGAACATGGTGTTGGCCCCTCGTTGGCTGGCAAAAGCCGCAAAGCTCTGGAGCACGGCGAGCGTCTGTCCGTTGTACGGTTCGGCTTTGAGTCGCTTGACGCCATCCAAGTGATCTGGCGCCGTTAGCTTGAGATGGTTGACAAAATCGCCATATTGGTTGAAGGCCATGCGATTATAGACGGGGTCGACTTTGGCTGGCAGCAGCGCCAGAAATTTTTCCTGCATGAATTCTGGCAAGTATTTTAGCAGCGTCTCTACCTGGGCCTGCGAAGAGATGAATTGGCTGAAACCTGGCTGAACTTGCATGATCCACCATAAATTGAGATCCCCATCCAATAACGAGCCATACCAATGTTCATACTCCGGGCTGATAACGACCAGATCACCAGTGCCAATATCCGGCTTGATCTCTTCCAGCATGTAACGCAGACCCAATCCACCGTTCAAACCCATATTGACCACCGGTAGACCCGTCTTGGCGTGAATCATTGCGCTATCTAGACCAAGCGCGAGACTAGAGCCGCCGACAAAGACAATTTTGGGTGAACCGGCGCGCTGCAATAGCTGGTGCTTGTCCAGAATGCTGGCGTAGAGCAAAGTTGGTTTGTTCGGTAGAAAAAATAGCACCAGATAGGTCAAGAAAACCAGGCAAACGAGGAGCAAGGTTTTCGTGAGCAGCTTCTTCATGCTACATCCTTTATATAAAAATCCTTAAAAGTTGCACCAATATCATGTGATGCTACAGAGAGAATTCGTGCGACTTTTAAATGGTTTTTCGATTAAAACTGAAAATAAATGAACTGAGCATTGGATTTCATCACGCCGAACAACACGATCAGAACAATCACCACGTAGTAGAACGACCAGCGCGCCCACGCTGGTTGGATCGCAAAGTTGATCCGTCCGTTGCGCTGCGCCCACTCGGCACCCTCCATAAACGCGATACAAAATAGGACGATCAGCGCCGGTACAACCCCGAAGCCAATCCCGTAATTTAGGCGGAAATGGAAATTGGTGAACAAGTGAGTGACAATATACCAGGCATCGCGCAGCGTTGCGGCGCGGAAAAAAATCCAGGCAAAGGCCACCAGATGAAACGTGATCAGCGTGCTGAACAGATTGCCCATAAAGGCCAGCCGGCCCCATTTGTGGGCGTCTAGAGCCAACTTGCCTTTGGTCAACGAACCTATAAGCATATAAAAGCCGTGGAGCGCACCCCAGATGATAAAGGTCCAACTAGCCCCGTGCCACAATCCGCTCACGGTAAAGACAATCAGCGTGTTGAGATACCAACGCCATTGGCTGACACGATTGCCGCCCAGCGGAATGTACAGATAATCGCGGAACCAGGTTGATAGGGAGATGTGCCAGCGACGCCAGAATTCGCCAATTGATTGGGCCAGATAAGGTTGGTGGAAGTTTTCCATAAGCCGGAAGCCCATGACGCGCGCCGCGCCCACGGCAATGTCCGAATAACCGGAAAAATCGCAATAAATCTGATAGGCAAAGAAATAAGTAGCCAGCACAAGCGCAAAACCGCTGTAATGCGTCGGGTCTCCATAAATCGTGTTGACAAAGACCGCTAAACGGTCGGCGATCACCACTTTTTTAAAGAGCCCCCAGGCCATTAAGATCAGCCCACTCTTCACCCGTGTATAGTCAAAGTCATGCTGCTCGCGAAATTGGTGGAGCATATGCTGGGGCCGCTCAATTGGGCCGGCGACCAGTTGTGGATAGAACATGACATACAGGGCAAAAATGCCGAGCTGTCTTTCGGCCTTCTGGCGTCCGCGATAAACTTCGATGGTATAGCTTAGCGATTGAAAGGTATGAAACGAGAGGCCAATCGGCAAGAGGATCGATAAATTCTGAACCGGGTAATTCCAGTCCAAAAAATGGGCTAAATTGGCAAAATTAGCGTTGATGAAATTGAAATACTTAAACAAAGCCAGGACGCCGACATTGGCAATGATGCTAAAAATCAAGAACAATTTTCGCTTTTTGCCCTGAGCCTGCTCGATCTTGATCCCCGCTATATAATCGACGAGGATCGTAAACAGTAGAATTAAGATATAAATGGGCACGAAGGCCATGTAGAAATAGCAACTGGCGATTAGTAAAAGGCCCCAACGCCAGCGATAAGGCAGCACAAAGTAAGCGGTGGTCACTATAATAAAGAAAATCGCAAATGGCAGCGAATTAAATAGCATCCTTCACGGTCTCGCTTATAATATGCTTAGCGCATGGCATGGCTTGTTCTAAGCGGATGGTAGCACGAAGCCGCAAACGATGCTGTAACAATTTGCTGAC
>JBBREZ010000362.1:0-7184 GCA_038225095.1 Caldilineales bacterium
CATGCTGCCGTCTCGGCTGAATAATAAAGAAGTAACAGCACTATCATGTTCGTTAAATGACCGACCAAAGCGTACACGGCGGTTCACATCCCATAGAATAATCGTACCTATGTGATCATCTAAAGTACCAAATGGACCACCAGACGCGAGAAAGCTATCGTTAGGACTAAAAGCAAGACTAAGCACTCCCTTAGCATGCTCTTTATGCGAGAATAGAGCTTGATGGGTTGAAATATTCCATACAACAACTTGACTCTTGCTGCCGCTTGCTATCATTCGATTATCATGTGAGAAGGTAAGTACATTCACATAACTTGCTCCAGTTTTTATTGGTTGGCCTACTAATTTTCCAGTAGCGATATCCCAGAATTGAATTTCGCCATTATAACATTCAGATGAACTACTGTTCGCAATTTCGTCACCACATCCACCCGAAGCTAAGAGTTTGCTATTTTGATTGAAGACAAGTGTTTGAAGTCCCTTTTGATGGGCAAACGATTTGCTACCAATCTGCTGACGACGTTCAACATTCCAAAGCTTGATATTACCAGATAGATCTCCAGAAGCGAGAAGATTGCCATCTGGACTGAACGATAGGGTTGTAACTTTGGTAAGATGAGCAGTCAACGTAATGCCAGGCGATTGACCAGTCTCGATGTCCCACAAATATATGTTACCAGAACCATTAGTAGTCGCCAACCTTAATCCACCTGGTGATAGCATAGTTAGATTTACATTGGGTGGTGGTTGGATCTTCTTTTGCCAACGAGGGCGGCGTGATGCCACGTCCCAGGCAACAACACTATTAGTACCTGATGCATAAAGGGTTTTATCATCTTTGCTGGTCGCTATACTTTGCACTGGTTCACCTTGTCCTATCAAGGCAGTGCCAGAATTGACGGCCCATAAACTTGCTTTGCCATCCCAACTTGCCACGACTGCTGTTGCATTATCAGGACTGAATTTTACGTCAACCGCTGCATCTGTGTGACCGTTTAATCCAAGGCTTAATTTCTTAAGAATAGCGTCGCTCTCGACGCCATGTGAGAAATCGACAGTCCAGTATTGCAAGCTGCCAGAACTGTTTGCTAGAGCCAGCATTTTGCCGTTGGGGCTAAAGTCCATTGCCCACCAAGTGATGTGTATGGGTTTCCACACTTGGCTATGGGTTGGTTTTTGGTGATTCTTTTGCCAGAGAGTCAAATCCCAAAAGATCACACCACCATCAGCATCGCCAGAAGCGAGGATTGTTGTTGTGGGGCTAGGATAAAAAGCCAAGCTAGTAACAACAGCTTCATGATCGGTCATGGCAACCGTGTAGGTTAGACCTGCGGTATCGGTGAGATCCCAGAGACGCACAGTTTTATCACGCCCTACTGAGGCCAAGGTTGTCTCATCTGGGCTAAAAGCCACATCCCAGACCCAATTATCATGCGAACTGATGAAAATAGGTTGCCATGTTTCAACGTCTGAAACCACTACGCGGTTATCTGCTCCGCCTGTAGCTAGCTTGGTCCCGTTTGGACTAAAGGCAAAGTTAAGCACATTATCTGAATGAGGGCGAAACGTTTTGAGAAGCTTACCAGTTTGTAGATCCCATATGAAGACGTAACCATGGTCCGCCCCTGCTGCAATTAGCCTATTATTGGGACTAATGGCAACACGGTAAAGGCCCAATCCTGGTTTTGAGCTTTCCAGTCGCCGCACTGGTCTGCGTGTAGCAGCATCCCAAAGTTGTATCGTCCCATCTGCGCTGGCCGTAGCGATGATCTTACCGTTGGAACTGAAAGTTGCGCCCCACACCCTATCTGTATGTGCATTTAAGATTGCAATTTCTGGCGCGTAGCTTCGTTCTGTAGCATAAAGCAATTGGCTGCGCGTTTCAGAAGAGTCATGGAGACGATATGCTTCAACTGCTAACAACAGCGATGTGTCAGTCTTAGAATTTGTGAGAAGCAAAGAGTTATTTGCAACTAACAGGGCACTTGCTATGCGAGATTGATTAGCAGCAGTGTTGGCGCTGATAATGGCGACACCAGTTGCTATCAATGCCACTAGCGTTAGTGCCGCGATGCCTAGAACCAGCCGGCGCCATTGGGTAGCGCTTGCTTGTGCTGCGGCCAATTCACGGCGACGGGTGGCCTCTTCCTCTGCTGCCTGCTGGCTGGCGCTGGCCTCCAGAAACTTATGTTCCATGTCGCCCAAATCGCGCGGGTGGTCAGCGGCGTAGCGTTGAGCATCAAGCAGTTGTGCACCGCGCAGCAACCGTGCCTGATCATGATTGTTCTCTAACCAGAGGCGGGCTGCAACGATCACCGGGTTACCCTGCGCTAGCAGCCAATCGCGATTGGCCTGGAGAATGGGCTGGACAAAGCGGTCATGCACCAGTTCGTACCAAAGGCTGCCGGCGTGACTTTCGGCGCGCAGCAGAAATTGACTTTCCAGCAGCTTGACCGCAGCCGTGGGCAGGTCGCCTGCCCCTTCCGCCTCGATGCCTTGGTGTACTAGCCCGCGCGTTTCTTCCGAGGTAATCAATTTGGTTGAGAACCAGTCGCGCAACTCGCGCTCGCTCACGTTACGCTCTGGCGTCTGCACCTGGGGTGCAACCAACACCTTCTGCAGCGCCTGTTCATAATACGCGGCCAGCGCCTGGTTGACAAAGTGCGCCAAGGCCTGCTCGCCGGCCAGGGCGGTGAGGTCGCTACGCGTGATGTAGGCGTAGGAAATTGCGGAATGTTCGTCGTGCTCCCTTTGTTTCCCTGTTTCCCTGTCTCCTTGTTTCCCTGTTTCCTTGTCTCCCTGTCTCCCGCTCTTCTCCAAATTCTCCCACAACTGGAAACAGACCACCTGCAACTGCACCGGTTCGATAAATTCACCCTTGACCAGTTCAATCCCCTCGGCACTGCTCCAAACATTTTGCACCAGGCGTAAATTGTCTACCAGTTCTTCGGCCACGCCGGGCGCAAAAGGGCGTTGACCGATCTCGGCGGCGGGCCGCGTCATCGCTTCCAACGCCGCGCCATAGGTCATGCGCTGCATGTAAAAACGGGCGTGCAGCCGGTCGGGCAAGAGCGGGATGTAGGGGACCAGCCCGGCCACGTAGTCCTCGCGCATGACGAGCACAACCCACAGATTGGGAAATTGTTCCTGCGCCGCACGCAACTGCTGGAAAAAATTGGCGCGCAGTGGCCACTGGTCGAGATGGCTGGTGAGGATTTCCTCAAACTGGTCGATGATCAGCACGGTGGGCGCGGTCTCAACTGTGGTGGCGGCATCGGCGTTGTCGTCCCCACCGAGAAAGGCGGTCAACGTCATCCCAGCCAGCGTCGCCGCGGATTGGTGTTCCTCCGATGGCAGGGCCTCGTTGAGGCGGGCGATCAAATTAAAGACAAAGAGATTTTGGACCGCGGCGAGGCCGGCGGGCAGCTCGCCGCTGACGCGGCCAACAGACAAAACGTCAAAGCCTTCGTCGCGCAGGGCAGGGATCAACCGTGTGTTGATCAACGAGCTTTTGCCTGCGCCCGATTGGGCATAAAAAAGCGTCAGCCGTTCGCCAATCACTAGCGCCAGCAGTTCGCGCGCTTCCCGCACGCGGCCAAAGAAACGGTCCTTATCCGCCTCTTCGAAGGTGCGCGGGCCAACGTATGGGTTATTCGTAGTGATTGATATGTCGTCCATGCTCGCCTCTGCGTGGTGTCAAGCCTTTGTAGGTCACATATTTTATGTGACAATTATCTGTAACCCTTCATTGAATGGATAACCGAACTTGTCACATAAAATATGTGACCTACGATGACCCACCGCGATAGCTCATCCACAGATCATAGACGCACTGGTCCAAATCGCCCCAGTAGATATCAAATTTGGCTTGGGCAAAGAAAGTTTTGAGGTAGTCTTGAATCCGTTTTTGCTGCTCATGCTTGTCCGCAGCCAGTTGCGGCGTTAGTTGAATGCTGATGCTTTTGGGAATGTTGCTGTTGCCGATGCGCGCCTCGCGATTGGCCTGGATCAAGCCGCGGAAGAGCACACGGAAATCCCAATCTGTAATATTGTAGCCCAAGAGCAGCAACGAACGTCCACCGATCGCAATCTTTACCGGCGCGGGCAGCGCACCTTTATGGTTGAGCAAATTTTGGCTAGACGAATTGTTGTTCGACGAATTGACCAGGTAGCGCAACATGGTCAAGCGTCCCAGACAATCGAGATAGTCATCTTCGGTCAGCACCAGCGATTCAGGATATTTGTCGCTGCCATAGAGATGATAGACCAGTGGCCGCTGTGCCGTCGGTTGATAAGCAGGTTCACTTTCCCAGATCGATGGAATGTGATAGAGCGTATCGTCCCAGTAAAAAATCTCGCTCACCGGCTGCTTGTTGCCTGTCTGGGTCAACGCCACTTCTAAAAAGTCATGTGGGCTGGTGGTAATATAAATGGGCAAGGGCAGTTCAGCCAGCAGCCGTAACGCATGGCGTTGTATATCCATATAGCGTGGGTAGCCCAGTTCAAACGCCAACCGCGAAAAGGTAAGCGTATCATCGTGGGCAACTTTTTGCAGCATGTCTTCGATCAAGTCATGATCGGCTGTGGGGTCGTCGGCGGCTAGACTGAGCAGATAAGACTTGAGCGAATCCAGATAATAACGTTTGGCCTCGCGGCGATCATTTTTGGCAATGCTGTAATATTGGGTGACGCGCGCCAGATTACGGTTGTCGAGCTCGGTCAACGGCGACTTGACCGCGTCATCGCTCGACCAGGAAGCCGCGATGTTGACTTCACCGTCGGGGTTGGCTTCGTTACGAAAGATATCCCAAGCTGGCTTATTGCTGAGAAAGGGTGTAATCGCGCCACTTTCAAGCAACTGCCGGGCGTCTGCCCACAACTGTCCTTCGTTTTCTTTTGGACGGTTGAATATACCAATTTTCTTGAGCATGGGGGTTGCCCCTTTCAAATGACCAATGCCACGCGAAAGCCACGTTGTTTATCGTGACTGTCGGCCAGGGCGCAGGTGCGGCTGGTGCAAGTGATTGTTGTCTGTTTGTTAGCCGCAGCACCGCCGCGACAAACCCGATACTCGCGATAGGGGCCACGTTCAGCAGTGAGTCGTTCGCGGCCATCATCTGCCCGATAAGGATAGCCAAAATCGGGTGTGGTGCGTTTCCTGCCCCAACCTGTGCTTGTCCATTGCTTGATGTTGCCGATCATGTCTGCGCACCCATAATCACGGCATGCTGCCTTTTCCCATTCCGCCTCGCTGGGCAGGCGATAGGCGCGGCCAGTTCGTTCGTGCAACCAGCCGCAATAGGCGACCGCATCATCCCAACTGACACCGACAACCGGTTGCTGCTCTTTGCCGGCAGGCGGCTGTTGACCAATCGGGGCGAGTGCCCAGCTGCTTGCCGGCGCAACCGAGTAACCAGTTTGGCGCACAAACTCGGCGTATTGCTCGTTAGTAACCGGATACTTGCCAATCGCGTATGCGGCCAGCGTGACTTGATGTTGCTGCGTTTCTGCTGCGGGAATATCCGGCGCTGGTTGGCTACCCATGAGAAAAGCACCCGCTTCGATCAAGACCAATTCTGGTTCAAAGCGTTCGCGTTCTGCCAGCAACGCCGTTATAGAGACAGCTTGCTGTGCTGGCCGTCTGCCTTGTTGCACCTGCTCAACAATTTTCGCGACATCTTCTGCGTTGAGGCCGATATTTTGGGTAATCTGTTTGCCGACAACAACGTTCGTTGCGCCTGGGCCGATCGTGGCAGATATACTGTCGTTGTCACCGGTATTTGTGGGGTTGGGGGAGTCTGTCATATATCTTTTATCTGAAATTTGTCTACGTCATGCTACCCTGTGCCGCAGCGATGCCAGTTGCGATGGCAATACCTTCTAGACTACGTTCACGGATTGGATCAGCGTGGGCAAGGAGACCGCCGGCTGCCCAGAGATTATTATACACGACTGCGCCATTTGGATCTAGCGGCTGAAACTGCTCATTGACAGCCACGCCACCCGAGAAAACCGGCTGGCCTTGTGGATGGAGAAACTGATGGCGAAACCACTGACTGCGATCTTGCGGTACAGTCAGGGGCAAATTAAAAACCGTCTCCCAGAAATGTCCCGTATGATCGCTATTAAAACCACCGCCCAAGACGCCGCCAGTTGCCAACAGAAAGTGCTTGGCATAATGTTTGAGCGGCCGCGCACTGGTAGCTGTCTCCACCCACTGAAGTTGCTGGCCGTCTGCATGAAAAGCTGTCGCTTCCATGTTCATCTCGACGCGGCCACCCGCTGCCATCAACTGTTGGTGTAACGTCCGATATAAGCGGACGCCGGGCACACTGGGCGGCAAGGTAGGAATCTCGAAGATCGGTGCGTTGGTTTGCGTTTGTAATTCGTTCCAGACCGCAAGATGTTCGTTCATGCCCAAGATGGCTGGCAGACCAATGCGTTCGCCCGGTTGACAGAGTTTTTTTAAGACGGTGGCGAGCTGTACACAAGCTTCGGATGCTTCTAACGCTTCCGCCAGTTGGACATTATTGCGGTCACGCAGATTAGTGAGCACAGCGAGCGGCAGAAAATCGGCGCGCGCCGGGTGACCTTGCTTGGTTAAATTCTCGGCAATCCACTTCGGGTAGAAATCGCGCAGCCCGCGGAAACCGACAATCAACATAGGTTCAGGGCGACTTAAATCGCCGGCCAACTGTGCTTGCGGTGCCAAAAAGGCCGGTCTGGCCGCACCAACTGCTGAAGGCAGCCAGAGATTTTGGTCGGGCAGTGTTGAAGTGGCATAGTCGAGCTTGCTCTCCGTAAGCCAGCCTCGAAAGGTTGCTATCGCCTCACTCAAACGCGTCTCGCCAAGCACTCGATAGGGATGTTCAAATGGCAGCACCTGACTCGTTGCCAGCGGCGTTTGGACGGGCGCGTCAGTGCCGGGTAGATAACCCAACACATCCAGCGTACCGGCATGCCAGTGGGTTACACCCTGACCTTTGGCAATCACACGCACTTGCAAGCCTGCTTTGGCCGCGACAATGGCGGCGCTCAACCCGGCGAGTCCCGCGCCAATCACCAGCAAATCAAGCATGATCCGGCCCCGTCTCCACACTCGCGCCGCCGTCGAAATGATAAAAATCGCTCAATGGACTGCTTTCGTCCGCCTCGGGCAGATGGTCACTGTTCAGAATGCTCAA
>JBBREZ010000363.1:0-7169 GCA_038225095.1 Caldilineales bacterium
TACTTGGAAGTGCGCGATGTCGAGAGCGGCGAAGTGATTACCATGGTCGAAATTTTGTCGCCAAGCAATAAACTGGAAGATCGCAAACGGTACGAACGTAAACGACTACGCGTCCTGGCCAGCATAACCAACTTGGTCGAGATTGACCTGCTGCGCAGCGGCAAACCCATAAGCCCATTTCAAAACTCCTATTGGCGCAATAGGATAATGATAAGCGCCATATAAACAAAAGCTTTAAACATCGCAGCATGCCGATCTCGGCGCATCCTGACATGTCTAAATCCTTTGAGCTACGCATTGGTGCGTTCAACAAGAAATCTCACCAAGTATTTATCAGGGTTGAAGCTGAAGTGAGGCCCTTTCTTGTGAATGTAGTCTCCTCGCTTGGTTTCCATATTAACCAGTGTCCCTGATCGCTCTAATTCTCTTCGTAAATTAATGCTGGTATATCCCTTATCTAAATTGAGTACCTTTTTACGCCTTCCCGTCGTGTTTACCAGATGGAGAGGAAGGAAATCGCCATCATGAATTTCCCCACTTCCAAATATGACATCAGCGGGAAGTCCGGAAATATCGGTTAATAGGGAAATCTTCGTCCCATTCTTTTTGTTCTTTCCATCCCACCCTACCATGGCCTTAAATCTGAAAGAGGTTGCTGTCGTCGTGTCTGAGGCACATTCGATAATTATAGTTAAAAGCCCATACAGGTAAAGCGGCAGCTCGATACTGGTCCAAAACTGGCGCAAACGCAGCGTCATCTTCTTCGGCGCGCAGCGAAGCCAGCGGGCATTCCAGATAGTCGAATCCTACTGCTTTAGCCACGGCAGCCTGCTCAATCGGATAACAACAGCCAATTTTCATACGATATCCTTGTGAATAAAGTGCTGAAGTTCAAGGATACTGGGTTACAAAATGAATGTCAAAGCAGGACAGGAATAAATTCCGCAGCGACTGAGAATTTAGTGTCTGCGCCCTGGGGGCTCCCGACTTCCTTCTGTCAGGCGCGGAATTTATTCCTGCTGCTGGTGTAACCGGGCGATTGGATGTATGATACGAAAAAACGCTGTAGAAAGCAGACCATTTTAGATAGGAGCGAAGGAAACATGTCTGAAATTTCAACTATAATAGAACTGCTGGCGCTTGGCCGTGATGACGCTGTGGCAATTGGCGCACCCGGCCGCCCGCCGTTGACCTATCAAGGTTTGCGCGACCACGCCCAGCGCACCGTTGCCACGCTCAATCAACTGGGCATCGGGCGCAATGACCGCGTGGCGATTGTTCTGCCCAATGGCCCAGAAATGGCGACGGCCTTTGTGGCGATTGCCGCCGGCGCCACCACCGCGCCTCTGAATCCTGGGTATCGAAAAGCGGAATTCGAGTTCTATCTGAATGATTTGGGTGCAAAGGCGCTGGTGGTCGAACAGGGCAGCCATTCGCCGGCGCTAGCAGTGGCAGCCGAACTCAAGATCCCAGTGCTCGAAATTACGGTGACAGCCGCCGCCCCCGCGGGTCTATTCAGCATCCAACCAGCGCCCGACGCACCAGCCAGTCAACCGGCGGTGCATGGCGGTTGGGCCGCACCGGATGACATCGCCTTGGTGCTCCATACCTCCGGCACGACCTCACGCCCCAAGATTGTACCGCTGACGCAGCGGAATGTCTGCGCTTCGGCACGCAATGTCAGCGCAAATTTAGCATTGACACCGGATGATCACTGTCTGAACATTATGCCGTTGTTCCACATTCACGGCCTGATTGCGGCGGTGCTTTCCTCTTTGCGCGTGGGTGCCAGTGTTTGTTGCACGCCCGGCTTTGATGCACTGCAATTTTTCGCCTGGCTGGCCGAAGCTCAACCAACCTGGTACACCGCCGTGCCGACCATGCACCAAGCCATTCTCACCCGCGCCGGACGCAATCGCGATATCGTTGCCAATGCCAAGCTGCGCTTTATTCGTTCGTCGTCCTCTTCCCTGCCCACGCCGGTGATGGAAGAATTGGAGAAAACGTTTAACGCGCCAGTGATCGAAGCTTATGGTATGACCGAAGCGGCGCATCAGATGGCGAGCAATCCCCTGCCGCCGCGCTCGCGCAAACCGGGTAGCGTCGGCGTCGCCGCCGGCCCCGAAATCGCCATCATGGATCAGGAGGGCGCGCTTTTGCCCGCAGGCGCGATCGGCGAAATTGTGATCCGTGGCATCAACGTCACGCCCGGTTACGAAAATAATCCCAAAGCGAACGCCGAAAATTTTACCAACGGCTGGTTCCGCACAGGCGATCAAGGCAGCATGGATGCAGAGGGCTATCTGACGATTAGCGGACGACTCAAGGAGATCATTAACCGGGGTGGCGAAAAGATCTCGCCGCGTGAGGTGGATGACGTGTTGATGGAACACCCGGCTGTACGCCAAGTCGTCACCTTTGCCATGCCGCACGCTAAACTGGGCGAAGAGGTCGCCGCGGCGGTCGTGTTGCGCGACAATGCCACCGTGACCGAGCGTGAACTGCGTGATTTCGCCGCCACGCGCCTGGCCGATTTCAAGGTGCCGCGCAAAATCCTTTTCTTAGAAGAAATTCCCAAAGGCGCGACGGGCAAGTTGCAACGGATTGGTCTGGCCGAGAAGTTGGGGGTTGGGTAATGCGCGTTTGCATTTATGGCGCGGGGGCGATTGGCGGCTATCTCGGTGTGCAACTGGCCTTAAGCGGCGTCAATGTGACGTTGATCGCGCGCGGGCCACACCTGGCCGCCATGCAACAGCATGGCTTGAAATTACTGATCGACGGCGAGGAACGCATCGCGCATCCGCGCTGCACCAGCAATCCCGCCGAAGCCGGGCCGCAGGATTATGTGCTCATCGCCTTGAAAGCGCATTCTGTCCCCAGCGTTGTCGATGCGCTGCAACCGCTGTTGGGCCCAGAAACCGCCGTCGTGACCGCCACGAATGGCGTGCCCTGGTGGTATTTTTACGGCGTAGAAGGACCGTGGCTGAATCACCAGTTGGCCAGCGTCGATCCCGGTGGCCGCCAATGGATGAAGATCGGCCCCGAACGCGCGATTGGTTGCGTAGTTTATCCGGCCTGCGAAGTGGTGGAGCCGGGCGTGATCCAGCATATTGACGGCAACCAATTTACCCTGGGCGAACCGAGCGGCGAGAAAACGGCGCGTATTCAACCATTGAGCGCAGCACTGAATGCAGCCGGTTTTAAGGCACCGGTGCGCACGCATATTCGCAACGAAATCTGGATCAAGTTATGGGGCAATTTGTGTTTTAATCCGCTCAGCGCGCTGACCCACGCCACCTTGGATGTGCTTGCGACTGATCCTGGCACGCGATCTGTAGCGCATGCTATGATGCTGGAAGCACAGGCGATTGGTGAAAAGCTGGGGGTGCGCTTTGGTATGGATGTGGACAAACGCATTGCCGGCGCAGCGGCGATCGGTGCGCATAAAACGTCTATGCTGCAAGACCTTGAACGCAATCGCCCCCTGGAAATTGACGCGCTGGTGACGGCCGTGCAAGAAATGGGCCGTTTGGTGGGCGTGCCAACACCGACGCTCGATGTGGTGTTGCCGATTGTGCAACTGCGGGCGCGCGTCGCCGGTTGCTATTAACCGGAGTGCGGCATCCAGGAAAGCCGACGCTGCTTGGCGCAACTGCTGCGCCAAGCAGCGTCATCATGTGATCTGAATAAAAATCAGTGTTCTTTTCCATCCCTGTTTATGCAATAGACATTATTCGGAACAAATAACCACAGGGGAAAGCAGGAGACAGGTAGACAGGGATACACAACCTGTCTACCTAGCTCATATACTCCGTTATTCCAAATAATCTTTAATAGAGGTAGATCTATGCCCAGGTATCCCGATGTTTCTCGTTCCCTTGAATTATACCAGCGCGCTGGTGAACTAATCCCCGGTTGGACGCAACTGATCAGTCGTCGCGCCGACCAGTTTGCCAATGGCGTCAACCCGGTTTATGCCCAGCGCGCCAAAGGTTCCCGCTTTATCGATGTCGATGAAAACGAGTATATCGACTGGGTCAATGCCGTCGGCGCGGTGATTTTGGGCCACGCCGATGACGTGGTGGACAGTGCCGTCAAAGAGCAGATCGACCGGGGCAGCATTTACACGTTGAACAGCCCGCTCGAAATCGAATTGGCCGAGGAATTATGCAACACGCTGCCCAGCGCCGAGATGGTGCGTTATACCAAAGGCGGCGGGGAAGCGTGTGCCGTGGCGGCACGCATTGCCCGTGGCGCGACCAGTCGCGATCTCATCCTCTTTTGCGGCTACCACGGTTGGCATGATTGGTATCAAGCCGCCAACTTCGGCGTTGACCCCGAAAGCGGCGAATACCCCTTTGCAGGCATCGAGCCAATCGGCGTGCCCAAGGCGTTGGCGCATACAGTGCTCCCTTTCCGTTATGGCGACTTGGCGATGCTAGCGGCGTTGCTTGACGAACATCAGGGCGAAGTGGCGGCGATTATGATGGAGCCCGCTCGTTCCGAATTGCCGCCAGAGGGTTATTTGGGAGGGGTCAAGGCCCTGGCAAAGAAACATGATGCCGTCTTGATCTTCGACGAGGTCTCGTGTGGGTGGCGGCAATCGATTGGTGGCATCCAAAAAATCGTGGGGGTCACACCAGATATGACGGTCGTCGCCAAGGCAATGTCGAATGGCTATCCGATGGGCGCAGTGGTCGGCTCACGCGCGGTGATGGACGCCGCGAAGAACATGTTTATTTCTAGTTCCTATTGGAGCGAAAATATTGGGCTGGTAGCGTCGCTGACGACCATTCGCGAACTCAAGCGGCGCGAGTCGGAAACGCGCTTCCGTGAAATCGGCGAAAAATTGCGCGCGGCCCTCAACCAGGCGATTGCTGCGGCGGGGCTTACGGGTGCGTGCATAGGCCTCCATTCTAATCCGTCCGTCACGCTGGAAGCGCCAAACGGTGTGAATCCGCGCAAAATTTCTACGCTTTTTATCCAAGAAATGGCGCGGCGTGGCGTCCACACCTATATGTCCTTTAAAGCAACGCTGGCCCACACCGAGCAAGACATTCAACAAACCGCCGACGCCGCCTACGGCGCGCTCAGTGTGATCAAGGCTGGGCTTGACAATGATACACTGGATAGCCTGTTAATCGCCGAGCTGAAGAAAGAACCGTTTCGACGGTTGGTCCGTTAAATCGATTAAAAAGGAGGAGTGATGGACGCCGTTCAGAATAGCGTACGCATTGACAGTCGCGATTGGGCAAAGGTAACGCCAGGCGAACGCATTTATCAGATTGAGGTAAAAGGTTATGCCGTCCTGCCCGATCTGCTCACCAGCGAGCACATTACACAACTCAAGGCCGAGACCGCGCGATTAAATACCTTTGCCGTTGATTACAGCGTGTATCAACAGGTGAAGCCCAAGATCCAATTTGCTGGCGGCGCGCTGACCGATCTGATCGCCCATCCGCCCACCATTGTCTTTTTGCGCGAACTCTTCGGCGATGAGATTATTTGGGCTCTTCGGGCATTCAGGGGTTGACAAAGAAACCTTCCGGGAAGGTGGCACCGACCCCTTGAGATCCGGTTGAGCCATTATTTTCATGTCATACGCGTATGCCCGCTCCGAACCAGGGCATCCCGGCATCAGTCTGCATACCGACGGTCAGCCTTATGGGTCGCAGATTTTTGGCTACGAAGGCAGTTGTCCGTGGCTCGTGCACGTGCCCTACTATCTGGATGATTTGACCCCGGAAGTTGCTCCATTTCGCGTCGTGCCGTGTTCACATCTTTCTTTTCATACCGACGCCAATCCCTACAAGCGCTATGCCGCGCATCCAGAGGAAGTGATGGTCACGGCCAAGGCTGGCTCGGCGGTACGGCTCAACCATAAAGTCTTTCATGGCAATTTCCCGAATGTGGGTAATAATCCGCGCGAACTGCTCGCTATCGCCTATCGACCAGCGTGGGTAGGGCCGACCGTGCAGCAGGTAGAAGCCTGGGACCCGGCTGATCTGGCCCAATTGCCCGCCGCCGTACGCCCTTTCTTTGCCGACCGCAACACGCGGCAATGGGACTTTGGCGGCGGCAACAAACCAGCCAATATGCCGCAGGATGCACCCGGCATCAATCCTAGCCGCTGGCAAAGAAGCTAAAAAATGAGAATAGATTAACGTTTCTGACGACAGTATGCTAAGATTGGCAATCTATTGACAATAAATCGCCAATAGATTACCAATCTTAGGAGAATATGACGATGGAACTGTTGCCCCAGATTGAAACGATATCTACACTCAAAAACAATCAAGAAGCTGTCTTATCAAAAGTGAAAGATCGTCCGGTTTTGTTACTACAGCACAGTAAGCCTTTAATTGTCATGGTGACCCCGGAACAGTGGGATCATACGGCGCAAGAATTGCAAACATTGAAAAAACGGGTGCGCGATCTAGAATTGCAATTGGAGGCCAAGCGAATCAGTGCAGAAATGGACGCCGATCCAACGAAAGTGATCAATCTAACCCAGATCGAAAAAAAGCTGGGATTATAGGAGAGAAGTTGAATGTAGTCTGGAAGCAAGCAGTTACCTGATGGATTCGTGGCCCTATACTGAGCCTGTCTTGCGCGCCCTCATGGCGTTGCGGACAAGGGATCGATTGCCAGGTGAAGAAATCGAATTTGGTCTCTATCGTTGGGAAACTGAGCAGCATCTGATCTTCTATGAACAGAAACAACAAAATCTGCGCGTTTTAGTGATCAAACCCGACAGGGACTTATAGATTATTTACGGAACTACATCTATGCACACAACAGCAGTGATCATCATCGGCGGCGGCGTGATCGGGCTGAGCACGGCCTATCATCTGGCGCGCAAGCATTTCGGCAAGATTATTATTCTGGAAAAAGGCCCGATTGGTGACGGCTCCAGCAGCCGCGCCGCCGGCATTATCACCGGTCTGTTGTGGAGCGATACCGGCGTGTTGGCGCGCAAGCTGAGTTTGCAACGCTATCGTGAATTGTCCGAGGAACTCCCCGGCTACCGTTTTCAAGCCGTGGGTTGTCTGAACCTCTTTGATCCGCCCGCGTGGCCGGAACGCGAAAAACTCTTTCCCCTTTATGACCGGCATGGCGCGCCCTATGAAATTATGACGGCAGCCGAGATCCACGCCCGCTGGCCCGAA
>JBBREZ010000364.1:0-7146 GCA_038225095.1 Caldilineales bacterium
GTCGCTGATACCCATGCTGTCCTATGGTATTTGTACAATGATGCACGGCTCTCTGCCACGGCTACCGCCCTTATAGATGCGATTGATAAGGCTGGTGATCAAATTGCCATTTCCTCGATTACCTTTGCCGAGATGTCTATCTCATCGAGAAAGGCCGCATTCCCTCGACTGCTTTTGAACGTGTTGTAACCGCATTAGAACAACCAAAGGCAACGCTGCTAGAAACCCCGTTTGATTCTGTAATTGCGCGTTTCATGCAACGTATTGAGCGAAATCAAGTGCCAGATTTCCCAGATCGGATTATTGCCGCCACGGCATTGCAACTTGGCGTACCGCTCATCAGTTGAGATCGCAAGCTTCAGGCGTCAATTGTGATCACCATTTGGTAGTTGTTTTGTAGTCAACCAACTCACGAGCAATTCCGCCTTAGACAACAGCCGCCGAATGTATACTGGATGTCGATTAGGTGAGCTGGTTATAAACGAGGAGCATCATATGCGTGAGCAAAGTGAAGTTGAACTCACAAAATTGGCTCAACAAATTTTGATGATGACGGAATCTGCCACATCGGATCGCAATGTAGCAGGCAAAGAGCTTCGTCAATTGTTGAAATTCATTGTTAAAATGGTGCAAGTGGTTGATCAAACCTTTCAAGATATACTTCTCGTGTAGAAAGGCAAAAAGTTGCAAAAACGCTGGTTTGCGAGACGCAATCGTTCTTCCCAAGCATCTTGCTCAAATCACCATACGTCCGATTTTCTCAGCCTCCTAAATCAAATCAATATGCTCATTAATGTGCTTGATCATTTCGGCGGGCGGATAGGGGCAGTCATGTTCCAGCCACCAGGCGAGCATGCTGACCATCGCGGCGGCGTGCAACTGGGCATGGAGCGCCATCGGCAGCGCCGTCTGCTTGCCTTCGTGGGGGAGGCGCTGTTCGATGTGCTCCGCCAGAGCCTTGCGCAGCAGCGTACTGAATTTATTGAAGCCATCGCCCGTGAGCATCAAGCGGTAAAACTCTTGCTGCTTGAGCACATGCGCAAAGACAGCGATCAGCCACGCTCGGGTATCCGTCTCACCTGCCCGCTGGACAGGTGTATTCACCGCCTCGTCTACCGCGGCAAAGAGCGCCTTTAGCTCATCCTGAATCCCCTGCACCAGCAGCCCATGTTTATCTTCATAGTGCTTATAAAACGTCGTGCGATGCACCATGGCGCGCGTGCAAATGTCGGTCACGGTAATCGATTCGAAGTCACGTTCGGTCATCAGCGCCATGAGCGCATCCCAGAGGAATTTGTCGGTGCGACGCACCCGCATATCAAGCAAATCGTTTGAAGACTTCATCTACACCTGCTCCTTGTCTGTCGATTAAACTACAGTATGCTCTGTTTTGTGTCTTGACACTGGCTATTTTTCTATACTATAGTGGCAAGCGTGACAGTTGTAAAGATAGTCTACAGCTGTAGACATTGTCCAAAGAGACGAGCACCATGTTCCGGCACTGTATTCCTGCACTGGGGGAGCGAGGCGAAGCTATCTGCTCCCCAGACGCAATGGGTAGGTTTGAAAGGGAGAAATGGGTATGACTGAGCGCAAGCAAAGAGAACACCGTGAAATCACAGAGGATACGCACATGACTGACACCAACCGCGATACCGACGACACCCGCGTGAGGCTCGACCGCGGATCGCCCCCCAGCACACCACGCTGGGTGAAAGTGTTTGGGATCATCGCCCTCGGCCTGATCCTGCTGGTGATCATCCTGCATCTCACCGGCAATAGCTTTGGTGGTCCCATGGGCCACGGTATGCAACTGCCATGACCATGACACCCCGCCTCCGCAAGTTCGTGCTCACCGCGCATGTCACGTTCGCGGTCGGCTGGCTCGGCGCGGTCGCTGGCTTCCTGGCGCTCGCCGTCGCCGGCCTGACCAGCCAGGATGCGCAACTGGTGCGGGCCGTCTATCTCGCGATGGCGTTGACCGCCCGCTTCGTCATCGTCCCGTTGAGCTTCGCCCCACTGCTCACTGGGCCTGTTCTGTCACTGGGCACCCCGTGGGGCTTGTTCCGGCACTATTGGATCCTGGTGAAACTCCTAATCACCATCCTTTCCACCATCATCTTGCTGGTGCATATGCAGCCAATTAGCCACCTGTCGCGCGTAGCGGCAGAGGGGACATTGTCCAGTACCGATCTTAGGCTGCAGATCCAAATGGTGGTCGCCGCCGGTGCCGCCCTGCTGGCATTGCTCGTGGCCACGGGGCTGGCGGTGTACAAGCCGCGGGGCATGACCCCGTACGGGTGGCGTAAGCAGCAAGAGCAGCAGAGGGCATTGCAGCGGAGGGTATTGCAGCCGTAGAGGCAGCGACGCCTTTTCTACTCGCTTGTTGTTAGGCGTTGATCCCCTGATTGGCACACACCAGTGTTCGATTGCCTCTTGGCTGCGTCAGATATGAGCAAAGTGAAATTGAACTTACAAAATTGGCTCAACAAATTTTGATGATGACGGAAGCCGCAACATCGGATCGCAATGTGCCAGGCAAAGAGCTTCGCCAACTGTTGAAGTTCATTGTTAAAATGGTTCAAGTGGTTGATCAAGCATTTCAAAACGTTTATTTGACATTGACCGAGATCAAATTACTCAAGCCCAGTGATTTGGGCACCGAGGCGGTAGCGGATATCGAACGTGACTTAGAACTCATTTTTTCGCGCAGTTGGTATAGAGATACGGAGGAAATTTGTAGTAGGCTGCATCATTTTACGCGACTTTACGAGCAACAGATCGCTCCCATCGTTGCTAAACTTGCGCAGCATCAAACTTGGCAGCAAGTCTTTAATCTTATCAATGAGTATGAAGGACGGATTATTTTCCTTGTTCGAGATTCTGTTTCAGAAATTAGTCAGCTTTTGGCGTCATTGCAGACAGAGGAAGATATTAGGTTCTTTTGACATTTCATTTTTGCAGCAGCAGCAGCAGGATTAAAACCCGCAACTGACAAGAACAAGTGCCCGCAGGCACTAAAGGCCTAGTCGCTGAGGCGACTTGTGCTTGTTAGTAGCCGAATTTATTCGTGCTGGTAACAAATGTCAAAAGAACCTAGGACGATCAGCCAGCTTGCTAATCAGAAACGAAAGGCAATTCATGAAGTGCTCCAAGTACTAAGGGATTTACAATGAAATAAGTATCCAGTGTTTGCCGAACAAAATCATGCGTAGGTGCGTGCTTTTAGCCGCACGTTCTGCGTATACCCAAATTGTGCGGCTAAAAGCACGCACCTACTGGATACTTTATTCTTTGATTGCGCCTAAGGGATTTACAAAACCAAATTTTAGGTTTGTCTGAAGCAGAGGGCTTTCTAGAAATGACCGATTCTAACTGGGCAGAAATTAGTCAAAGTATGACTGTTTTGATTGACAAAGTGACGCAAATTAACACGGCTGGTGGCGCTTACGTGGCTGGTGATATCAATGCTGGCGGTAATTTTGTGGGTCGCGATCAAACTTAGTCAGCGTCCAAAAACAACTTATAGAAATTAAGTGCACAATCATTGTTGTGGGCTGATGATATAATTCCAGCGGCGCCCTTGTTCGTCCAATCGACGCATGAATACATTCAGCAGATGATAATTGGGCATGATTCCTGGTGATTTCCGTTCCTGGCCTTCAGCACATTTACATGGATGAATCTTTGTTCTCCATTTTCTCGCCTCCTTTGAGGCTTTATGCTAACATACAAATCTACAAGTTATTTCTTGACGATTACTTTGCGGTGGTAACCGTAGAATCATCACAGTTGCGTCCGATTGGCGCAATGGAAATCATGCATGCTCGCCCAATGGAAGTAGCCTAACTACTTCACCTTCTGAAACGTGATCTCGTACGAATAGTGCACGGCGTGAATTGGCAATGTGCAATTGATTTCTAGCGTTGGACAGACAGCGTACTCATAATCTGTGCCGCCGAGTTGCCCAACAATGTCGGGTATATGGGGAAAGGCCAGCCCCATTTGGTTAGAAACCTGACTGGTGGCGGGGCCAGATGGGTCCGAGGCGACGGTCAGTTTGAGCGGATCGTAATACATCGTGATTTCGGCTTTGCCTGGCCCTTTGCCGCCGGTGATAATGTCCTTGTGATCGCCCACCAGATTTTTCACGACGGCACCGTCCACGCCGTTGCCACTGGCGTCCAACACGGTCACAAAGATCAGATGTTGCGCCCGACTGTCGCGAGTGCCACCGTTGTTTTCATTGAGCCCCAACACGTGAAAGTGGATAATTTTATAGGCTGCATCGTCGTTAAAGACCCCCGCCGTTGAATCCGCTGGTGCACTTGTGGGCTGCGCCGCTGCGGTTGGTGGAACAGCGGCCACTGCTTCTGCGGTTGCCACTGGCACTGGGGTGGCGGTGGACTGGGCTGGCGGCGTTGGGATCTCTGCCGCTACAGCCACTTTGTCTGCATTTTCCACACGCGCCAGTTCGCCAAAAATCCAGCCTGATTGTTCGTTGATACAGCAGATTTGCCACCAATCACCCTGAGGATTCTTCGCTGTGATCTGGAATGTCTGCCCTTTTACGGCTGTGCCGATCAGAGCAAAGCTGGTGGCCGGCCCACTGCGCAGATTAACGGCATCGTCCTTTATTGTGAGCAGCGGCCCAGTGGCTGTGGGTGTCAAGGCCGTGGTTTGGGTGACTGGGACAGTTGGCGCGATCACGATTGCAGCTGCGGCCGCGTTGGCGGCAGTGGGCGAGCTTGCCTGGGCTTGGGCAACAATTTGTGTGGGTACGGCCGTAGGCGCTACGGCTGATGTTGATTGGGCTTCGAGCAACGGCGTCGGCGTAAACGTGGGCACCGTATGCATGGTGGCGGGTGCGGCTGTTGGTTCAGCCGCCGAGCCGAACAAGAACCCGCAACCGCCAAGCAGTGCGCTTGTTGCAAAAATCAAGAGGAGATTGGCAAGCCAGGTGAGCGGGCGATAGGTGTAATTGTTGTAGGTGAAACGCTTTATAATAATAATTGTACATTCTCGCTTTAATCATCAATAGCCACAAGATGGCCTGATTGTAGCAGATTTCGCTAGAATTGCCACGTTTATGATGGTGCAAGTCTGTCCATTGTGCGTAAAGTCAGTCATAAAAATTCAGGAACGTGGTGCTGTCGTTTTGCGTTTGAACGATAAGCTGGCGAGCAACCACTAGCAAATTTCGGATTGTTTATGATAGAATCAACGCTGCATAATTGTTTATGTAAAGACAAACCAAATAAAAATCGCATGGTAGGGGCGCAGCAAGCTGCGCCCCTACGGATTATGCAATGTTTAAACGATCTCTCTATTAGACCAGTAAAGCTTGCTTGATCTGATTGTAGATGATGGACATTCAAGTAGTTGGCATTTATATTTTTACAGATGCTTTGTGGTGTAATCGTTTCGTGGTGTAACTTAGTATGGTGAAAAACAGTGATAGAAAATTTTAAACATATACCAGTTATAGACCCGCCTGTGCGTAAGCTAGTGACCCATTTACAGCAGAACAACCCAGGCTATTGCCTGCCCGCCTGTGCGCAAATGAGCCTGAGCCAATTAGGCATTGAGGCGTCCCAAGCTGAGATTGCGCGTATTTTGGGCACAGATGCTGGGGTGGGAACGCCTTTTTCCCGGATTGCCCGCCTGTCGCACTGGCGCGTGACGGTGCAGATCACGCGTTGGCAAGGGGTAGAATCTTTAGCCACGGCTTGGGCTGCCGATATGGCGGTCATCGCCGCCGTGACGACGACGGCTGGTTTACCTGGATGGAGCAATCTGAGCCGTCAGCACGCAGTATTGGTTGTCCATATCGATGCAGACCAGATTGTTTACCATAATCCGGCGCTACCGTATGGACCGGTCACGGCTAAGCCTGATGATTTCTTGCTGGCCTGGAGTGAAATGGAAGAACAAGCTGCGCTTTTACAGGTTCGACTATAACTTGGCTGAAACATTGCCATTGCTAAAGCGTGGCGGCCTTCCTTTCGTTCATTGATGACCTGTTGCCTCAGCTAGCTGGGGCCGTCAACCATTACTCCTCATCACAATTACCCATGCTAGGTATACCACTCAGTTTAACCAATGAAACCCTGGTGGAGGCCACCTATGCATTGGCGGCGCGCGATCCAGATTTAGCGCACATTTTGGCTACCTTTGGGCCACCCCCGCTGTGGGCACGCGAACCTGGCTTTCCGACCCTGCTCCATATTATCCTCGAACAACAGGTTTCGCTCGCATCGGCGCGCGCAACCTTCGAGCGTTTACGCATCATGGCGGCGCCGCTTACACCAGAGACTTTCCTGGCCTTGGACGATGTTACGCTGCGCACGGTGGGTTTTAGTCGTCAGAAAACGGCCTATGGGCGTTATCTGGCCCTGGCGCTGGTCAATGGTGAACTCGATCTGGCGGCCATGACCCACTTGGATGATGCAACCGTGCGGGCTGCTTTGGTCCAACTGAAAGGCATTGGCGTCTGGAGCGCCGATGTCTATCTGCTCATGGCATTGCGCCGCCCCAATATCTGGCCGGTCGGAGATTTGGGACTCGTGGTGGCGATCCAAGAGATCAAACAGTTGCCAATGCGCCCGCGGCCAGACCTCATGGAAGTGCTTGCCGAGCCCTGGCAACCCTGGCGCGCTGTAGCGGCGCGGCTGCTCTGGCATTATTATCTCAATACCCGATAAATTTCAATCAACAATAAATGAATATAGTGCATCGAATGCGCCAGAAACCTTTGTTTCAAAGTTGCGTATAGATAGGTCGTTCGATAACGGGCCGCTTTGCGTCTTGCGGTACCTTTTGGATGGATTGGCATTAAATTTAACGTCCAGAGCAAGGGTTAAAAGCTGCAAAAAGCAAATTGCTTGTCAATGAACTAAGTTTGTGATATACATAAGGGTAGCTACTTTTTGATCATAGATATCCTAGCGCTTTTTTACTCGTCTAGCAAAAATATTAGAAAAGTGTTCGCTAAACAGGTGGATTAACGTGTTGCGCACCTATTTATTTTTTAACTTGCGTATACACCTGGTTGCCATTATTTTCTTACGTCAATATTAGCCTTGGTGCTACTACTTTACACGCGCAAACAGGAGACTCAACGGTTGATCGATGAGACACAGCGCC
>JBBREZ010000365.1:0-7146 GCA_038225095.1 Caldilineales bacterium
GTGCGGCTAAAAGCACGCACCTACTGGATACTTTATTCTTTGATTGCGCCTTATCACTCATCACTCATCACTTTTCATTCCTCATCATATTCTTTCAAGTGTACAGCAGCAGGATCAGCAACATGCAAACTACCACAAAATATGACGTGATCATCATCGGATCAGGGGCGGCGGGAGCGATTTTGGCAGCACGCCTGACTGAAGATCCGGCGCGCTCGGTGCTTTTGTTGGAAGCAGGGCCAGATTATCCCGTATTTGAAACGCTGCCCGATGATTTAAAATACGGTTACGGCACGCCCGCTGGCATTTGGACCACCAGCCATGATTGGCATTATGTCGCCGAGGCCACGCCCAGCGCACCGCCCATGCCGTTACCGCGCGGGAGAGTGATCGGCGGCTCGACGACGATGAATGCCCAAGTTTTTCTGCGCGGCGTGCCCGAAGATTTTGACGCCTGGGCGGCGCAGGGCAACGATCAATGGGCATTTTCGCAAGTTTTGCCCTATTTTTGCAAGCTGGAAAACGATCTGGATTTCCCGAGCGCGTGGCATGGCGTTGACGGGCCGATTAAGGTGGGTCGCCATCCAGCAGCGGAGTGGCGACCGGATCAGAGCGCCTTTTACCAGGCCTGCCGTGATGCCGGTTTTCCCGATTGCCCCGACCATAATCAGCCTGGCGCCACCGGCGTGGGGCCGTTTCCGCTCAACAATCACCAGCGCATTCGCTCCAGCACCTTGCTTGGCTACCTAAATCCCGCCCGCGCCCGCCCCAACTTGACGATCAAAGCCAATTGTCTGGCGCAACAGATTCTTTTCACCGGCCAACGGGCGACTGGCGTCCTCGTGGAAAATGAAGGGCAACCGTTACGCTTTGAAGGGGATGAAATTATCGTCAGCGCCGGTGCGATTGGCTCCCCACAATTGCTGATGCTTTCCGGCATTGGGCCAGCCGAGCAATTACGGGCGCTGGACATCCCGATCCTGTACGATGCACCGGGCGTTGGCCAAAATTTGCGTGACCATCCAGCGGTCAACCTGCTTTGGCCGCTTCAGTCGGATTATGTGATCAATGAACAAACGCATTGGCACCAGGTCGGTTTGCGCTACACGGCGCCTGGCTCGTCGTTGCCCAACGACATAATTGTCTACATCGGCGCCATCCCCAACACGCATACCCTATTGGTGCGTCCTACCGTCAATCTAGCCTTTGGCGCAGGTGAGTTGCGTTTGGCGTCGCGCGATCCAAATGTCCAGCCCACGGTCAATTATCGCTACCTGGCCGAAGCCTACGACCGCCAACGCCTACGCGATGGCGTGCGCTTATGCCTGAGATTGATCGAAGGGGGAGCTTTTGCCCATCTGCTCCAAATGCGTAGCCAACCCACAGCCGCGAATTTGCTTTCCGATGCAGCACTCGATCAATGGCTCTTATGGGCGGCGAACACGGGCCATCACAGTTCGGGCACCTGCAAAATGGGCCCAGCCACCGATGCAATGGCCGTGGTGGATCAAACGGGCAAGGTGTATGGTGTCAACGGCTTACGTGTGGTCGATGCGTCGATTATGCCCGATTGCGTGCGCGCCAACACCAATGCCACCACCATGATGATCGGCGAACGCGTTGCCGATTTCATACGATATGCCGGTTAATTGCAACTACTTGCCTCACCCCCGCGCCCTGTGGGCTCCCCCCTCCTGAACGGAAGAACTGTTTCAGAAGAGGGGAGCAAGACAACTGCTGTTCTCCCTTCTCCTGAACTCGGCTCTTTGATTCAGGAGAGGGGGTCGGGGGTGAGGCTCCTTACTTACATCTACCTTGGAGGTTTCAGCATGAAAAAACGCAATAAATTAATGATCCCCGGCCCGGTTCCCGTCTGGGATGAGACGCTTGACGCGCTCAACGAACAGGTGATGTCGAACTATACAGACGACTTCATTCCCATTTATCGGGCCACGATGAATTTTCTCCACCAAGTTTTTCAAACCGAAAACGATATTTTTGTGCTCACGGCACCGGGCTCGGGTGCGGTCGAAATTGGCGTGGCCAGCCTCTTTAACCGTGGCGAAAAAGTCGCTGTGGTCACCAACGGGCCTTTTGCCAGTCGCCTGATCGAAGTTATGCGCGCTTATAACCTTGATGTGATCGAGATCGAGAACGAGTGGGGCAAGGCGGCTGATCTAGATCAGGTGCGACAAGCGTTGAAAAAAGAGCGCAAGTTGGCCGGCGTGGCCGTGGTGGCGAATGAGACCGGCACCGGTGTGCGCAATCCAGTCAAAGAATTGGCCGCATTGGCGCATGAACGCGATCTGCCGATCCTGGTGGACGCCGTCTCTGGGATGGGCGGTTATGACTTGCCGGTGGACAAATGGGGACTTGACATCGTCTGCACCTCATCGAATAAAGCATTGGAAATCCCACCCGGTTTGGGCATTGTCTCGGTTAGCCCGCGGGCGTGGCAGGTAATCGATGCTAAGCAAGCGACGGCCACCCGTGGCTGGTACTACAATTTATCGACCTGGAAATCCTACCAAGCGCAGCGCCCGGACAACCCCTCGCCCACCACAATGGCGACGGGTTTGATTGTCGGACTCCATGCCAGTTTGCAGCGCATCATCGAAGGTGAAACGTTACTTGGTCATTGGGCGCGTTATGCCTGGGCGCAAAAGGTGGTGCGCGCCGGTCTGCGCAACATCGGCTTCGAGATGCTCGTACGCGACGAAGACGCCTCTTTTACCGTGACCGCGGTCTGCAAGCGCGCCGATATGGAGCACGAGCAAGAAGTTCGTGACTTTCTGGACGCCAAACATGGCTATACGGTCTCCGGCACTTGGGGGAAATTGACCGGCGAAGCGTTTCGGATCAGCCACATGGGCCAATCCAGTTCGCCCGAATATTTGTATCCATTTTTGCTGGGGATTGAAGACTTTGTCCGCAGTGTAAAAGAAGTGGATATCCCAGTCGGGTCAAGTCTGGTCGGTTTGAGCACTATGCCGCGCCCTTAGCTGGCACAAATGAATTTGGCCACTGACAGTAGGAAGTCGCTGCAGCGACTTCCTACTGTCAGGTACGGGCTTTATCCCTGCTGCACAAAAACGCCCAAAACCTGGGACGAAATGGACTAAAAATCTTACTTTGACAGGGCTACTAATTAACTTTATAATCAAAACCAGCTACCTAGCTTTACTTGTGCCCTGTTGACAAACCCAAATGTAAGCTTTGGCTTGCTGTAACCAAAGAGGAGAACCAAGAATGTCCTACGAAATCTCACGTCGTCGCTTTTTGCAGGCTGCCGGTGTTGGCATGAGTTTGCCCTTCTTGTCACAATTGCTCGTCGCCTGTCAGGTTGCGGCGCCGGGCAGTAATACCGCGATCAGCGAAATCGTCTGATCGCGCGGCGATGATCTACGCACGCAAGATCCCCAGTTGATCGGCGGCCGTATGGAAGGCGAAATCAACCGTTGCATCTACGACCAATTATTTGATATCGCTCCCGATGGCTCACAGATTCCCTGGTTGGGGACGAAGTGGAGCAGTAACCCAGAAGGCACGGTCTGGACCGCCAACATGGATGGGAACGCCAAGTTTCATGACGGCTCGCCGGTGACTTCGGCCGATGTCAAATTCACGTACGAGCGCCTGCTGGCGAACCCAGATTTTCAACATTCTACCCCGTACACCGGTCTGCTGACCAGTATTGATGCCCCGGACGCCACCACGGTAATTTTCAACTGTGCCAAATCAGCGCCTTTGTTCAATTTGTTGATGGGTGAATCGATTCTTTCCAAGAAGTCTGCCGATGAAAATGGTGCGAAGTTCTGGGAAAAGGCGATTGGCAGCGGACCTTTCCGGCACAAAGAATATGTCAAGGGCGAATATTGGCTGGGCGAAGCCTTTGACGATTATTGGAAGAAAGACCTCGTCAAAGTCAAACAACTACGCTATCGGCCGATCAGCGAGGAAGCGACGCGCGTAGCGGCGTTGCGTTCAGGCGAAGTCGATATCATTGCCAACGTTAGTGGTGAACTGGCCGAGGAACTGGCCAAGGACGCCAACATTGCGATCTATCGCAAACCGTCGCTCGATCATCTCTATTTGTTGACGCAAACCAATCGCGCCCCGTTTAATAATCCCGATGCGCGCCAGGCGGTCAACATCGCGCTGAACCGCGATGCGTTGGTTAAGAGCATCGTCAAGGCCGGCCAGTTGATCGGTGGGCACATTCCCCAAGGCACGGTGGGTTATGATGAGAGTTTGAAACCTGTTGCCTATGATCCGGATCAGGCGCGCAAGTTGCTGGCGAAGGCAGGCGTAAAGCCCGGCACAAAAATCGAGGTCAAAGCTCACCCCGAATGGTTTGCCAAGGGCAAAGAAGTCATGGAATATGTAGCTGGCGCCCTGCAAGAGATCGGCTTCCAGGTCGATTTGCAATTTCTTGAACCTGGCGCTTACACCGAAGCCCGCAAGGCTGGCAAATACAATTTAGCCTTGCAACAGGGTGGCAAAGCGAACAATCCCTGTAACCAATACAAGACGTTTTACATTACCGACACCTATGGCTCGGGTTTTGGCCCGCAACACGCCGATTTTCAGCAAAAAATTCAACAGGCGTGCGTTGAAGTGGATTCGACCAAAGCCGACGCTTTGTACAAGGATATCCAGAAACAGATCTACGACGAATCGGTTGAAATTCAACTCTATCGCCAAGAGAATATCTGGGCCGTACGCAAACGCATCACCGGCTTCCAACCATTTTCACCAGATGCTACCCGTCCGTGGGAAGGGTTGGGGATTAGTTAAGGCTTGTTGAAATGGTGGGATGAGTGAAGAGTTAATGGCATTAAATTTAGCAAATTTTCTGTAAAGGGAGCATCCTCAGATGCGGCTCTACTTACACAGACGTCGCATCTGAGGATGCTCCCTCCACGCCTTACTGACTTTTGTTGCTGAATCGACGAACATAAACCCTATGGGAACGTATATTCGCCGCCGGCTGCTCCAGGCTATCCTCGTCGTCTGGGGCGTTTCGGTGTTAGTTTTTTTCTTGTTGCGTCTGGCGCCTGGCGATCCGGTGCTGCTACTGCTGGCCGAGAGCGCCGAGCCAGCCCAGATCGCGGCGGCGCGCGCCAAGTGGGGGCTGGACAAACCGATTTACGTCCAGTATGGTGTCTTCGTCAACCGCGCCCTCCATGGCGATCTCGGTGACTCGCTCTTCTTTCAGGAGCCAGCGCTGAGTGTGTTGCTGGAGCGCATGCCGGCCACCTTGCAGCTTTCCGCTGCGGCGCTGCTTTTTTCGCTGGCGGTTGCGATCCCGGTTGGCATTCTGTCTGCGCTCAAGCGCGATAGTTTCTGGGATTATCTGGGCACTACGATTGCGATGCTCGGACAGGCAATCCCGCCGTATTGGCTGGGCATCATGCTGATCTTGATCTTTGCCGTCAACTTGCACTGGTTCCCAACTTCGGGGCGAGGGACATGGCGACATCTGGTGCTGCCAGCCGTCACGCTTGGCTCGGTGCTCATGGCCCTGGTGACGCGTTTGGTGCGTTCCGGCATGTTGGATGTGCTCAGCGAAGATTATGTGCGCACGGCCCGCGCCAAAGGCTTAAAGGAACAAACCGTGATTGTGCGCCACGCGCTGCGCAACATCCTGATTCCACTGGTCACAGTGATTGGGCTGCAATTGGGCGCACTCTTTGGCGGTGCCGTGATCACCGAAAGCATCTTCGCCTGGCCGGGCGTCGGGCGGCTAGCGCTGCAAGCGATCAGTGCACGCGACTATCCGCTGGTACAGGCTGCGGTGTTGGTGATTTCGGTGATCTATGTCTTCCTCAACTTGGCTGTCAACCTGATCTACGTCTATCTCGACCCGCGGATTCGTTATCCGTAAAGGCTGGACGATGCATTCTAGGAATAAACTGAAAGCTCATGACTACCACTTCGCTTCAGTCGCGTAAACCTATGGTGACCAACCAATCCGCCCATCTGCTCGACCAACGGCGTCAAGCGACATTTGTGCAGCGGTTTCGACGTAGCCGCCGCGCCGTGTTTGGCTTAACCTTTTTGTTGATCATCACCGCGATTACCATTTTAGCGCCCGTGATTGCGCCCTATCCAGAGCGCGATCAGAATCTTGACCGCGTCCAATTGCCGCCTTTTTCCACCGCGGCGGCAGGCACGTACCACCTATTGGGTACGGATGCGCTGGGCCGCGATCTACTATCGCGTATGATATACGGTGGGCGTGTCTCCCTGTTAGTTGGGGTTACTGTCGTGATCGTGGCCAGTCTGATCGGCGTACCGTTAGGGTTGATCAGTGGTTTCTTCGGCCATTGGATCGATACAGTGATCATGCGCCTGGTTGACATTCAACTAGCCGTGCCCTTTATCCTGCTGGCGATTGCGATCATGGCCGTGCTGGGCACAGGGTTATGGAACGTGATCCTGGTGTTGGGTTGTAGCGGCTGGGTGGGCTATGCACGTATTGTGCGCGGCACGGTGTTAAGTTTGCGCGAACAGGCATTTATTGAAGCGGCACGCTGCACCGGTTTATCCAACTGGCGGCTGGTCTCGCGTCATCTGTTGCCCAATGTGTGGACACCGATCATTATCCTAGCCACACAAGGGGTGGGCGGCGCGATCTTGGCGGAATCATCACTGACCTTTCTCGGCTTGGGCATCTCACCGTTGATTCCCACCTGGGGGTTCGATGATCGCGGATGGGCGCAACTACCTCACGACCGCCTGGTGGATCTCCGCTTTCCCTGGTGTGGTGCTCACCAGCACTGTGCTATCAATCTATTTTCTAGGCGACGGCCTGCGCGATGTGCTCGATCCACGGCTGCGCCTGTAGTAGGATAGACAGAACTTACATCGCAATCGCTTCGTCCCCGACACGTTACCGGCTTTGACCGCGCTGGCCGAGAATGTTACACTCTTGCCAAGTGAATGGATAAGTTTTTCAAGGAGTTATCAACAGATGGCGACACAAATTGCTCTGCCACCGGCAACGGCTGGCGATCAGGGTGGCTGGCCAGCGCAGGGTCAATGGCGCTATGAAGACTATTTGCGTTTACCCGATGACGGCAAGCGCTATGAAATCATTGCGGGAGTACTTTACGTGGCGAACGCACCTGGGTACGACCATCA
>JBBREZ010000366.1:0-7146 GCA_038225095.1 Caldilineales bacterium
GCGCCTTTGGTTACGGCAAAGTTGTGGCTGTCGATAAAGGCCGCAAATGGTTGATCTTTCGGCAGGATTGGCAATGGCTGCTCTGCCTGGGCGAACACAGGGGCGGCCGTCGTCACCAGCAGGCTAGACAACATCGCGCCGGCCAGCAACTTGACCATCAATTTTCTGAACTGCATAAACATTTTCTCCTTGAGCATCGAATAGATAATTTTACTTCACTCGTGATTCGTTTACGAGGTTCATATCCAGGATAAGGACAAATGCTTAACAGTAGAATTGTGGAAGGTTAACAATTTTTCAACACTTTGCAATCATTATTTATTTGTCTTCTCTACAAGCGCTGTGGCGCCAAAGTTCCTCCAACACAAGCGCTACCCCTCTTATGCGTTGGACGTTGTCACCCGCTGGGCGAATCGATAGGGTGAAGCTATGCGTATTCGGCGGGCAATAAGCGTGGCTCAAATAAATCAAGCAGAGTAAATTGCACAAATACAGCAAAATTGACGTCACTTACCGTGTATTGATTGATGCGAACCCAGCCGATTTGTTGCGCATCATTGTCTTCATCCACCAATGGAATGACATTCATGCCAAAATGGCGTGGCTGGTTCGGATAGGTTTCTGTGTCCAGAAAATAGGCTTCGGCGGAAGCCAGCCAGCCGCGATTGAAGAGCTTCCAGGCGGTGCCAATCATCCCCATCGGGTGTGTGGTAAAGAGCGCGTACGCCGTGGCGACATTGCTTGGATAAATCCATTGATGCGCCCCTAGTTTCAAGACACGTTCTGGTCTAAATTGCCATAAGGGTGTAGCATATTTAGCTTTGGATTGTTCAATCGCCGCCACGGTGCTCGCTGGCAAGACAATCGTATGTTGGTTTGGAAAGGTTACTTGATAGCTTGTCATCTAAATTTTTTACGATCCTCTTCCTATGCGCTCAATTGATTTTTGAGAACCGACTTAAGGCGTTAGGCCAATCCAAACCAGTATACGGGCTAGGACCTATCGCGCCCAGAGGGCATCCGCTTGACAGGACATTCGGCGGTCTTCGGCAAGCGTTCGACGACTCGACTGAGCGCTCACGCCGAAGGCTCACGCCGAAGTCTCAGACCCCGACCGGGCCGTGAGCTTGTCGAACGGCAGTCGAGTCGTGGCGTCCTTTCCACCTGTCAAGTATCGATCCCTGTATCGTTATTTATTGCTTGGAATGGCCTTAGAGCAGAAAAACGGGCCAAAGCGCCGCTCAGATGCCGGCGCCGCCGGTCACTTCTAAGGTGTGGCCAGTAATATATGAAGCGAGGGGTGAGGCCATCAACAGGATGCCGCTGGCCGCTTCGTCTGGCGTGGCCGGGCGACCCAATGGGCTGCGCGTGGCGGCCATTTCGCGCACGGCTTCGGGAATGCCCAACGCAACGGCTTGTTCACCAATCTGGATCGATGCGCCTTGGGCCTTGGATTGGGTCAAACGGGTGTCAACAAAACCAAAGGCGACGGCGTTGCAACGGATGCCAAAAGGCCCCCACTCCTTAGCGACCGTCTTGGTCAAACCGACGATGCCGAGCTTGCCCATGGCGTAGTTCGCCTGACCAATATTGCCGTGCAACCCGGATGTGGACGAGATGTTGACAATACAGCGCGGTTCGCGGGGTGCGCCAGTTTGTTCGATTTCGGCCTTAGCCAAGTCGCGCATATAGGGCGCGGCGGCGCGGATCATGCGAAAAGGTGCAGTGGCGTGGACATCGATGATCGCCTGCCACTGTTCATCCGTCATCTTGTGGATCATCGCGTCCCAGGTGTAGCCCGCGTTGTTGACCAGAATATTGATCTTGCCAAAAGCGGCGATGGTCGCCTGCATTAATTGGTCGGGAAAGGCTGCATCGGTCACGCTGCCCGGCACAGCCAGGGCGACGCCACCGTGTTCTTTGATCTCGTTGACGACCGTCGCCAGGGTGACGGCATCCAGATCGTTGACCACGACTTGGGCGCCTTCTTGGGCAAACAATCTAGCCGTTGCCGCCCCAATGCCGCGTGCGGCCCCCGTGATAATCGCAACCTGATGGTCTAGCATGGCCTTCATATGTATACCCTCTTGTCTTTGCTTTATTCAGAACTTACACGACCAGCCGGTAACGTGTCGGGAACGGAGGAGCAACGGATCGGTATCGGCTAATAGACAAATCAGTTAAACGATGCACAATCAAACGAGGAATTGAGCAGCCTCAGATGCGGTCTATCCCGTACTAGGCAGCCGCATCTGAGGATGCTCCCTCCTCATTGATGCGGAATTTAACTAATTTGTCTATAAGCTTAGTCGCCGTCCTCGACACGTTCGACCCTATCTATGGTTATCTTTAAAAATAAATGCGCGACAGGGTTTCGGCGACACAGGCGGGTTTGGGTTGATGCTCGATTTCGATGGTTACTTGGTTGACAATTTGCAAGGCGTTTTGGATTTCCTCCACCCGCAGCAATGTGGTGCGAGCACGTATGCGGGCGCCAACAAGCACGGGGTGCGGGAACCGGGCTTTGTTCAAGCCATAGTTAACGCCCAATTTTTTGTCCGGATAGCGCTCCGCCTGCGCCTGGTCGCTGTCCGTCAAATACGGGATCAGCGCGAGCGTGAAATAGCCGTGCGCCACGGTCGCGCCAAAGGGGGATTCGGCCTGGGCGCGCACAGGGTCAACATGAATCCACTGCTGATCGCGCGTCACCGCGGCAAATTGATCGACCATCGCCTGGGTAATCGTTAACCAGTCACCCACCTGTATTTCCTGACCAATTTGGGCGGTCAGGTCAGCGAGCACAGACACTTTAGTCACATTTTCTCCTTTTGGTTTTGTGGACGCTTCCTACATCTTTACCCCGGTGGAACTGTTACATAAGCAAGGGTGTAGCGAATAAAAGCGAGCGTTTCGGCTACATTATCAGGTTGCGGATCGTGCGGCCAGGCGACGGCGCGTTCGATCAGCGCGGCCCAGTGTTGATGCAATGTCGTCTGCGCCCAGCGTGCTGAACTTGATTTGGAGGCAACACTGCCATGTTGCAGGGTATACAGCGCACGACACATGGAGAGCACAGCATAGGCTTGATATTCGCGGCTTTGCAACCGCGTGGCATTATCGAGCATCGGCGCCCACCACGCCGCTAGAATTTCTACCACTGCCTGCCGTACCGCGTTGGGTTGAACTGGGTCGATCATGGTGGCAAGGTCTGGTCCCGTCACTAGGATCCCTTGTTCGCGCAAAATTTGACGTTGAATGATCCAGTCACTTTCATGGGCAGCCAGGTAAAAACGGCCTTCGTTGACCTGCGGGCGGGGTGGATCGGTTGGTGCATAGCGACGGAGCGCGCCTTGTGGGATGTAGGAGCCTTCTAATTTTTTGGCCCACGGCAAATCGCTGGCGGCCAGTTGGGCATGCATGGCAGCCAGCGCAGGCATCAATTCATTGGGTAGCTCAGTCGCGGTGACAACCACAAAATCAATGTCACTCCTTTGCGGATCGAAATCACCGCTGGCCAGTGAGCCATAAAGATAGAGGCCGACAAAGCGATCGCCTAAAATGGCCTGGACGTTCGTAAGCAACAAATTGAGCACAGCATTAATGTCTGGGTAAGGTGTAGGCTGGGTAGCATCGGCTGACATTGCACGGATTCCTTCCACACAGGCCGCTTGTTTGGTCATCCGAGTATATCACAATTTGGGCTGATCGCAGGTTTAAAACGAGGAGATAGTAGGGTGAATGATGAAAGTTAAGCCAATCAATCAGTCAGCCCCCGTGTAGTGAGCATCCTCAGATGCGCTCTTATAGGCAAAAGAGCGCATCTGAGGATGCTCACTACACATGGCCGAAATTTCCAAAAACGTGCCGGGGACGGACGGGGCGATCAAGCTTGCACTATCCTTGATCTGTGCCCCGTCCGTCCCCGGCACGTTTGTTAGCTACCATTCACACCTGGTGTAGCTTGTTGATCCACATACGAGGCCACGCGGCCAAGCACCTTATCCCCTTTGTGCAAAGCGGGCGATTGCACCAGCGTCCATTCACCCTGGACTTCACCCGGCGTCACCGGCACCCCAACGAAAGTTTCACCGCGTTGGACCATGACAACCGTACTGCCATCCTTTTCCTGGCGCAGCGCCGAAGTCGGGGCCAGCCAACTGGTCACGGTCATGTCCGTGTTGGTCAACGTGGCGACGGCGTTCATGCCAGGGCGTACGCCATCGAGCGTCGGGTCAGTCAAGCGAATCGTGACCGGATAGTTGACCACATCTTTGTCGGACTGGTTGATCGGCGCAATGTTCTCGATGACGCCGGCAAATTTGTGACCACGCAGGGCGTCAATCGCAATCTGCGCCTGTTGACCGACGGTAATCTTGGTAATGTCCACTTCGGCGACCTTGATCGTCAGCTTAAGTTGGCGTGTATCGGCCAGCGACGCCACCACTTTACCCACCGAGCCGCGTTCACCGGCGGTGATCGGCAGTTCGAGCACCGTGCCATCACTTGGCGCCGAGACCTGGGCGTTTTTCACCTTCGCCTTAGCCTCGTCCAGATCAAGTTGCGCCTTCTGCACCTTAGCTTCGGCTGATTCTACTTGGGCCGCCGATGGTCCAATTTTCAACTTGTCCAACTTTTGCTGGGCATCGATTACCTTGGCCTGAGCATCCGCGATATCAGCGGCGGCAGGCTTTTGGCGGAGCAATTGGAGGTCACTTTGGGCTTTCTCGATATTGCTGAGCGCGTCCTGGAGATTGGATTGGGCGCTTGGTTGGTTGAGCCGATTCGCTTTGGCCTGCACGCGCTCAACCTCAACGGTCGCTTTGTAGAGGGCGGCGGACTCGGGCGTCATGCCTTTGTCATTGCGCCACTTGATCTTGTCATACTCACGTTGCGCGTTCTGACGGTCAATATCGGCTTTTTCCAGCTCGGCCTTCACCTCATCAACATCGGCCCCACCAGGCGGCGCCTGCAATTCTTGATATTTAGCTTGCGTCGAGGCGAGCTTGCTTTGCGCGGCAGCGAACTCGGCTTTACTTGGGCCAGCCTGTGCCTTTGCTAAATTTGCTTGCGCCGCCCGTAGATTGGCCTCCGCCACGCCAATCTCACCAGGACTACTGTCCTCCTTGAGCTTAGCCAAGTCGGCCTGCGTTGTTTGCAAATCTAATCCCGCCCGCTCTACCGCCCGGTCCAAGTCTGTTGTAGCCAACGTTAGCAGTAAGTCGCCTGCTTTTACCGTGTCACCCACATTAACCGCTACTTGACTGACGAGCCCGTCAACGGCCAGCACCACCTGCTGCTTGTTGATCAGTTCAATCGTGCCCGCGGCGGTCAGTGCATCGACAATGGAGTTGGGTGGACGAATTTCAACCACCGTCACGGGTGTGCCCTGGGCCGTAGGCTGGAGTTCTGAAGTATTCGTAATCGGTTCTACTTGGACGCTGCCCGGTTCTGGCGTGTGGGCCAAGCTGGTTGCGCCGCCGCTCCACAACAGACCGATATCTATTCCGCTTAAGATGGTGATAATAATCACGATCATTCTAATGCGACTCATCGTTGAACCTCCTGATTGACAGACTGTTATTTCGCAAGCTATCTGCTCACAAGCATAACAGAATGCATCGGGGCTATCGAGGGGGATTTTCTATCAACTTGACACTATTTTCTATCATTTTAGGCCGCAAGTAGGAGGAATAAGAGACAGGGAGACACGAGACAAGGGAACAAGGAGAAGGGGAGCTGACTCTAATCCCTAATCCTGTATTCTTAATCCCCTAGACAGAGATAGAGCGACGAAATCTCCCTGTCTCCTACTCATACCGCAACGCCTCAATCGGGTCAAGGCGGGTAGCGCGAATGGCCGGGTAGAGACCGAACACAAAGCCGCAAAGCAAGCCAACGCCCAGCGCCAGACCGAGCGCACCGGCTTCGATCAGAATTTTGAACGGAAAGTCGGGAATGTGATTGAGCACATAACTGATCGTATAGCTCAGCCCCGTGCCGATCAGGCTGCCGATGGCGCACAATACCAAGGCTTCGATCAAGAATTGCAATAAAATGTCGCTGTCTTGCGCACCGAGGGCTTTACGTAACCCGATTTCACTTGTCCGTTCCGTCACCGATACGAGCATAATGTTCATGATGCCGATGCCGCCGACCAGCAGGCTGACGGTGCCAATGCTGCCAAGCAGGGCCGTCATCATTGTAGAGATATTGTTGGCGATTTCCAACAGTTTGGCCTGATTGAGAATGTGAAAATCGTTCTTGGTTGTGGCTTCCAAATTATGCCGAATGCGCAAAGTTTGCTCGATACGATATTCGGCAGTTTGCAACAGTTCCTTGTTAGCTACCTGCACGGTGATTTCCGAAATGGTATATTCGCCGCGATAGCGCTCAGTCTTGATCAGGTGGCTTTGCACCACGTCAATTGGCACATAGACCGGGCGAAAATAAGATTCACTGTCGTCGCCGCTGCTGGGCTTAAGCACACCGACTACCTGAAACGGTTCATTCTTGATGCGAATAGTTTGCCCTACCGGATTACTCGTCTTAAACAAGCTGAGGGCGGCAATTGCGGACAAGACGACGACGCGTTGTTGAGCAGCTGCTTCGGCGGTGCTGAAGAAACGGCCTTGTGCGACTTTTACATTGCGCACCGTCGCATAGGCTGCCGTGGCGCCCGTCACCTGACTCTCGATGCCCACATTGCCATAGACCACGCGCACAAAAGATGAATTGGTGGGCGCCACGGCGGCGATTTCCGGGTGCAAGGTCTTATCAGCCAACGCCTTCGCATCGCCCGAAGTGAGCGTACTGTTATCCGTCACGTTGTCGGTTTTCGGGTTGATCGTCAAAGTATTGATGCCCTGGCCTTCAATCTCGTTACTGACGCCCTGCGCCGCGCCCCGCCCAATCCCAATCGTCGTCAACACGGAGGCAATCCCGATGATCAGGCCGAGCATGGTCAAAATTGAACGCAGTTTGTTGGACATAATGCTTTCAAATGCGACACCGGAGTAGCGTAGGAATTTCATGGTTGCACCTTGGGAATTTTAGAGAGATTAGAGAGTGGAGTTTTGGTGGGGGGTGGCCCCAGGGCGGGGGGGGGGCGCAGGCAAAAGAGACAAAGATTTTAAAACAGGGATGGTA
>JBBREZ010000367.1:0-7143 GCA_038225095.1 Caldilineales bacterium
AATAGCGTGGATTTGGGCATTAGAGCATGCTCCCTCCATTTTTCTGAAAATTAAATAGTCGCTCTACTAGTTTTTTAGGCAAATTCTATAGACATGAAGCGTAATTCAACTCGCATGTCTTGCCGCGCTCTTGTGTTAGTATAGACGCAAATCTATGTTGCGTCAGGTTTTGGGTGGTAGATTTACTGCCCACCCAATCACACCCAATCTGGCACTGACCAATCAAAAGCCGTTTTGTTGTCGTCAACATAACCATTGAAAGGATAGAAAGATGTCTGCTCTAACCCAATCGCCCACCTGGCAAGCCCTGCTTGCGCACCGACAAGAGCTGGATCATGTGCAAATGCGCGAGCTCTTTGCGAACGATGCGCAACGCTTTGACAAATTTTCGCGGCGCTTTCAGGACATTCTTTTTGACTACTCCAAAAATCGCATCACCGACCAGACGATGAACCTGTTGCTGGCGCTCGCCGAGCAAGCAAAATTAACCGAAGCCATCGAAGCCATGTTCACCGGCCAAAAAATCAACACCACCGAAGATCGCGCTGTGCTGCACGTTGCCTTGCGTAATCGTTCTAATCGCCCGATTGTGGTTGACGGCCAAGATGTCATGCCAGAAGTAAATCGGGTGCTGGGCAAAATGCGCACATTCAGCGAAGCCGTACGCTCCGGCGAATGGAAAGGCTACACTGGCAAACCGATCACCGATATCATCAACATTGGGATTGGCGGTTCGGATCTGGGGCCCAAAATGGTCACATTGGCGCTGACGCCCTATGCTAAGCCGGGGCTGCACAGCCATTTTGTCTCTAACGTCGATGGCACCGATATAGCCGAAACCTTAAAGTTGATCAATCCCGAAACTAGTCTGTTTCTGGTGGCCTCCAAAACCTTTACCACCCAAGAGACGATGACGAATGCGCAAACGGCGCGCACTTGGTTCCTGGCGACGGCCAAAGATGAAGGCGCGATCGCCAAACATTTTGTCGCCCTCTCCACGAATGAAAAAGCGGTGACCAAATTCGGCATCGACCCGGCCAATATGTTTGAATTTTGGGATTGGGTCGGCGGTCGCTATTCGCTCTGGTCGGCGATTGGCCTTTCAATTGTGCTCTCGATTGGCATGGACCGCTTTGAGGAATTGTTGACCGGTGCGCATCAGGTCGACGAATACTTCCGCACGACGCCCCTCGCGCAGAACATTCCGGTGATCATGGGCTTGTTGGGCATCTGGTATAACAATTTTTTTGACGCACAAACTCACACCATTTTGCCCTATGATCAATATATGTCCCGCTTCCCGGCCTATTTTCAACAGGGTGACATGGAAAGCGACGGCAAAAGTGTCACGAAGGATGGTCAATCGGTCGATTATGCCACGGGGCCGGTAATCTGGGGCGAACCAGGGACGAATGGACAACACGCTTTCTACCAACTGATCCATCAAGGCACTAAATTAATCCCTTGCGATTTTCTGGTGCCCGCGCGCAGCCACAACCCGATTGGCGAGCATCACAAGATTTTGATCGCCAATTTCCTGGCCCAGACCGAAGCCTTAATGAAGGGTAAAACACCGGAGGAAGTGCGCGCGGAATTAGCGGCCAGTGAACTTAGCGGCGAAGAATTGGAAAAACTGATCGCGGCCAAGACCTTCCAGGGCAATCGGCCCACGAATAGCTTCCTCTTCCAAAGCCTAACGCCGACCACACTGGGTTCCTTGATTGCGCTCTACGAACACAAAATTTTCACCCAAGGGATCATCTGGAACATCAACTCTTTTGATCAATGGGGGGTGGAATTAGGCAAACAGTTGGCGAAAGCGATCGAGCCCGAGTTAAAGGATGACGCGCCGGTGTCAACCCATGATGCCTCTACGAATGGCTTGATTGGCTATTATAAGCAGATGCGCTGATGCGCTCAAGTTTAATTGATGAGGCGTGCCCGCCGCTACCCCCATATGCTTTGTTTTTTAGCAACTTTTCTTGGTTGCGAGCGTAAGGTTTGATGGGAAATATCCCGTATAAAACATTTACGCTAAAAATGAGGGAGGCTAAAGAGTATGGTTGCGCGCAACAAAACACCTTGGATTTTGTGGCCGTTTGTGGCGCTTTGGCGCTTACTGACTGGCATTCTCGGGTTGACAGGGCGACTTTTGGGGATCATCCTGGGCCTGGTGCTGGTGATCGTTGGCTTTGTCGTCAGCTTGACGATTATCGGCGCAGTTATCGGCATCCCATTGATTATCTTAGGCTTACTTCTAATGGTGCGTGGCCTGTTTTAGAAATCTGTTGCCTCAACTAAGTGCATTGCACTGGGCTCTGCCATCTTGTGGATAAGACCAGTCTACTGCCCAGTGCGCTGCACGTTCGCAGATCGGTTCAAATTTAATGAAAAATCCTTCATTGATCCGTTTTGCCCAACTTTCGATTGCGGCGGCGATTGTAACGATTGCCTTGAAAGCTGGCGCGTATTTTCTCACTGGCTCGGTGGGGTTACTGTCTGACGCATTGGAATCGTTGGTCAACTTGGCCGCCGCGTTAATGGCGCTCGGCATGTTGACGATTGCGGCGCGTCCTCCAGACGAAGAACACGCCTATGGCCACGGCAAAGCCGAATACTTTTCCAGTGGCGTTGAAGGGGCCTTAATCTTGTTGGCGGCCGCCAGCATTGTCTATACGGCGATTGGGCGTTTACACCAACCCCAAGCGATTGAAAAAGTCGGCTTGGGGCTGATTATCTCTGTGAGCGCTTCGCTCGTCAACTTTGGCGTGGCGCGCGTATTGGTCGCCGCCGGCCGCCGTTATCGTTCGGTTACATTGGAGGCTGACGCCAAACATTTGATGACCGATGTCTGGACTTCGGCTGGGGTGTTGGTTGGGGTGGGTGCGGTGGCGTTGACCGGTTTCCACTGGCTCGATCCGATTATCGCACTGCTGGTCGCCGCCAACATTGTCTGGTCGGGCGTGCAACTGGTGCGGCAGTCGGCGTTGGGCTTATTAGATACCGCTTGGCCCGCCGAGGAACGGAGCGGTGTGACCCACATTCTGGACAGTTATAGCGCCCAGGGCGTAAAATATCATTCATTGCGCACACGCCAGGCCGGCACGCGCCGCTTTATGTCGGTCCATATCCTTGTGTCCGGTGCGTGGACTGTCCAACGCGGCCACGATCTGTTGGAAGAGATCGAGTCTAAAATTCGCCAAATGCTGCCAGAAGTCACCATTTTGACCTATCTAGAACCAATCGAAGATCCGGTTTCCTTTGCGGATAGCCAGTTAGATCGAACCGTAACGTCGGGACCACTGGCGAATTGATCGTTTAGGCTACGCCCGCGGCTATGTAACCTGAAGTTATCATTCAACCTATAAACCTTCGCTTATCATCCTCATCTGCCGTTGGCCCCAGCCCTTTACGCTCCTTGCCTGATTATTTCAGGACTTACAAAACTAGCCTATAACGTGCCGGGGACGGACGGCACTTAGTCGATACTGAGCCGCACCTTGTCCGTCCCCGACACGCTCGATCCGCGTGGTACGATTTTTAAAGTCAGGCTACAGAAATCATTCTTTCCTCAGCCGTAACAAGACGACTTTGCAACAATTGCGACGAATTTATTCGCCAAATTTGTGCAGAATAAATTGATCGCTGATGTTAGCGTCATAACTACACTAAATTTGCGCTTTATTTCACTTTATGGTATCCTCCTGTTCGTGTATATAAAACACTTTGTGGGTGGATTTGTGCACCCACCCTACGCAAGCGAGGAGAGGTAGAAGAAGGATGACGCAAATCGATACAAAAATTCTCAAGCTTGTCCTACGCGCCTTAGCCGAAGATATCGGTGATGGTGATGTGACAAGCGAATGCACCGTGCCAGCGGCGACGGTCTACACGGGAAAAATGGTGGCCAAAGCGTCGGGGGTTGTGGCCGGCCTCACCGTGGCGCAAGTGGCGTTTGATTTGGTGGCTGAAATGCAAGGCGTTAATGGTCAAGTTCAATTCACGACCAGCCTCACCGATGGCGCGTTTGTCACGCGGGGTGATGTTTTTGCCACGGTGCGTGGGCCGGGGCGCGTCCTGTTGACGGCGGAACGGACAGCGCTCAATTTTCTGCAACGGATGGCGGGGATTGCGACCCTGACGGCGCGTTATGTCGCCGCCGTGCAGGGGACGAAGGCAAAGATTTTGGATACGCGTAAAACTGCGCCCGGTCTGCGTTTGTTGGACAAACAGGCAGTTGCGTTGGGTGGGGGGACGAATCATCGGCATGGCCTGTATGATAGGGTGCTGATCAAAGAGAATCACATCGCGGCAGCGGGTGGGATTCGGGCGGCCGTCGAACAGGTGCGAACGCAGGATGTGCGGCGGCATCCGATTGAAGTCGAGGTGCAAACGTTAGCTGAGTTAGAAGAAGTCTTAGCTTTACACGTTGATCAAGTGATGTTGGACAACATGAACTTGACCCAAATGCGTGAGGCCGTGCAACTGGTCAATGGGCGCGTACCGCTAGAAGCGTCTGGCAATGTTTCGTTGGAAACCGTCGCCGAGATTGCCGCCACTGGCGTCGATTATATCTCGGTTGGCAAGTTGACCCATTCGGTGGAAGCCTTTGATATTAGTTTTTTGTTGAGTTAAGCGGGGCTATGGGAAGGTAGAACCAATCCTTCATACAAAATGCAAAGCTTGACGCAGAGCCGCAGAGGCGCAAAGAAAAGCATACACCTGATAGAGATGAATTTGGACACAATGTGTGTACCTTGGCGCATCCGTCGCTTACTTTCTGCTTTGCGTCAAATATTAAAAACCTGCCTACCGTACGTTGATCGATAAAGGGGAAAACAAATTATGTCTGCCATTCAAGCGCCATCGGTGCAAGCAACCTACGAGCGCATGAAAGTGTTGCTCCACAACGTCGTGCCCGATGTTGAACTACAAATTAAGGCCGAGTTGGTCTATGAAATCAATCAGTTGAAGCGTGAGAAAAACGCGATCATTCTCGGTCACAACTATATGGAGCCAGCGCTTTTTCACACTATCCCCGACTTTGTTGGCGATTCGCTAGCGTTGAGTCGGATGGCGGCGCAGACCGACAAGGATATTATTGTCTTTTGTGGCGTGGAATTTATGGCCGAGACGGCCAAAATTTTGAATCCTAATAAGACCGTCCTGATCCCGGCGGCGAACGTGGGCTGTTCCCTGGCCTCAAGCATTACGGCCCAGGATGTGCGTGATTTGAAGGCGCAGTTCCCCGGCGTGCCGGTCGTCACTTATATCAACACCTATGCCGATGTCAAGGCCGAATGCGACATCTGTTGCACATCGGGCAACGCAGTGGCCGTTGTGGAATCGCTGGGCGCTGACACGATCATCTTTATCCCCGATGAATATCTGGCGAAAAACGTCGCCCAGGAAACGGGCAAGCGGATTATTATTCCGTCGATCAAGCAGAACGGTGCTAATGGCGCGATGACTAATATTGAACTCATCGAACCGGGCACGTATGACTTTATCGGCTGGCATGGGCGCTGCGAAGTGCATGAGAAATTCACGATTCAGGATATCCAAAATGTGCGCGCTCAGTTTCCAGATGTGGAAATTCTGGCCCACCCAGAGTGTAGCCCCGAAGTCGTGGCGGCCTCCGATTTCTCGGGCAGCACTACGGCGATGATCCGGCGCGTGGAAACCAGCCAGGCGCCGCAGTTTCTCCTGTTGACCGAGTGCGCGATGGGCGACAACATTATTGCGTCCAATCCCGACAAAGAGATGTTGCGCCTGTGTAGCGTGCGCTGCCCGCACATGAACCAGATCACGCTGGAAGACACGTTAGATGCACTCCGCTATAACCGGTATGAAATTACGGTGCCCGAGGACATTCGCATCCGTGCCGCGCGGTCGGTGGAACGTATGATTGCGATTGGATAGGGAGGAGATTAGAGATTGAGCGATTAACGTTCTTAATCTCCAATCTCTAATCTCCCTAATCTCTTATTTTTGCGAAACGAGATAATTTCCAAATGATAAACACTCAACCTTTGCCAGATCAGCTTGAAACGGAAGTGCTGATCATCGGCACCGGCATTGCTGGCTGTGCGGCCGCGCTCACGCTGGCCGACGCCGGCGTCCCTGTAACCTTGGTGACCCGCGCCCGCGCGCCTGAGGACACGAACACCTATTGGGCGCAAGGCGGCATCATTTATCAGGGCGTGGACGATGCGCCGGAGAAACTTGCCGTGGATGTGATGCAAGCCGGGGCGGGACACTGTTACGCGCCGGCTGTGCAAATTCTGGCCGAACAGGGTCCGTCCGCCGTCCGCCGCATTTTGTTGGATCGGGTACAGGTTCCCTTCGACCACAAGGCCAATGGTGAACTATCGCTGGCCCTGGAAGGCGGCCACACCATCCCGCGCATTATCCATGCCACCGATGCGACCGGGAAAGCGATTGAAATGGCGCTGCTCAATGCGCTGCGCGATCACCCCAATGTGCAACTATTGACCAGCCATACCGCAGTGGATCTGTTGACGCCTGCGCATCACTCCCTTAGTCGGCTGGCCGTCTACGAACCGCATACTTGTATCGGTGCCTATCTGTTTGACCGGGAGCGCGAACGTGTGATCCGTTGTCTAGCTAAGAAGACAATCCTGGCGACCGGCGGGTTAGGCCAAATTTTTCTGCGCACTACCAATCCTGTGGGGGCGCGCGGCGACGGCTTGGCGATGGCCTACCGCGCTGGTGTACGCATCATCAACGCTGAATTTGTCCAGTTTCACCCGACGACCTTCTACCATCAACAAGCGGCGCGTTTCTTGATCTCCGAGGCCGTGCGCGGCGCAGGTGCGCGTTTGGTCAATGCCAATGGCGAGCCGTTTATGCAAAAGTATGATGCCGAATGGAAAGACCTGGCCCCGCGCGATGTCGTGGCGCGCAGCATCCATCGTGAGATGCTCAGCCATGACACCACCAACGTCTATCTCGACCTCCGTTCCTATGTGCCGCGCGCCGAAATTTTGTCACATTTTCCCACGATCTATGAGCGCTGCTTGCAACATGGCGTTGACATCACCGAGGAACTTGTGCCGGTTGTGCCAGCGGCCCACTATTTCTGTGGCGGGATCTGGGTCAATGAAAGTGGACAGACCGACC
>JBBREZ010000368.1:0-7139 GCA_038225095.1 Caldilineales bacterium
GTCGTCAAAATCAGTAGCAAGTTCGTTTTTACGGAAGTGTGGTAGACTGTAACAAAGTATACCGGCAAAGCACATTAGACATGATCGGGAATAAGCCAGCCCTGCTGGTCAACAGGCTTCGACGCTTCGAGGTGAGCCTCAGCCGCACCGTGAGCGACTCGACTGAGCGTTCGACTGAGCGCTCACACCGAAGTCGCGTCGAACGTCTCAGCCGAACGGTAGCTAGGGAAATCGGTAAATCGGCAGGTGTCACCGGGATACCTGTCTACGTGTTCACCTAGCTCCTGAACGCGGTTAATCCCGATCATGTCTAGTGGTTTTGTTTTCAACGATGCTGGCTAATCCATCAATATGTTGGCGCACTTGCATGGTCAATTGGCCGAAATGGGCGCTGCCCATCTGCGCAAGCGGGCGCGGGCGCGGCAGATCGATCAACAGCTCGGCCACCACACGCCCAGGTCGTTCGCCAAAGATCAACACCCGATCCGCTAAAAAGACCGCTTCAGGAATGCTGTGCGTCACCATCAGCACCGTCTTGGCTTGCAGCTGATGAATGCGCAACAGTTCAAGATTGAGCCGTTCACGCGTCAAAGCATCGAGCGCGCCAAACGGTTCGTCCATCAGCAACAATTGCGGGCGATGGATCAGCGTGCGCGCCAAGACGACCCGTTGCCGCATGCCGCCCGAAAGTTGCTTGGGGTAGGCGTCCTCAAAGCCTTTTAGCCCGACCAATGCCAGCAGTTCGCGCGCCAGATCGGCCTCCTTTTCACCAAGTTTACCCTGCTGCACTTCTAAGGGCAACAGCACATTTTGTAAAGTAGTGCGCCAGGGCATCAAATTGGTGGTTTGAAAGACGAAGCCAATCTCAGGGTGCGGGGCGATCAGGGGCACGCCTTGCCACAAAACCGCGCCGGTATCAGGCTTCAGGAGACCGCCGATGATGCGTAGCAACGTACTCTTGCCACTGCCGCTCGGCCCCAATAGACAGACAAACTCACCGGCGGCCACCTGAAAACTTACCGATTGCAGCGCATAGAACGGGGTTGCGCCGCTGATAAAGGACTTGCTGATTTGATCAATTTGCAAGAATGGTGCAGTTGTTGCGTTCACTGAGAATCCCCAAATTTTACTAGCCATGAGGTAGCAAGCGACTCGTTTCTCGTTCCGCACGCTTCGCGTGGGAATGTCGTTTGGACGCTGCGGATGGAGTACATCCGACCGCGTCCCAGCGGCCGATGTCACGTGGACCACTTGACGCGGAGCGTCAGCATTGCGTTCCCACGCTAGAGCGTGGGAACGAGGAGCGAGTTGCCTATTTCAGAAAATCGTTCGTAAACATTTCTTCCGCGGGCACCAACCTGTCAACGAGGCCAATCCGTTGCATCAACTGGGCCACCGCTTGCCACTCTGCCACATGCGTCTCACCCAGTTTGTGATTCGCCTGGGGTTTCCAATAAGCGAGCGCGGCATCGAAGACGGCGCGATTGGCAACTTTGTTTGCGCCGCCTGCTTCCGGGACAGCTTTAAGGGCAATCACAAAGGCTTCGTCCGGATGATCGAGCGTGTACTGAATCGATTTGAGGGTGGCGCGCACCATTTTATGCACCAGTTCCGGGTTATCTTGGATGGTCTTTTCGTTGGTCACCAGGCCATTCGATGGGATCTGCAAATAATCATCCAGCTTGATCTGTGTGGTTGTAATGCCTTGTTGGGCCAGCACGACGGGGCCATTGACAGCGTAATCTACGGCGGCATCGACTTTATTCTGGCTGATCGCGGCTACTTGGGCAAAACCGATACTCTCGGCCTTGACATCACTTTCTTTCAGCTTCGCCGCTTCCAAAATGCCGAGAAAAGCCACGTAAGACGCGCCAAAGGGGCCAGGAATCCCGATCTTCTTGCCGGCCAGGTCAGTTGGTTTTGTAATATGAGCCGTGCTCTTGGCAAAAATCACGACGGGATATTGGGTGTACCAGTTGGCGACATAGCGTACCGGCAACCCTTGCGCCCGCCCGAGCACAACCTGATCGCCGCTGCCCACCATAAATTGGGACTGGTTGACGCCCACCAATTTCAGATAGTCATTTTCAAAGCCGTACTCAAGGCTCAGATCCAACCCTTCGGCTGCATAAAATCCTTTTTCGAGCCCCACATAAAAAGTCGCAAATTGAACATTAGGCACGTAGCCAACGCCCACTTTTACCGGCGTCAACGGCGCGGCGCCACCATTGGTAACTGTTGTCGGTGCGCCAGGCAGGGGAGCGGCTGACTTTACACATGCTGCCAACAAGCACGCCACAACCAAAATAATTCCGACCCACGACTTCCGCATAAATTTCCTTTCAATGGTGAAGATCTAACGCTGAAAATTGATAAAAAGTGTCTAGATGAAGGGAGACGCTTTGGTTTGCACCCTTGCAACTTTGCAGCAAACCAAAGCGTACGGCCGGTCAATCCTGCCACTTCAAACACACATGTTCAAACCAGGCCACCAGCAGATAAAGCGCTTGGGCGATAACTACCAGGCTGAACACAGCCACAAACATCAGTGGTGTATCCAACACGCCGCGGGCCAAATTGATCAAAAAGCCTAACCCCACATCGGCGCCCACAAACTCGCCAACCACAGCGCCCACGACGGACAAAATCACGCTTAATTTTAGGCCGCCAAAAATGACGGGCAAGGCTGCGGGCAATTCTAACAATTTGAACGTTTGCCAGCGACTAGCCCGCAAACTGCGCATCAGATCGCGCAGATCGGCATCGACATTGCGCAACCCGACCACGGTGCTGATCAAGGTTGGAAAAAAAGTAATCAAGGCACAGATCAACACTTTACTAGTCAAGCCACTGCCAAACCAGATCACAAGCAGCGGGGCGAGAGCCACAATTGGTACACTCTGGCTGGCGACAATATAGGGCGACAATAAACGCTCTACGCTGCGATGCTTGCCCAGAATATAGCCCAGCCCACAGGCAGCCGTCAGCCCGAGGGCCAGTCCAAGCGCAATTTCTAGCAAGGTAACCTCACTATGGCGCGCCAACGTGCCGTCCGCCACAACGAGTAAGAACTTATGCCATACCTGCGCTGGGCCAGGCAGGATAAAAGGTGGGTATTGCTGCCAACGAACCAACGCATCCCAGAGCCATAAGCCCACACCCAACACAACGGGAACGAGCAATGGCGTGCTGTGGTTGCGCAACCATTTTCCCCATTTCGCTGGCCGTTGCGCGGGCAATGAAAAACAGATGGTCGGATTGTGCGCTTCGTATGCCATGATTAGCCTTTCTGTTTACATCAAATCTATCTGGGTCGTAACGACTCAGCTCTCGTGTAGAGAGGTAAATAGGTAGACAAGTAGACAGGGTATGCTACCTGTTTACGTCCCATCTACGGATGGGCGTCTACCTGTCTACCTAGCGTAACGCTCCACCTGCGTAGTTACCCCTGGGTCAAGCAACAAAAAATCCCGTCGCACGGATGCACCCTGCTTTGAGCAAGGGCATCAGGCTTCGGGACGTTGAGTAAGCCAGCCAATAGCGCTAGCGCAGCCCCTAACGCGGTGATCACAGGCCATAGCGATGCTCAACGTTGGCAAAAAAAAACGGAGTCTCAATTTGAGAACTCCGGAGCCAACGTGAACAACACCGGCCACGAACTGTCCGCACCAGATTTTAGACCTGGCGCGCGCGTAGACGCTGTTCAACCCTTCTTTCATCCGGACTATACCGTCGGCGTCGGAATTGTTGCCATCAAAATTAGCAACGCACCGAGCTCATGCCCCTATGGTAAAACCATAAGTAGGCTCGCGGGCTCACTAGCAAGAAGCCATAACAGCTTCGTACTACTAGCTTACCGCCGATCGGGAATTGGATCATTGACACGACCCTCACCCTGCCCCGAAGGTTATATGCAATTGTGAAAATTAGTATAATCAATTTTACAAAACTAATCAAGTGAGAGATTATACGTTTAGTACAGGTAATTTATCAGTTGCTCGTCCTGCTAACGGGCATTTTCTTTTGCTTGTGAAACTGGACAAGTTCTCAGAGGACAAATGATGAAGACAGGCCTTCAAGAACAACAAGCGCTTTATGCCGAACTACTGATCAAAATTGGCGTCAATCTGCAACCCGGCCAGTCTTTGCGCGTTGGCGCAGAAGTGGCCCACCACGAATTTACGCGGCTGGTTTGCACGGCGGCCTATCAGGCGGGCGCCCGCTATGTGCAGGTGGATTGGATTGATACCCCCATCACCCGCAGTCGGCTGCTCTATAGTCAACCGGATCATCTGGATTTCTTTCCCGAATATGAAGTGGCGCGTCATCGCGAGATGGTGGAAGACCGCTGGGCGCGGCTAGCCCTGGTCGGTGCCGAATTTCCGACGATTTTTGATGATGTCGATCCAGCCTTGATGCGGCGCGTCGCCAGCGTACGCTCGAAAAAGGTCAAATTCTATACACAAGCGGTGATGGCCAATCAGTTGCAATGGTGCGTGGCGGCTGTGCCAACCGCGGCATGGGCCACCCAAGTGTTTGCCGACCTGGCCACCGACGAAGCGATCAGCCAGCTCTGGCAAGCCATCTTGCGCTTGTGCCGCATTGACCAGGCTGACCCGGTGGCGGCCTGGCATCAACATGACCACCATTTGAAACAAGTGGCGAATTTTATGGCGCGCAATCAGGTGCGCTCGATCCGTTACTTTGATCCAACGCCGGGACCCGATGGCAAACCTGCAACAGACTTGACCGTAGGCTTGACGGATCGGCCCGTTTGGATCGGTGGCTCTTCGTTCACGCCGGGCGGTGTCGAGTTTCAGCCGAATATGCCCACCGAGGAAGTGTTTACCACGCCGCATAATGGGCGCACCGAGGGGTGGGTGCGCACCTCGAAGCCAGCCTTCCCCTTTGAACGCGAGGTGAACAATGCGTATTTTCGCTTCGCCCAGGGTGAATTAGTCGAATTTCAGGCCGAAAAAGGCCAAGGCGTGCTCGAAGAATTTTTCCAAATTCCCGGCGCGCGCCGGCTCGGCGAGGTCTCGCTGGTCGATGAGCGCTCACCGGTTAACCAGAGTGGGCTGATCTTTTATGAGACGCTCTTCGACGAAAATGCCGTCTGCCATATGGCCTTTGGCCGCGCCTATCCCGAAGGGCTAGAAAATGGTTCAACCTTATCGGAAGAAGCGCTACGTGCCCAGGGCGTCAACGAATCGGACACGCATGTTGATTTTATGATTGGCACGCCGACCATGCAAGTGATGGGCATTTGCCAAGATGGGCGCACCGTTGCGATTATGGAGCAAGGTCAGTTCACAGCCGCGGTGTTAGGAGGGTAAATGCCATGACGATTGAAGATCGTGCTTTCAATATGATCCGCACGACGATGGACGACTTTCCCGTGCACAATTTGCCCGCGGGCTACCGTTTTCGGCCTTACCAAATTGGCGATGAGCGAACATGGACGGATATTCAAATCGCGGCGGAACCTTTTATCGAATTTAACGATGAAAATTTTGCGAAAGAGTTCGGCGACCGACTGGAAACGCTGCCCAATCGCATGTTCTTTCTAGAAACAGAAGCGAACCGCGCGATCGGTTCGATTACAGCCTGGTGGGACACGAACTGGCGCGATACGGGCGACTGGGGCCGAATCCATTGGGTGGTGATGCATCCAGACTATCAACGCCTGGGCCTGACGAAGCCGATGATGACCCATGCCATGCGCATTCTGGCCAAGCACCACACGCGCGCGACCCTAGGCACATCGTCGGGGCGGCCTTGGGCCGTCAAAGTCTATCTAGATTTCGGCTTTACACCCGATTTGAGCGAACTATCGAATCCCAAAATTCTTGCGGCGTGGCAAAAGGTGCAAGCGGTTATCCAGCATCCACAACTCGCCGCGCTCGTGGATTGATGGTAACTGTTCAGCCCTTGTGTAGATCGGTAGACAAGGAAACAGGGAAACAGGGAAACAAGGAAACAGGGAGACAGGGCGTACTACCTGTTTCCGTCCCATCTACACAAGGGCGTCTACCGATCTACCTGCGCAGCGCTACGCCTCAATCGTTACGATTGATAACAAATCAGGCGACATCATCTTGTAAGTTTAAAGACAGAATAGACTAGTTGACAGGCTGGATTACCAGTGCTATGCTTGCCGAGGATGAAAAGCAAGCGAGTTTAATGCTCACAACGCTGAACTCTTTTATCGTTTGATAGTGAACAAAGGAAGATTTGGGGGCAGTTTCCCCGAGTCCAAAAACAACGAATGAATCTGACGTACCAGATCAATCAAGTGGCTGAAAGTCAGCCCGACGCAGACGACAGTATTGTGCCCATACCTAGTGGGGGCCGCACCTTTGCCGCACCGGGCAAACTACGGCCAAACAGTGGGAAAATGGGCATTGCCATTGTCGACAAACAAGGCGGCAAAAATCGCCTTCATAGTGACCTTTGCAGAGAAGCTTTGTGGAGAGCAAGCCAAGCTTGCGGATTGACGCGGCGCGGCAAGGTAAAAACCAACAAAGATACAATGGAAAGGGTCTGGAAAATCGCTGATTGCGCGCCTATTTGTGATTCAGCCATTCGTTCTTATCTTAGCATTTTATAGCACGCCAGAGCAGAGACGCCAGCCCCCTTACCGTAGTGTCTTTGCCTATCATTTATGCCTGTAGTTTATGCCTATCTGCGCCAACCGCTTCCACTGGTTGGCGTTCTTTGTTGCCACGCTTCCTCCTCTCAGCCAACTCTGTCCAATCGTCGATGATTCCAGTCTATACCATACGCAGTGCTTGTTCGCCTGCTGCCGTCAGACTGTAATCGAACAAAGCTTTCTGCATTGACAACAGTTATTGCGAGCAATCGAAGCGCTAACTGCCCAAAATGCTTTTTGTTGCACAGCAAAATGTAGATTTCAACTGTGGCAACGTAAGCTTTTACGCGGCGTAAAATGCTACTTTGCCACCTAAGCACAAGACAGAGGAGGTGTAACATGGTCGATCCCATCGACATCGGTACTGCGCGCGAGCAGGTGCTCACCTTGATGCAGTCCAACCATCCTGAAGAGGCAGTTAAGTTCCTGATGAGCCTGCATCCGGCCGACGGCGCGGAGCTTATTACCGAGCTTGAACCGGAGCAAC
>JBBREZ010000369.1:0-7133 GCA_038225095.1 Caldilineales bacterium
GGTAGGCGTCACCTGTCTACCTGTCTACCTGTGTAACCGCTTATTCCCGATAAAGTCTAATTAATCATTCATGAGCGATTAAGGGGAGCACCTAGCATGGCTTATAAATTTCCTAGCCAGGAATGGGCGGATCAATTCCGGCTAGAAGTCAACCGCAGCGATGCCTATGCCAGCGCCGCCAAGCCCTGGGAAGGCGATATTTATTTGGTAATTGAGGGAGGTGGCGCGTTTTACCTGGATTTGTGGCACGGCAAGTGTCGCGAGGCGCTCTACACGCTTGACCTAAGCGTCAAAAAACCAGAATTTATGCTCACCGCCAGTGTGGACAAGTGGCGCAAGGTGCTGGAAAACAAGCTCGATCCGGTGCAGGGCATGATCACGCGCCAGATCAAATTGGACGGCAACATGGTGAAAATCATGAAAAACGTGAAAGCCGCACAAGAGTTAGTGCGCTGTGCAACCAAAGTCGATACGGAATTTTAATATAAAGAATATGACCTCTCCCCCCGCCCTCCCGTTCGGCTGGGAGGGAGCCGTTACGGGACAGAACGCATCACCTCGTCAGTCCCCTCCCAGCAGGCTTCGACGTGAGCTCAGCCGAACGGGAGGGTTAGGGTGGGGTCCTGTCACGGGGCAGAGTGAGTGTGGTCTCCGATACTGGCCCGTTAATTGCCCTCACCAAAAGTAAAAATGGCTGATAAGCTGTGATCGGTCGGCAAAAAGGAATTTTAAGATGTGGTTTTTCAACTGCCCGGAAATTGTTCACGGCGAAGATGCATTGGACTATCTGAACGAATTGCCTGGTCGCAAAGCCTTGATTGTCACTGACCCGGTGTTGCACCAGATGGGCTTTAGCGCGCGCATTCAGAAACATCTGCAAAAGGCCAACATTGAAAGTATGATTTTCGCGGAAGTAGAGCCCGAGCCAAGTTTACAAACCGTCGATCGAGGGGCGCAAGCGATGCGGGCCTTCCAGCCGGATTGGATCATCGGCCTGGGCGGTGGCAGCGCCTTGGACGCCGCTAAAGCGATGTGGGCGCTCTATGAACGGCCAGACTTGGAAGCAGAAATGATCAGCCCGACCTATCGGCTCAATTTGAGCAAAACCAAAATGATCGCCATCCCGACGACGAGCGGCACCGGCAGCGAAGCGACTTGGATGGTGGTCTTGACCGATTTGGCCCAGAAACGCAAGCTGGGGCTAGGCAATCGCGAGTTGACGCCAACGATTGCAATTATCGATCCCATTCTGACGCAGAACTTGCCACCCCAAATTACGGCGGATACAGGCATCGATGTGTTAACCCACGCGATTGAGGGCTACACGAATAACTGGCATAATGACTTTTGCGATGGCCTCTGCTTAAAGGCTGTCCAACTAGTCTTTGCTTACCTGCCGCGCGCAGTCAGCAACGGGGCCAAGGATCTGGAAGCCCGCGAGCGGATGGCGAATGCGGCGACGATTGCTGGTCTTGGTTTTGGCAATTCTTATGCCGGTCTGGCGCACGCAATGGGGCATAGCTTTGGCGCTTATTTCAAAATACCGCATGGGCGTGCGGTTGGCCTTTTTTTACCTTATACAATGGAATTTACGCTGAACCAGGCGAGCAGGCGCTATGGCGAGCTGGCCCGCTTTGCCGGGCTAACCACCGAACTGAATGAGATGAGCGCAGGACAACAATTAATCGAGGCCATTCGTCAACTGCAAGCTCAGGTTGGTCAGCCAACTTCGATCCAAGCCATGGGCATTGCCGTAGCAGATTTTCAGGCAGCGCTGACCATGATCGTGCCGAATGCTGAAATTGACAATAGCATTCTGGCCGCACCCCGGATGCCAGAGACGGAAGAATTGCAGCAAATTTTTGAATTTGCGTACGGGGGTAAATCAGTCGATTTCTAAACAAGATAATGGTTGACATACGCCTGAACTGTCCTCAGCTAGCGACTGTCAAGCTACCAGATTTCTTGCTTGAGGTTGGTTACTTGATTAAAGCTACTATCCCGTGTGACCAGGATCAAGCCGTGGCGCAGGGTCACGGCTGCGATCCAGACGTCATTTTCTGGAATAGTGCTGCCCTTCTGGCGTAATAAGTCTTTGACGACGCCATACCAGCGACAGGTCTCTGTATCACAGACCAGGATGATATTGGCTTCGGCAAACAAGTCAACCCGTGCAACATTCTCACGTGCGCGCCCAGATTTGCGGGCGCCATAATACAGTTCCCCAATCACAATACTGGGGATGAAGACTTCTTCGGCGTCTTCAATTTGTTCGACAACCAGCCTGTCATTGGCAAAGAGCGCAATGACAATGCTAGTGTCCAACAGAAACTTACCACTCATTCACATCAACCTGTTCGCAGCCTGCGACAATGGCCCCACGCATTAAATCCAATTCATCGATTGGAATGAAACCGGCAAATTGCATTAACTGCTTCCCAGCCGTTCCATGCAAGGAAGAACCCTGCAATGACTCAACGAATTCCAAAACCATCTGCTGTAAATCGGTGGGCAGCATTTCCATATGCTCAACCACCTTTGAAATAACAGAGTTACTCACATCAACCTCCTGTTATTGATGTCTATATATAAAAGGCTTGGATCACTTGCCAGGGCGACCGATGTAATCAATTGATCACCCTATGCTGGAACAGCGTTCGGTCAATGAAATACTTCATCGCCCACCGTTGCAGGCCAGTGACAAAGCGCCGTTTTGCCAATCCTTATGCGGTTACTGCACCACGATTCGTCGGCCATGTTGGTATATTGTGCGTGGTTATGGACTGTACTTGCGCTATTATACCGATTATGCATTGGCTTAGCAATCGCGGATTTTTGAACAACGTCATTCAGCAAACACGTGTACTTCAAAAGGCAAGCATTAGCTGCTTCCTACAGATTATACACGGTCGGCGAAAACAGCAAGAAATAAAGGGTGCCTCACGCGACCGGCAACAGCCATATACGGGAGGCAGGCAAGCGCACCGCTAGCCGCTCACCCGGCTGCGCCCGCCAATCGGCAGGCGCGTGGGCCTGCCAGGTCTTGCCGTCCACACTTAGTTGCACCTGGGTATAGGTTCCCATATAAACGCTGGACAGAACGCTCAGTTGTACAAGGTTATCGCTTGCGGTCGGGTTCAATTGGATCGCCTCGGGGCGCACGCTGAGCAGCACGGGGCCATCGGGTTGCTGCACCTTTTGCAGATCGATCTGCAATTGGCCAATCGCAGTCAGCACTTCAGCGCCTTGCTTCGTCCCCCGCACAAAATTCTCATTGCGAAAAAAGCGCGCAATCGCCGCAGTATGGGGCCGTTCATAAAAGGCTTGGGGACTGGCATACTGTTGTAAAACGCCATGAAACAGTAGCGCTACGCGATCCGCCAACATCACCGCCTCTTCCTGGTCATGCGTGACAAAAATCGTCGTGATCTGCCATTCACGTTGGATTTTGCGAATCAACTCGCGCATTTCCAGGCGCAGATTGGCATCCAAGTTGGCCAGTGGCTCATCCAATAATAATACGCGCGGCTTAACAATTAGTGCACGCGCCAGGGCAATGCGCTGCTGCTGGCCGCCCGACAATTCATGTGCGCGCCGTTTTTCATAGCCAGCCAGCTGCACCAATTCGAGCATTTCGCCGACCCGCCGCGCGATTTCGCGCGCATTGACCTGCTGCATCTTCAGCCCAAAGCCAATATTCTGCCCCACATCCATCGTGGGAAAAAGCAGGTGTTTCTGGAAAACCATCACAGCGCCGCGTTTTTCTGCCGATACCTTCAGCATCGATTGGCCGTCAAGCTGGATATCACCCGCACTTGGGGCCAGCAAGCCGGCGATCATGCGCATGGTGGTCGTTTTTCCGCAGCCAGAAGGGCCGAGCAAGGCGACCAGTTCGCCAGCCGCAATGTCCAAATCGAGTCGTTCCACCGCCGTAACTGCCCCATAGCGTTTGGTCAACTGCATCAATTTTATCGCCGTCATAGCCGGCCCAATCCACCGATAGCGGTGGTTTCACTGCGCAAGGCACGCGCCGTAAAAATCAGGATAAAAAGGGCCGGCAAAATAAAAATGACGCTGATCGCCGCCGCATTGGGATGGTTGGCGGCGCTGATGAACGGCAAGAGCACCATGGGCAACGTAACGATTTTGCCGCCGCCAATCAACAAGGTAGTGATATATTGACTCCATGAAACCAGAAAAGTGAACAAGGCAGCGACGGCCAGCCCAGGGGCAATGGCTGGCAAAGTGATATACCAAAAAATGCGCCATCCATTCGCGCCCAGCGTGCGCGCCGTCTCTTCCAATTCGATGGCATAATTAGCAAAGACGCTGCTCATCACCAAAATAAAGTACGGCAGGGCTGGCACCAAATGGACAAGAGCCACACCGATAAAAGTATCGGCCAAGCCATAGCGAATAAAGAGGACGTGAACGCCCATCACCACGACCAGGCCCGGCACAATAATCGGCGCCATGATCAGCCATTCGACGATGCGTTTGCCGCGAAATTCATGCAAACTCAACGCCCGCGCCGCTGGCAAACCAATCAGTACTGATAGGAGCACGACGACCAAGGCCAGGCTTACGCTGTTCATCAGGGCTTCGCCTACTTTAGCGCTGGGCGAAAGCACATAAACCCAGGCTCGCCAGCCCCATTTTTGCGGCAAAAGGCTTGGAAAGAACCAGTTATAGGCAAATGACCAGACAAACTGCGGCAAAATTGGCAGCAACACGCCGATGATGAGAAGGGTGATGATGAGCCAGCGAAGAAATTTATTCATACCTTTCTTTCTAATCGAGGCAATAATTGTCAATTGTGAATTACTCACTGATGTACCGCAGACGCTCGTCTGTACAGCCACGAACTATCGTGACCCTACCACTGGTGGGCTGCGTAACATGACAACCTAATTGCTAACGGGGGATTTCCCTACGCGGCGCTCATTAACAATTCGCAATTAACAATTATCTATCTGCATAGCGCCGATATACAGCTAACAATGCCACGACAATCACCGTAATTATAATCCCCATCGCCATTGCCTCAGGGCGCTGCTTTAGATCGGGGTTACTATAGGCGCGATAGGCCGCCACCGGCAATACGGTGGGATAGCGCTGTCCCAGCAGCAAGGGCACTTCAAAACTGCCAAACGTGTAGGCAAAGACAATCACCGAAGTCGAAACGATGCCCGGCATCAGCAACGGTAAGAGCACATAGCGAAAGCGCTGCCACGCATTCGCCCCCAGCACACGCGCCACGTCCTCGTACTCTTGGCCCACACGCTTGAGAACTGCCAACACCACCAACCCGATAAAAGGCGTCTCTTTCCAGAGATAGACCAAGATTGTGGCAATATTCCAACGATCAAACACCAACACAGGGAACTGCGCCGGTTGTGTCAGCCAGCCAACGCTGTATAACAGGCGCGCAAAAAGTCCGCTTTGGCTGAGCAAAAGTACCATTCCCGCTGCGGCCACCATATGCGGCACTGGCAACGGGATCTGCCAGATCAACGTGATCAGACGGTTGCCGTAAAATTTATGGCGCAAGACCAGCGCAGCCATTACGGCTAAAATCGTTGCGAAGAGCGTGCTAGCCAGGGAAATATAGAGTGTTAACCATAGCGAAGCGCGAAAACCGTCATCAGTCAAAATATGGACATAATGGCGCAAAGTCGGCGTGCGCAGACCAATCATAGGCATGTAATCCAAACTTTGCCCCAGTCCCACCAAGACGCCGCCCACAAAAAGGAGAAGGATGACGGCGAGCGCGGGGGTGAGCATGAGGGGAAGGCGAAGATGATTGCGCATGATAAGAGAGAAATGGTGTAATGGTTAATAGTGTAATGGTGAATGATTAATTGTTAAGCTCTCTATGATTTACCCTGTTGCATTTAATTAACCATTACTTACTTTTTTAACACATTCGCCATCCAGCCGTCATCAATTGGCTTCACCCAACTGGCGCGAGCTTCGGGGATGGCGTGGCTGCTCAATACATCGGAAGGCAAGGTAGCCACGCCACGCGGCGTCTGCGCTAATTGCGCCTGCTGCGCTTGGCTCAAATGCGTCGGGTCAATGGCGACCATCCAGCCCAATGATGTGTCCGGATCAGTCAGCGCGATCTGATATTCCGGCGAAGCGAGAAAATCGGCTAATACCATTGCCCCGGCTGGATTGTTGGCATTATACGGGATGCCGACATAGCTGACGTTAGCCAGCGTGCCGCTGTCAAAGACGAAGGTGCGCATCGTGTCAGGATATTGGCCGGATTTGATGTAGGTCGAAGCGCGGTTAGCGTCGTACTCCATGTTGAAGTCGATCTCACCGTTGGCAATCAGATCAGTCATGGCGGCCAGTTCAGGATAGGTGTCGCCTTGGTGCCACAGATTGGGCTTGATCGTGTTCAGGTAATCCCATACTTTGGGCGCAATTTTGTCATAGGCCGCCTGGTCAAATTCTTGCAAGAAAATGTCTGGACCGCCAGCCGCCCAATAAAAAAGCTGGCGCACAAAGGCGCTGCCCACATGGTTGGGCGGGGCGGGATAGGTGAAACGACCAGGATGTTGCGCAATCCAAGCTTGCAACGCCGCGAAAGTCTTAGGTGGATTCTCCACATTCTTTGCATTATACTCCATCACCCATTGAAAGCTGGCCCAGGGCGCTTCATAGCCATCCACCTTCTGGCCGAAATCATAGGCGACGGCTGGGTTGCCCCAGTTAATAAATTGGCTGTTTGGCAACAAATCGGTGAACGGCCCATAGAGCAGATTAGCCATTTTCAACGTGCGGAAATTCTCGCCATTGATCCAGATCAGGTCAACGCTGCCGCCACTATTTTTACCTGCCGCTTTTTCATTCAACACTTTATTGACCGCGTCTGCCGTATTTTCCACCGGCACGCGATTTAAGATAATGCCATATTTTTCCTTGAGCGGGCCGCCGATCGCTGTATCCACATGCGCATTGATCGAATCCGAGCCGCCCCACATAAACCAATTGACGGTGGTGCCTTTGGCGGCAGCCAACACGTCCTCCCATTTTTCATATTTTGGTACGCTCGTTTGGGTAATAATTTGGGCAGTGCCGCCCGTAGTCGGCGCTGCTGGCGCTATACAGCTCGCCAGCAGCGC
>JBBREZ010000370.1:0-7071 GCA_038225095.1 Caldilineales bacterium
CGCAGGCTTTACCGAGGTCAACCCGGATGTAAAACTGGGGGTCGTGCCGTTCCCGTCGCCGGCGGGTGTGGGCGCGCCTTCGTCGGTGACGGGGATGGAAAGCCCGTTTGCGATCAACAAGCAGACGAAACACCTCGATCAGGCCGTCATTTTCTTGCAATGGATGCTGACTAAGGCGCCCGGCCAAATGGTGGCTGACCACATTACACTGCCCACGATTGAAGGCGTGACGCCCTCTAATAATCCGGCCATGCAAGAAATGATCAAGGCTTCTAAGAGCAACGATGTGCGCGTCTGGTATGAATTTCCCGAAACCGGCGATATTGGAAATGTCATTCGCGATCATGGGCAAGAACTCTTCACCAATGCGATCACGCCGCAACAGTTCGCCCAGCTTTTGCAGGATTCGATCAAGCCCAGCACGAAGTAAGAAACTTTGAAGAATTGCTGGTAGACGGGTAGGCGGGGATGCACCCCTGTTTACCTGTCTACCTGTTTCCTTGACTACCCGATTATGCACGACCCCAGCCAAAAACTATGAAAACACGTCAATATACGCATCTATGGTTTGTGCTGCCCGCTCTGCTCGTTTATGGGCTTTTCGTGCTCTATCCTACGTTGTCCGCTTTTTGGCTCAGCTTTTATGACTGGAACGGTTTTGGCAGTCAAATGAAGTTTGTCGGCCTGACGAACTTTCAAGAGGCCCTGACTTCTTCGGTTGTCTATCGTGCGGCCTGGCATAACCTGATTTTCTTTATTGCGCTCTTTATCTTCCAGAATACAGTTGGGCTATTTTTGGCTACCCAATTGGATACACGCCCGCACCTGGTGGAAGTCTATCGCGCCATATTATTTTTGCCGGTGATCATTTCGTTGGTGGCGGTTGGGTTCATCTGGAGTTTGATGTTGAGCCCCAATATCGGCTTTCTCAATCCGTTGCTCAGAGATTTGGGGCTAGGCGCGCTTGCTCGCCCTTGGCTTAGTGATACAACGTGGGCCTTGCCCACCGTGATTACGGTGCAGGCGTGGCAATCACTTGGCTGGTCGATTGTGATTTATCTGGCCGGCCTGCAAAATATTCCACAAGAGCTGCGCGAAGCGGCCATCATCGACGGCGCCACCAACTGGCAGCGCTTTCGGAATGTCACTTTCCCTTTGCTTGCGCCCGCCTTTACGTCGCTGACCGTGCTGACGTTTATTCAAGTTTTCCGTACGTTCGACGTGGTTTATGTGTTGGCTGGGCCGATTGGCTCACCTGCCGGCGCGACCGACGTGCTCGGCACCTTAATTTATCGAACCGCGTTTGGCGTAACCACCATGACGGCTTCCTCCTCGCGTTTTAGCTATGCGATTGCAATTTCCGTCGTCTTATTTGTGGTGCTTGGTATTGTTTCGACTGTGCTTTTGACTCAATTACGTCGCCGGGAGGTACAAAGTTGACCGACATTACCCTGTCCAGACCCACCCCCAAAGTGCAAGCAAGCGTACGGCATCGGCGTTCTCTGCGCCTTGATCAGATCGGCCGCCACCTCCTGTTAACAATCGTCTGTTTGCTGGTGCTAGTGCCCATTGCCTATATGCTCCTAGCTTCCTTCAAAAGTGTTCAGGATTTCTTTGACCGGCCCTATGGCTTGCCGAGCAAATGGGCGTGGCAAAATTATGTACGGGCGTGGAATGAAGCCAATGTGGCGGTGACGCTGACTAACAGCATCATTGTCACCAGTGCCTCTGTGTTGCTGAGTACCTTTCTGGCCGCCTTCGCCAGCTATGGTTTAAGCCAGCGCGACAAGCGGCTGACGGCGGCACTCTATGTGCTGTTTGCCAGCGGTATGCTGATCCCGGTGCAGATGACGGTCTTGCCGCTCTTTATCTTGCTGCGGCAATTAGGTCTATCTGGTACGCTTTTTTCGCTAATTTTCCCTTACGCTGCTTTGGGTTTACCTTTGGCAATTCTGATTTTGGTGCCTTTTTTCGCCACCTTGCCCAGCGATCTGGCGGCAGCGGCGCGCATTGACGGCGCGAATGAGTGGCAAGTCTTCTGGCGCGTTATGTTGCCGCTGGTGCGCCCTGCCCTGGCTTCGGTTGTGATCCTCAACGGCGTTTGGATGTGGAACGAATTTTTCATCCCGTTGATCATCGCCATCAAACCGTCGACACAGACGTTGCCCGTGGGCATCATGTCGTTTGTTGGCGTTTACTCCACGGAATGGGGCCTGGTGTTTGCCAGTGTTGTCGTGTCGGCGCTGCCCGTGGTGATCGCCTATGTGCTGCTGACGCGCCAATTTGTGGCTGGCATTAGCGCCGGTGCCATCAAAGGCTAATTCAATTCCAACAGTCGAGTTTATCCTGTATGCCTGAGATCACCATTACAACCTTGCGTCCCGCCTATTTTGCCCCGTTAGAAGCATTGCAACGCGCCTGTTATCCCACCCTGGCTGACCATGAACTCATGCGCGTCGAGCACTTCGCCAGCCAGTATGCGCTCTTTGCCGAAGGCCAAATTGTCGCCCTCGCTGATCAGCGTGTGATTGGGCAAGGATCTGGTTTTTTCCTCAATTTTGACTTTGAGCATCCACAGCATAGTTTTAAAGAGATCTGTGCCTATTTCTACTTTACCAACCACGATCCTGATGGTGCCTATTATTATGGCGCGGATATCAGTGTTCATCCCGATTATCGGCGGCAAGGGATTGGGCAAAAGATCTATCAAGCGCGCCAAAATTTGGTCAAGCGCTATCATAAGCGTGGTATTCTGGGCGGCGGTCTGATTCCAGGCTACGCGCAACACAAGCAAGCGATGACGGTTAAAGAATATGTTGACCGGGTGGTCGCCGGCGAACTTTATGACGCTACGCTTAGTTTTCAATTGCGCCAGGGATTTCGTGTGCGCGGTCTCATAGAAAATTATATTGAGGATAGCGCGTCGGATAACTGGTCTACGCTGATCGAGTGGGTGAATCCGGATGACGGAGAACGTTAAAGAGGCCAACTTGTTAAAGCAAAGTTAGCAGTTTTATCGATTGAGACTTCCTTGACGCGTATACATCTATACGCTAGAGTGAGCACGCATAAGGACTACAGCAAGGGAGAATATGATGACCCAACAAATTACGATTGTCGCGGATACGGTGGTGGCATTGAAGCCACTGGTTGAATCGGCGATCAGGACTGAATTACGGATGTTTGAACTTAGCCTAGAGCGGACGCGTCAGCGTTTAATGGCCTTTGAAGAACGTTACAAAATGACTTCCGAAGATTTCGAGCAACGTTTTAGCCGCGGGGATATATTGAAAATTTAGATGGTAGAGAGTGGTGGGGTGAAATCAAGACCTATCACCTGCTCAAGACCCAACAGCAAGCGTTGGCAGGTGCTTGCCTCCATTGATCCACTGGATAGCTACGAAAAGGAATCGCTGTGGAAGGGTCACGGAAACCTGATCAAGTTGATATGTTGATCCAAAGCTATATGCAAGCCCACGCGATCCCTGGGCTTTCGCTTGCGATTGTCCAGCAAAGGCAGATCATCAAATCCTACGGTTATGGCCTTGCGAATATCGAACTGAGCGCGCCTGCTACACCATAATGCGACGGTGTGACAGTGCGAAATACCCTTGTCACCCTTGTGCCTTACGCGCTTAATGCCTGAATCTGTTCGGCGATGGCCTCAATTAAAATTTCCAAACAGCCCGGCGCTAGAATCGACGGCTCTTCCTGATACAAGCCTTTGCCGTAGCGATCAGTCGGCAGCAGATAGGCCGCCTGAAATTCACCGGCTAACGGCGAGACGAGGATAGGATATTCTGGAAAACGGCTGCGCAACTCGGTTTGCAGCACGCTGTACGGCTCGCCACCGGTCGTCACCCAAAAGGCGTCGCCCATGCGATAGATCGAATAATGAAAGGGATAAGTGGGCCGGTCGACCAAATACTGGACCCGCAGCAACCAGCGGCGCGCGCGTTCTAATCTAGCGCCAAAATCGCGGGCAGCCACCGTATCGCCCCGTTTATCAGCCTCTTGTTGGCGCGTGCCCCATTCTTCCATCTCGGCTTCCAGCGCCACGGGGTCGGGAAGCGGTTTCTGCGGCAGATCGACCACGAAGATACCACCCTTAAAAATGGCCGTCTGCGCCATGCGTTCATTCGAGAACGGTTTGTAGCGCCAATCGGCTAGCGTGGCGCCCGAAATCACCGGCCCCTGATATTGGTATTCTTGGAGTTGCGGTCCCATGCCGTTTAATGCCGAAAGCGCCGCATAACCTAGCTGCCGACCATTACTGTCGGCCACCGCCGCATCGCCTTGTTGACCCTGATGGGGGCCTAAATCGCCACACGCACCCAGCGCAAAAATACACGGTGCACCCGTGGCCTGTTCGACCACTTCGCGCATGGCTCCAATATAATCGGGGCTAATCAGAGTGTTCTCCCAAGCCAGCGTCGTGGGATGACAAGCATAGTTCACTACCGTCGCCAGGGTGGCGCCGGCGCGATCGGCAATGCGCGCCACAATTACCGTGTCATCCTGTGTGCCATCTGGATTGAAACCACAAACATAGAGCTTGTTCACATCGTCCCAATAATCACGGTTGGCGGCCATCGCGCAGCGCCCCGTGGCGTACGTGATCACGGCTTCTTGCACCTTGTTGCCGGCCTGACGCGTGGCGGCAGCGATCTTGGCATAGACTTCTTGCCAATACGGTTCGATCAATTCGCCACCCGGCAAATGGACGCGATCTGGCGCAAAATAGCCAGTCGAGTGGCTGTGCGAAAAAGTGGTCACAACGTTTTCCGGCGGAATATTGCCCGTATTGCTTACGCTTTGGATTAACTTTGCCTGTTGTTCGTCCGTCATGCCAACATGGTCAATTTCTACGCGCGCCATCAATCTGCTGCTATCGAGTGCGCCAAAAATCATCACTTCGGCAGTTAATGCGCGGTGGATGCCAGTGGCGCGCTGGTGACGCGCCGCGCCCCACATCGGGTGATAGATGCCCACAGGCGGCGTTACATCCACACGAGCAAGACCAAAACGGACGCGAGAAGTCGGGTTGCGTTGGACGGTAGTACTCATCGAAAATTCTCCTGAATGATTGCGCTGGTGCTGTTGGTGGTAGGCCTTGCTGTTCCCTGAAATTGTAACGCACAACACAAAAGTAAGCAATGCGCCATCAAATGGCTGGGAGGGAGACAGGAAGAGGGGGAGACAAGGAGACAAGGGGAGATAGGTTCTGCCTCCTTGTCTTGCTCTAGAACGTTACTTCCTGACGCGTCTCAATCTTCGCATCGTCTAGATCCATGCCAATCCCCGGCGTGGTCGGCAAGGTAACGAACCCGTTCACCGGTTTAAGTGGATGCTTGAGGAAGAACTGGTGAATCTCGTTCCACTTGACCAAATATTCCAACAACGGGCAGGTGGTCTGCGGCCAGGCGGCGATAACGTGGGCTGAAGCCGGTGTGGAGTGGCCGTGTGGAATCACAACCAAATCATACGCCGAGGCCAGCGCCAGAATTTTCTGCATTTCGGAAATGCCACCGGCCCAGTAAATATCTGGTTGCAGCACGTCACATGCGCCCGCGTCCATCAACTGTTTCAGACCCCAACGCGTATACTCATGTTCGCCGCCCGAAATCGGGATGCGCACGTTGCGGCGAATTTCGGCGTACTGCGCAATTTTGTCGGGCAGCACCGGTTCTTCGATCCAGCGCGGGTGGTACTCTTCCATACGCGCGGCCATTTGAATCGTGTAGGGCACGTCCCAACTCATCCAACAATCGAGCATAATGTCTACGTCTGGGCCAACCGCTTCGCGCAGCGTGCGCACCAAGCGCAAATTGCGGGCGATGCCAGCCGCGCCGTCGGTGGGGCCATCACGGAAAAACCATTTGGTTGCGCCGTAGCCTTGCTTCACCAATTCCTGCGCCCGTTCTTGCACCAATTCTGGGTCGAGCGAATAGCCGAGCGCGCTGGCATAGGCTGGAATTTTGTCACGCGTGGGACCGCCGAGCAATTGATAGACGGGGGCATTAAAGTGCCGCCCCTTCAGATCCCACAGCGCACAATCGACGACGCTGATCGCCATCATCACTGCGCCCTTGCGCCCGTGCACCATCATGCGGTACATGCGGTCCCAAATCCGTTCAATCGCCAGCGGGTCGTGACCAATCAAGAGCGGCGCCAGCTGGTTACTGATAATATAAGCTAAGTCTTCGGGCATGGGACCACCGATGCCGTAGACACCGTCGTCGGTTTCAATTTGGAGAAAATGGGCAACGTTGCGATATTTGCCATCACCAATTTTTTCGAGCCAGGGACTGCCTTCCGCCTTGTGTTCGGGATAAATGTCTGCCGGGCGAACTAGGCGCTCTTCCCAAAATTCGCCTTGATATTCAAGCACGCCAGACAGTTTAAACACGCGCACTTTGGTGATCTTCATATTTTTTCCTCCTGCTGCGGGTTTGTGTAATGATTGTTGGTGCTATACCAAAATCAATTTGTTTAGCGGCGTTTTTACCCCACTCGCGCGCCTAGGCAGGGGAGGGAACCGCCATGGGGCAGACGAAGTAACTGTTCATCCCCAGCAGGGGGAGGTTAGGCGGGAGTCTAAATCGCCGCTAAACAAATTGATATCAGCATAGTGCACCAGAAGCTATTATACACGGAATCGTTTGGCTTACCAGTTGCACAAAAACTCGCGCCCCAACTAGGGGCGCGAGTTTTAACTTTATGTACGCATCAGGCATTGACAAACGGCTGGTAAGCTTTAGCGGGCCTTGCCGGCTGCGGTAGCGGCCGGCACCTCGATCAATTTACCCGACTTTACGTCATAGATGTAGCCATAGACAGGAATATTGCCGGGCACGAGTGGGTGGTTACGAATGCGCTTGACATCGGCTTCAACGCTTTGCGCCTGGTCTGTGATCGTAAGCCAACTAATAACCAATGGTGCTAGTTTGAGGAAGTCATGAGAAATAGCTAAACTATTGCAAACACCGACCAAAGTATGAGCAAAAGGAGCTAACTCTCATGACCGCCATTGATTTTATCACAATCTTGTTTTGCCGAATAGACGAAGAG
>JBBREZ010000371.1:0-7064 GCA_038225095.1 Caldilineales bacterium
TCTAACCTGGAAAGATCGGGCCTGGCGGACAGCAGAAATACATACGTTTGCCGGTGGGCTTGCCACTGGTGAACCGTTCATGGGGCCACAGCAGATTTTGTGGCAATATTTGGATGATTTCGTGCTAGTCGACGACCAAGCATTAAAGGTGGCTGTGCGCCTCTTTCTGGAAAAGGCCAAAACATTGGCCGAACCGGCTGGCGCGGCTTCGCTGGCGGCCGCCTTGAAAATTCGCGACCAGCTTCAGGGCAAAAAGGTGGCGCTCATTCTAAGTGGCGGCAACATTTCGCCCGCCGAGTTAAGTCTATGCCTGGCCGCTGAATAATTAATTTTTGCCGTAACGTGCCGGGGACGGACGGGCCATCATGTTGGCTATATCCCTTGATCTGTGGCCCGTCCGTCCCCGGCACGTTCGATCCGATCTGATCAATTACCTATTGCGAGAAAAGAGAGCCACTTTATGCTAACGCAGCCACAAAGAAACGAAATGATTGCCCGGATTGCACGTCTGCCTGCCGCGCTCGAAGCATTGGTGCACAACTTGAGCGAGGAGCAACTGACTACACACTATCTGCCTAACGAGTGGTCGGCGGCGCAAAATGTACATCACCTGGCCGATTCGCATATGAACAGTTTTATCCGCTTGAAGTTAATTCTGACCGAGGATCGACCTACCCTAAAACCTTATGACCAAGATGCCTGGGCCGTGCGCGCCGACGCCGATAATATTGCCATTCAAAGCTCATTGGGACTTTTGCAAGGGTTGCATCGCCGCTGGGTCACCTTGTTTGAGAGTTTGCAAGAGGCTGAATGGTCGCGCATGGGGCTGCACCCGGAGCATGGTGAGGTCAGTGTCGAAGATTTATTGCACAGTTATGCCGGCCACGGGGAAGGCCACATTGACCAGATCACACGAACCCTGGCGGCGCAACAGCAGTGAGCGCGCGGCTTTACTGCCCGACTGCTATCTGTCAACGAGACCATTTTCATGACGATGCTTCCTCTTTCCCCCAGGCTGCGGCGCGCGCCGATTCGCCTGTGGCCCATCCGTGCGATCAGTTTGTTGTTACTGATCCAGGCAACTGGTTTACTAAGCATTAGTATCTATCTGTTCAGCCGCATCGGCTGGGAACGCGAGTTCAACGATGTCGCGCTTTCAGTGGACGCGCTTGAGACGACTAGTTTTATCGGTTTTTTTGTGCCAGTGGCTAGCATGATGCTCTTTGCTGCGATCGGCTTCTTCTTCCTGTGGCGTATCGCCTGGTTAATTGCCATGATTACGCAAGGGTCAAGCTTGTTCGGGGCGTTGTCGATCTACTTTACCTTTACCTCGGTGCTAAGCTCGGCCAATTTTATCTACCTGATCATGCTTTACAGCATTGTGCTCGTCCTCTATCACAATACCAACGATGTGCGCATCACCTTTCAGGCGGCTAAATCGCTGATAGGAGAAGCGGAGACGGATGGCAAGGCAGAAGCCGAAAATGCCGATGAGATGACCCCAGAAGAAATAACCGCAGAAAGAGTAAACGCAGAAATATGAAACATGACTGTCTCGATTAGCGATCTCGACTTGCTGCACCGTTTCGAGCCAATTCTTCGCTTTACGCGCGGCGAGCCATTCTTTCCGATGGATGTAGAGCCTTATATACAGGTGAGCAGCTTGTGGGCGCAGCGGCCCGACGAACCGGCTCAACTCCTGGTGAAGAAAGGTGAATTGAACTTTGAGCGGCTGGCTAGTCCCTACCCTGACGAGTTTGGCGCAGCTCACTTTTTGAAAGCGGCCGAACCACTCCTGCCAGCCGAGATGGCCAGTTATAATTTACGTCAGACCTATAATTCGCAATCCGCCTATAATATTTTCCATCCTACTCGCGGTCGATTGGCACGCGTTGGCTACGCCTCGCGCTTTATTGATGCTGTTTTTTCGATTACCTTACTGGCGCGCGGTCGCGTCCCCGGTGATCTGGCGGCCGGCGCGGCGTTGCTCTATGCGCGTATGCGCGAGCAACAAGCAGCGTACACCTATCATGGCCGCGTTGTGCGCGAGAATGGTTGGACTGTCCTCCAATATTGGTTCTTCTATTCTTTTGACAATTGGCGCTCTGGGTTCTTTGGCGCCAACGATCACGAAGCTGACTGGGAGATGATTTCGATTTATCTCGCTGAGCGTGAGATTACCGGTGAAATTACCCCCGCTTGGGTGGCCTATGCGGCGCATGACTACCACGGCGATGATCTGCGGCGTCGCTGGGACGATCCAGAATTGGAAACCCTGGGCGAGCACCCGGTGGTCTATGTGGGCGCCGGTTCACACGCCAGCTATTACAGTAGCGGCGAATATATCACGGAAATTGAGTTGCCGTTTTTGGCGCCGCTGGTACGGCTTGTCGATGAGGTGCAGAAATTCTGGCGCGATCGATTACGCCAATATCAAAATGACGATCCTCAAGCCGAGTCTCAGCAATTTTCCAACATTTTTCGCGTTCCGTTTGTAGATTACGCACGCGGTGATGGTGTATGCATTGGGCCGGGTCTGGCAAACACCTGGGGCACGCCGCGCTTGCTCAACCCTCCTCCTCGCTGGCTCAGCCTCTATCACGGTCTCTGGGGACTTTACGCCCATGACCCCATGTTAGGTGAAGATGCACCGGCTGGTCCGATGTTCAACCGCGATGGCACTGCGCGGCGCGCCTGGTATGATCCAGTCGGCTGGGCCGGCTTGGACAAGGTTGTCCCGCCCGATGAGATGCTGGGTAAAGTATTGGCTGAACAGACGGCCATCCGCGAACGCCAGGTGGTGTTGAATAAAAGTGTCGAGGAAAAGTCGCACGCGTTGCAAAGCCTGGGCATCCAAAGCGCCGCCATCCGTAACCAACCGCACCTGACCACGCTCTATACGGAACATCAGCAACAAATTGAACAACTTGGCCAAGCAGTGAACACGGTGCGCGCCCAAATTGCCACCGATCAGGCCTTGCTAGAAGCATTGGGAAGTTATGCCGAACAGTTGCGCGCGGGCGATCAGGGTCCGGCCCGCGCGCATATTCGCCGCGCCCTACGCCCGGCCTCAGCGGAACGTTTGCGCGCCAGTCGGCTGGCCGAAATCTGGGCCGCGGCCAGCGTTGGCTTGATGCTGATCATCTTGGTAATCTTGCTCTATTTTGGCCAACATTATCGCGTTATCGGGCTGGTGGCGATGATTACCGTGGTCACCTTTATCGAGGCTAGCTTTCGGGGACGCCTGATCAGTTTGGTCACCAGCGTCACGATTGGCCTGGCAGTTGTGGCCACCCTGGTGCTCTTGTACGAATTCTTTTGGCCAATCGTGGTAACAGCAGTGTTGGTGGCCGGTGCTTATATTTTGTGGGAAAATTTGCGCGAGTTATGGCATTAGAGAATGAGCGATCTTTTATACTCAGGCGCCTTTAATCACCAAGACTCGCGCGCCATTGGGCTTTTCTAATTCAATCATCTCGGTTGGCCTGCACACCGATTGCTGCTGCAGAATGCGTTTAATCAAGGCATAGAATAACGCTGGATCGACATTTGCCGCCCCGATTTCTAACGTAGGCAGAGGATATGTTACACCAAGTTTATAGACAGCTTTGGTTGAATCATCTAGGCTGGCATAGGCAATAGCACGACACGCAGGATCCGCATTCCATTGGTTGACAAAATCTTGAGGGAGAATTGCGACATCTCTCGCTACAACAAGGGTATATTGCATGACAGGTTCCATCACAGCTTCATGGCAATTATATATTTTGCTTCGCTCATTGGGCAGCAGCGGATAAGTCTGCAAATTTATCAAAGTTTATTAGCAGGGTCGCATACTTTGCCTAGATGAATCAAGCGTCTAAAATATTAATCGCTCACGAACCTTAAATCCTTCGCGGCGCTAGGAAATTGCATGCACCAGTATCTAAAAACTCCTCATACTGTTGCCCGCCCACGCCAGGCAAACGCGAGTGTTCGGGCGCGAGAGGAGCGAAGTGCATTCATCTAACAGCACCACCGGCTTGGCGTAATGGCGCATTCAGTGAGCTTGGTATGGATCACGCAATTGCTCCCCATCGCCCCAAGCGCCATACGTATCCACAAATTGCTTCAACACATCCAGTCCATCACCAATGCCCGCGATAAATTGTTTACAGGTCATTGTCAGCGCTCGATATTAGCACTCTGTGGTAGGATACCTGGGATGATAGCTAGGCCTGAAAGGGTAACTGCTCCCTGCTAGGATGACGGATAAACCGCGCAAAAGTTACGCAAGCGCATAAGGAATTTCCATGAAAATTATTGTTGTCACGGGTGCGTCAACGGGGATTGGCTACGCCACTACCCACGAATTGATCCAACACGGCTACCATGTCTTTGGCAGCGTGCGCAAAACAACGGATGCGGAACGCTTGCAAGCGGAACTCGGTGAGGATTTTACGCCTTTACGCTTTGATGTGACTGACGAAGCGGCGATCCGCACGGCGGCTGAACAAGTGCAAAGTGCGCTGGGTGAGGCTAATCTGTTTGGGCTTGTCAACAACGCCGGGATCGCCGTGTCAGGGCCATTAATGCATCTGCCAGTGGCTGAACTGCGTCAGCAATTCGAGGTAAATTTGTTTGGTTTGGTAGCCGTAACCCAAGCCTTTTTGCCCTTGTTGGGCGCGCGCGACGATGCCGCTGAGGCGCCAGGCCGGATTGTCAACCTCAGCTCCGTCAGTGGCCGCATCGCTTATCCGTTTCTGGGGCCTTATGCGGCGTCTAAACACGCGCTAGAAGGGCTATCGGATAGCCTGCGCCGCGAATTAAAGCTCTATGGTATTGATGTTATCTTGATCGAACCTGGCTCTGTGCGCACGCCGATCTGGGACAAGGCCGAACAGATGGATATCAGTCGCTATGCCGACACTGATTATGCAGAGATTCTAGTCAAGCTACAGCAGACAACGGTTGATTTAGGTCGCCAAGGCTTACATCCCGAAAAAATCGCCACGACCATCCGGCTGGCCCTAGAAAGTCCGCGCCCGAAGGCGCGCTACGTCCTCGCCAACAATTATTTTCTTGGATGGTTGTTGCCCCAGAAGTTGCCAGCGCGTTGGTTCGATTGGCTATTAGCGCGGTCGTTTGGGCTACAGCGGAAGTAATTGACGATTTTTGATTGACGATTGACGAAGTGTCTCGTCTAAGCAGTAACTTCGTCAATCAAAAATCGTCAATTCTCCAGATCTACTTGCATTGCCACGGTGTATAATTATCGGCGTTTTCGCGGAGGCGAAATTCTGGTTCGCCAGCGGCGGTGTTGCCAACCGAGCGCACCACTTTGCCATTGATCCACTGTTCCACGCGATAGGGTTCGCTGCCGCCACCAAAGCGGTTGGCATCGACTGGCAAACCATCGATCTTCAGAAAGCCACTAGCCTGAATCGAACCAATGCCCCGACTGATCGAATACCAGTTACCATTGCCGTCTTGGCGGTAAAGCTTGATCCAGGCATAGTTGGCCGGTTGCGGCGGCACACAGGTGATCAAATTACCAACATGCTGATCTGAGCCTAGGGGCGTAATATAGAAACGGGCAAAGGCTTCCCCGCCCGCATCAAAATACTCCATGCGGATCTCGTGCCGACCATCGCTGATGTTTGTCTCGTAGGTGAACCGCGTGCGGGCGAGGGTGCGCCACTGGTTAATCACCAGTTTTCCGTCAATGTACAGGCGCACACCATCATCAGTTTGCGTCGTAAAGCGATAATTGCCGCTGTCGAAATCGAACATAGTGGTCCAGCGCACCGAGAAATTATCGGCATTGACGCCTGACGCCGGCGCGCTTGTGCCCCAATCGAAGTCGATGTCACGATCGCGGCGGGTCACGACTGGCGAACCGCTTAGATCGCGATTGTTGTAATACTCGCCCAGCCATTTACTCCGCTGGTCTGGTTGGTTGCCTGCATTGTCACTATTATTCGAGCCCCCAGAACCGCCCGAAGTGTCGCCAATTCGTTCCCAAGTCAGCCAAACGCTGGCGGCGCTTACGTGTTCATAATATTCCAAGCGAACTGGCACTGCGCCACCGGTCAAGCTGATGTCGCCATCAAACGTGGCGACTGCTTGGTCGCGCCAGGCGTCAATGATCAACTGATTGTTCACCCATAAGCGCGCCCCATCATCCACGGTGACGTGAAAGCGATAGCGGCCAGCGGATAAATCCAAAGCACGCGTCCAGCGTGTGGAAAAGTTGTCATTGTTGACAACGCCCGCGGCGGGTGAATGATTGCCCCAATCAAAATTAATCTCACCATCATCGCGCACGAGCACGGGCGCGCCGTTCAGATCCCGATTATTGTAATATTCACCGCGCCAATGGGCGATGGCAACCGGCGTTGGGGTAACCGGTGGTGCTGGTTGCCCCTGATCGCTGCGTTCCCAATTCAAATGGATACTGGCTGCCCCTGCGCTATCAAAATATTCCAGGCGTACGGCAACTGGGCCGCCGGCCAGTGCGATGTCAGCCGCATAAGTGGTAGGACCTTGCACGCGCCAAGCGTCAATCAGCAATTGATTGTTGACCCACAACCGCGCCCCATCATCGACCGTCACGCGGAAACGATAGTTGCCGGCGGCCAGATTCAAGGCTTGAGTCCAACGAGCCGAGAAATTATCGGGATTGACAATGCCTGCCGCCGGAGAATTATTGCCCCAATCCTGATCGGGTCTGCCTTCATTGCGCACAAGCGCGGGCGCGCCCGTCAGATCGCGATTATTATAATATTCAGCCCGCCAATTCTGACCACTATTAGCGCCGCCACCCGTGCTAGACACTAGCGACCAAGCCAGATGCACCAACGCTGGGCCTGTATTGTCGTAATAGTAGACGGTAATCTGATGGCGACCCGCCGCAAGCCGGCGCGTAGCGGAAAAGGTCTGCGCGCCGTGGTCGAACCAGGCGTTGAGTATGCGCACGTTGTCCACATAGACGCGCACGCCATCATCGCTGGTGGCGTCGAAACGATAACTGCCAGCGTCCATATAGATGGTACGCGTCCAACGGGCCGAAAAACGATCCGAGC
>JBBREZ010000372.1:0-7051 GCA_038225095.1 Caldilineales bacterium
CAGTTAAATTACAGGCTTTCCTTACCGAGTTAAGGGCGTCAAGGGCATATTCTTCTAACCATCCCCCTTGCAGCCAACTGCGGCAAGCAGAACTTTTCTCGCCTAATCCCAAGAACATTGAAAGTTGGGATGTGTCGGCACTTGCACCACATATCGATTGGACAATCTGAACAAAGGGGCTTAATAGTGGCCATTGACTTAAGTCTGGCAGGCGTTCTAGAGGCCGCTGTGCAATGTATTCTTTCCATTGCACATAGGATGATATGTCAATCGTCAATGCGACAATTGTCTTGACGATTTCCAAACGATTTTGTTGAGTCAGATTAGGCGAAATTTTACCTTGAAATCGCTCGTACCCATGAAGTTTCATCAAGGTTTCAAGATCAACATTGCACAATTTGCTTACCGAAACACTTCGCCCCGGCTCTCCACTATCTCCATCGATATGTAATGAGAGTGTCTGTGCATCCAGATAGGTAAAGATGGTATCTGATCGCGCTTGCTCCATCGCGCGATAAGCATGAACAGCCATTGTCTTCGTGCCACCCGTATAATTGAGACCAACCGAAGCCCGTGGTGGGATGTGGCGTAGCTGGTCTGTTATAACGGCGCGAATTGCTTCACCATCGGCTGTATCGACTTGCTTTAACTCAAACTTGTGTTCTGGATAGCGACCGAGAATACGATCACGCAAATTTTCGGCAATCGCCAATGTCTGTTGGGTTTGCAGCAGATAGAACGTAGAACCCAGCTTGCGCAGCAACAAGGCGGCTACGAAGTTCGGCAAGGGATTGGCGCCAACTAACAAGAATAAGTGATCGGTCTTGCATTCGTTTGGGATATTTTCAAGTGTAATCATAGTCGCTCCAGCATAATCCAATTTTATCGGTTCCACATCAGCAACAACGCTGATCTTTCTCAGCACTTCCTCTGATCTCACCCACCCAGAACCGTGCTACAATAGCCCTATCCGTTGCAAAAAAACGGCAAACCGTTCACGGATGAAGCGATAATCGAGGCGAGTGGCTTCGTCCAACTGCCAGGCGATGCGGCATTCGGCCAAAATCGCGGTCTTGTGGGTGTTGACGGTGCTCAGCGTGATGTTGAGTTTTTCGGCGACATCTTGCGGGGTGAGACCACGGGCAAACGCCAGCAGGGTGGCGCGCTGGCGTTCGGTCAAACGGTCATAGACTTGCCGACATAGCAGTTCGCTCGATGCAGTGAGTTGGCTGAGTTGCAGGGCCACCGCCTGTTGGGGTGGTTGGGCCATCGCGCGCAAGGCGGGGAAATAGGCGCCCCACGGTACCAGCGGCACTTGGATCAGTTGTACGGTCTCGACCGGCTCGGCGTGCATGATCGCGCCGCCAGCGGCTTGGGCACGCAGTTCATCGGGTGTATAAATATGCCAGAGGCGATCCTGATGGTCGAAGAGTAACATGGCGGCTGACATGGCGAGCAACCCCATCAAACGCCGCCCCCCGGCAATGCAGAGATGAACCTTATGCCCTTTGCCCTTGACTTCGGCCAGCAAGGTGCGGATCGCCTGCCAGGTGGCTTCGGCTTCCACTTCCGTCCGAATATCTTGCAGCTTTAGCGCACCGTTCTGGAGCGGAACACAATGCAAACGACAGGGTCGCCCAGCATACTGATCATGGGCGAATTCTTTGCCAAGCCGCGCCAAAGCGTGCTGGATATCGAGGCCAGGCGGCGAGAGATGCAACAGGTAAACTTCGCTGATCGCTTCTTCACGCGTTAAGCGATCCAGGGCAAACGTGATCACTTGCGGTTGACCGCCTAGGGTGGCAACCATGATCGTTTTTGGGGTAGCGCGGTTAGATGGCATAGGTTTTACGGGGGCCGTAAGTCACTTGTCCAATCAATTTAGGGAAAGGGTATCAACTATGGCTAAACTGCCAGCGATCGCGATAGGCGGGCCGCCCCACAGTGGCAAATCGGTGCTCACTTATACCCTAACCCAGGCTTTACGCGATCAGGGGGTTGCGCATTATGTGCTGCGTGCTTGCCCCGATGGTGAGGGTGATTGGTATCATCAGTCCCCGCCAGAACTCGTGCGCTTGTTGCGGCACAAGGTCAAAGGGTCGTTTACCGATACTTTTATCGAACAGGTCATACAGGCTTTACAAAATCGCCACTTACCGTTACTCGTTGATGTGGGGGGGCGACCGACCCAAGAACAGGAAGTAATTTTCGATGACTGCACTCACGCAATTCTCATTGCACCGGATGAAAGCAGCTTGGAAGTCTGGCGCAACCTGGCGGAACGGCACCACCTGATCATCATAGCGGAGCTACACTCCACGCTGACCGAGCCCAATGCGGTGTATGCGACCTGGCCCAGCTTGCGCGGCCGCATTGCCGGTCTGGAACGCCATCAACCTGTGACGGGCGAGGTCCTCAATTTGCTTTTAGCCAGTATCAAGCACTTGTTTGATCAACCGCCGAGTGAACTGAAGGAGCTTCACCTGCGGCTAGCGCCGGTCGAACTCACGGTTGAACTTGAACGCATGGGTAAAGCGTTAGGCTTAGCACCAGGGAAAGCGTGGCAACCGCTTCATTTGCCCGCCGTGCTGAATTACCTACCCAAAGCAGAATCGCTGGCCGTGTATGGGCGTGGCCCGAATTGGCTCTATGCCGCCTTGGCCGTCCATGCCTATCCGGCGGATTTCTATCAGTTTGACGTGCGCCTGGGTTGGGTTACGCCGCCCTCACTCCGTGTGCTCGCCAAACCGCAAAACCAAGCGATTCAATGGGCAGTCACGCAAAATGCAGACGCAATTGGCCTGAATTTACAGATTATTGACACGTACCTGGATTACAGTGAAGCCGTTCAATTAGAATTGCCCCTGCTCCCCGATGATCAAGGGTTGATCATCGATGGGAAACTGCCGTTGTGGCTCTATACGGGTGTCGTCCTCGCCTATCAGTCGAAACCCTGGATCGCCGTCTACCAGCCGCATCTCAATCAAAATGCAATCGTGGTCGCGTCCCGAATGCCTGAACTGACGGTGGGGCAGCTGATTCCAATGCAGAATTAGCCGAGGAGTGCGCGACGTTGACCAGGCAAAGTTGCTCCGCAAGCCAAGTTAGGCTTAATTCCCAGGGGAGGCCAGAAACACCACGCTGCGCCTAATGCTCCATCAGATTTTGTACCCTTAAATTTTTGTAATGGCTGATGCATGAATTATAGCAGCTTAGTGTGATAATTTCAACTGACAAAACACTTACATTTTATCCCGGTTTTTCCTAAAGCATTCACCCCGCCACGTTTCTCTTCGGCAACCTAATAGACAAACCAAATAAAGGTTGCACATTGGTAGAGGCACGGTATACCGTGCCCGTCCAGTTGGATTGTGCAGAGTCTATTTGGTTTGTCTATTAGTGGGCTGACGCCGGTAAATTTTAGCCGCAGGGCCGCGCCGCATGCCCCTACTCAATATTTACTTTACACTGGATTTAGCCTGCCGGTGTGGATTGGGATGATTGGTGACTTATGATGCGCCGAGCGCGCGAGGATGCCAGAGGGTGCACCGAACAGTTTTTCGTTCGGTGTTCTCCGCGTGTTCTCAGGGGTCTCTGCCTAGCAGGATGACGCTGTTGCTCTATGAAACAAGTAGGTAGCACAATGATTGCGCGCCAGCTACAGGCTTTGTGCTCGGCTCGATTGGCGCAGCCACTCGAGCCGCAGATGATGACCCTGCCCTAAATCACTTAAAATCAAGCGTCGAGTGGGCTAGATTGGGTGATCGGAATCGTCAAACTGCTGCCGAGCATGATGGCTTTGATGTGTGACGGCATGTCGTCCGCGCCTTCGTAGGTGTGCGTGTAATACGGGGCATTTTCGGGAACGAACTTGTTGAAGTGCGCTTCCAGGTCGGCGCGCACTTCGGGTTCAACATTTTCATTGATGGCCAGCGAGGCGGAGGTGTGTTGAATGAAAATATGCACAAGCCCGATTTTGCATGGCTGAATTTCGGGCAATTGCGCCAGAATTTCTTGGGTGATCAGGTGAAAACCACGCGGCTTGGGTGCCAGCGTGATTGCTTTTTGCTGCCAACTCATAGGGTTATTTCTTCTTTAACAAATACCAGCGGCAGGCCTGTCGATCCGGGCGACCGTGAATGATCTCGACGATTTGGAGTTGCGGCGCAAAGCGGGTCTGGATTTCGTCTTCACCGACGCCGCGTGGCGGTTTATTCGGCAGCCATTCGGTTTCGGGCAGCAGGTCAAACGCAAAGAGATGATAATAGCCACCGGGCGCTAAGTTTTCAATCACACTCTGGACATAAGCCGGACGGTCGGCAAAGGCTAGACCATGAAAACAGCCAATGTCTAGAATGTACGCGGCTTGGGTGTTATGCAAGGGCAAATGCGTTACATCGACCTGCAAAAATTGGACGCTTGGCAAGAGCAGCGCATGTTTTTCTTGTAAGCGCGTTAAACCCAGCGCCAACGCATTGCCGGCCAAATCGCAACCAATCGCAAAAAGACCGCGACTGGCTAGATAGGCGACGTTGGTGCCTGCACCACAGCCGATATCCAAGGCCACACTGTCGGGCGGCGCCGGATGATCCGCCCAGAATTGCACAACCTCTGGTGGTGTAATGCGGGTATCCCAGGGCGTGTCACCTTGTTGATAGCGGTTTTCCCACTGGTGGCGGATATTATTGGCCATACTCTTCGTAATAATCCTTCATAGCCGCTTCGATCACGAGCAAGGCATGTTCGCGGCCATAGACGCCTTCGACGGTCAACTTAGAAGGCTCGCCGGGAATCATTTTATAGGTGGCAAAATAGTGGCGTAGCCGTTCGACCAACACGGGTGGTAAGTCAGAGATGTCCTCGGCCTTACCCCAGACGTAATCATTTTCGAGCACTGCAATGATCTTATCATCGGCTTCGCCACCGTCATTGACATCCAGCCCACCGACCACGCGCGCATTCACAATCAGTTCCGAACGATTGATCGGGCGTTCGGTGACCACACAAATGTCAAGTGGATCGCCGTCACCGCGGTCCGCCGAACTTGATAATTTGGCTACATGCTTGTCGCAATACGTGCGCGGAATGAAACCGTACAGCGCCGGCGGATGCGACGAGCCACGTTGCGGCCGGTCGATCCGCAAGTAGCCAGTCGTTTTGTCAATCTCATATTTCATCATATCGAACGGCGTGATTTCGATATAGGCATGCACCACCGTAGGTGGATTGGGGCCAGTTTCCAGCCCATGCCACGGATGCGGACGCCAGCGGTAGAAGGGTGGCGGGAATTTCATAAAGGTTTGTTGCTCCTACTTAATCATTTGCGATTTTAGATTTACGATTTACGAATGACGGTGTGACCCTGTCGGCTTGTCATCCTGTAAAATTTCCATCGCTGCATTGCGTCCGTTGATGGCAATGACGCTGCCGCCAGGATGGGTGCACGCGCCACAGAGAAAGACGCCAGGCATCGGCGTGCGTGCGCTAAGTCGCTTGCTCCACATGTAATCGGGCAGACATTCACCCTGAAAGATGTGACCACCGGTGAGCCCCACTTTCTGCTCGATATCGGGCGGCCCCATCACTTCGATTTGGGCAATTGCGGCGGGTAAGTTGCTGCAATGGCGTGCGATCGAGGCGATGGCCAAACGACTTACTTCGTCGCGCCGCGTATCCCAACTGCCTTCGGCGAAGGTATACGGTACGTATTGGGCAAAGACGCTCATCGTCTGCATGCCGGGGGGCGCAACCGATTGATCATGCGCGGTTTGAAAGTAAAGCTCAGTCCAGAAGCGTGGCGGCAACTGACCGGCCTGCGCCAGCGCGGGATAATCCTTCCATTCTTGTTTGGTCAGCGGCGTGTTGACCTGGCCAAAATGATGCGGCTCCTGGGTGCCAGGGCGCGCCTTAAAGTTGGGCAGTTCATGCAGCGCCACATTAATTTTCACCGTACAACCGGTGATCGGCACAGACGCGACTTGGGCTTGCCAGGTTGGATCAACGGCCTTGCCCAACAAGCGCAAAGTTACCTGCGGATCGGCATTAGAGACAACAATCGGCGCATAGATGCGTTCACCGCCAACTAATTCCACGCCTTCACCGGGCAAAATCTGGGCCACCGGTACACCGGCCGCCACGACCGCACCGGCGTCACGCGCGATATCGCACAAAATAAACGAGACCATGCCCATGCCGCCTTTGACATAGCCCCACATACCCGGTATGCCGCCCAGGCGACCTGAAGCGTGATGAAAATGGATTGACGCCGTGCCGGAATCGTGCGGGCTGGCATTGGTGCCGATCACACCTTGGCCGAGCAGCGCATATTGCAGGCGCTCGTCTTGTAGGTAATGTTCCAAGTATTCGACCATCGACCACTCGAACAGCAAGTTGATCGCGGCTTGGTCGCCATGCAGTCGATCCTCAATCATGGCGCGCGTCGGCGCGCGCCCGATCCACATGTCATCAGCACCGGCAGGGCGGATCGCGTTGCGCGCGCGCCGTTTTACATCGCTCATAGCGCGCCAGCCGGCGACGTCACGCGGCGCGAAACGGGCGATTTCGGCTTCACATTGATCGTCGTCATCCCAGAACTGGATGCTCGAACCGTCTTCAAAAGGCACAAACATTCCAGCGCTGGCGGGCGTCCAGTGATAACCGTAGGCGGGGAAGTTTAGTTCTTCAATCACCAACGGATGCAGCAAGCCCGCCAAATAGGCGCACGGCGAAATCCGATAGCCGGGCCACGGTTCTTCCAGCGTGCACGCACCACCGATGCGTTCACGCGCTTCGAGCACCAGCACGCGTTTGCCCGCGCGCGCCAGATAGGCGGCGCACGTCAAGCCATTATGGCCCGCGCCGATGATGATCGCGTCCCATTTTTGCGCCACTAATTGTTTGATTGGCGCCGGTAAACCGATCATACCCAGGGTATCCGCCGCCGCTGATGTTCGGGATAACAGTTGACTCATACGTGCTTACTGCTTTCTGCTAACTGGCGGCGTAGCTCGTAAATGGCAATGCCAAACGCCGTGGCCACATTGAGCGAACG
>JBBREZ010000373.1:0-7039 GCA_038225095.1 Caldilineales bacterium
GCGATAGGCGATCTGCGTCAAGCGCAGAGCAACCAGTTGATCCTGTGTTGGATTCAATTTCAACTTGGCTGTAATCATCTGCTGCATAAGCAAAGTATACCATATCTTCACAGAATCGTCAAATCTGAATTATCCGTGAAAAATTATGGACGGACGAGCTCGGCGTTCCACGGCGTACTCGCCGTGCGGCTATCGGGGCGCCCTCTGGGCCCCATAGCTAAAGCAAGCATTCCCGCCGTAGAGTTGAATTGTCAATTGTGAATGGCAATCCTGCTAATAGACAAACCAAATAAAGGTTGCACATTGGTAGAGGCACGGTATACCGTGCCCGTCCAGTTGGATTGTGCAGAGTCTATTTGGTTTGTCTATAAGTAGCCATTATTCAGCCGCAATTCACACTTACCCCTGCCATTTTGCCACTTGTTCATGCAAAAAAGTACGCGTCAAATTGTGAATGGTGTAATGGCGTTCGTTGAGACCCCCGCGGCTATCTACCAAGTTGAGCGTCACCAGTTGGTCAAGCGCCATGCGCAATTCAACCGCGTCAATGTCGCTCACGGCTGCCAGGTAGGCGAGTGTGCCACCCTCCTCCGTAACCATCGGCAGGGCAAGCAGCGTGTTACGCGCGACTTCGTCCAGGCTATCCCAGGCGCGGCGGTAGAGGTAGCTATAAAAATTTTCGGTCTTAGGCCCCTGGGCGCGGCGCAAATCGGTGAGCACCACGTCCAACCCGTGTACATGCATCTGGCCCACCACCAGGCGTAAGGCCAATGGATTACCACCCACTGTCGCCAGGATCGGCTTGAGTTCCGCATCGCTAGCCTGTTCCACCTGGGGCAAGTTACTCAGGCGTGCTTCGTAACGCACCAGGCGCAGGGCGTTCACTTCGCTTAGTTCAGGGATAGGAAAATGGTAAATGCCCGCTTGGTCATACAAACTGTCACGCGAGGTCAATAGGAATTTAGTGGGGTTGGCGAGATCGTGCAAGAGCGGCAACAGACTTTCCACATCCACCAGCGTTTCCAAGTTATCGATGACGATCAGATGGGGCTGCGCCTTCAATTGGCTGGTCAGCAACTTGCGCGCCTGGTCGGGCGCGACGATGACTGACCGCGGCAACGCTTCGAGCAATTGCGCCAGCAAACTATCGACTAATATGTCAGCCGTGAGCGCCGGCGTCGTTGGCGGTTTAAGGCTACCGCCCAAATTAAAGATCTGCTGGCGCGCGGTCACCCAGCCTATATCAGCAAAAGGGCTGGCCTCTACCCTATCGCGCACCAGTGCATCGGCGAGCGAGGTTTTGCCAATGCCACCCATCCCTTCTAGCAAGATGATCCAGGGTGGACCCGCGGTAACGAGCAAGGCTTCCAGGCGCGCCCGGTGCTCCTCGACGCCGATCAGTTCCCCATAGGTGGGGGCCTCCAGGCGTTGCAGCAAGTGCGCCTTCTGTTCGGCACGCGCCTGCGTCTCCCATACCCACAAAATTTCGGTCAGATGATCGATGGCCTCGTTCTGTTTACGGTATAAGGTGCTTTCCGCCCAGTTCCATTCGTTGGCGATCCTATGCACTAATTCATTATCCAGAAAACGCCGGCGCAACAAAGCGGCTTCCTGTGCATGGTTCGCTTCTAGTTGGTGGAGCGCCTGAAGCAGCAACTGGTGCGCCGTCTGGCGCACGGTTCCATTGGCAGTGCGGCGGGCTGCCTGAAAAAGCTGCAAATGTTGGAATGGGTTGCGCTCTACGTCATCCTGACGCCAAAGCGTCAATGCTTCATGAACATAGGGGCGCAGGGAGGGGATAGATAAGTTGCTGCTTTGAGTCATGGGGTTTTCCTCAATGCGATACTAACACAATACGCTGAGTTGCCAATATAACATACATTGAAAATCGTCACAATCTTTAGAAGCTGTCTGAAAAGGTAGATCGGTGATTACGTAGGTGCGGTTTGTAACCGCACAAGCCTGTAATCAACCCAAGTAATCAACCCAAGAACGTGCGGTTGCAAACCGCACCTACACTACTTTTCAGACAGCTTCTTAGAAAAAATTTTTGATGGTTTGGCTGTGCAGACCAGTGTGACAGTTCATAGGAGTTCGTCGGAGTAAGCTAAGAGCAAGTGGATAGCCTGGAGACCGCCAAACTGCGCTATGCTACGTGTATCAAGCGCTTTCAGCTTGGTACGGGCAATGGGTGGGGCAGGAACACAACAATGCGCAGGTTACAGTCAATTGTATTTGTGCTATGGAGCAGCCATTTTGACGAAGCATCCGCTGCCATTTTTGTGAGCGAATTGCGCGGGGCTGGGTTGCTAGTCAAAGTAGTCGGTTTGCGCGGCCTCTACGCGGCCGGCAGGCATGGCTTGGCGTTGACGCCCGATCTGACCCTGGGACAAGCATTGACGCTGGCGTGTAGAGCCAGTTGTGTGGTGCTGCCCTGCCCGGCGCAAGGCTTCACCCCACTTAAAAATGATCCGCGCTTGCTCGATTTTTTTCGACAAGCCGAGGCTAGCCAGGCTCTGTTTGTGCTTAGCCAGGATGCGCTCGGCCCACAAGGCACCGCGTTGAGCGATTTGATTGGTTTGGGTCAAATGGTCAGTTATCCGCCCCTTGAAGCGTTGGTCATATTTGTGCGTGAAATCGGCTGTGAACTGGCGCAGCGCAAAACCTGATTTTCTAAAAATAAGCGCTTTGTTTGTCGGCGAAGCGTTGCTGTTATGCCAGGAAATGATCGGGCAAGCTAGATTTTTTCTAGAATGACCTAACTCCCATTTTTGGGAGTCAATGTCGGCAATGTCTTGTCTCACTTTTGGGAGTCATCCACGACTATCATACAAATGTGACAAATTCACATTTTCCATGCCGAAATTTCAGTTCGGTGTGCATCTCTTGCTATAGATAATTGTATCGACATTGTACGCTTAGGGTTTGCTCAAGCCTGGACTGAATTCAATGGTTACCAGGATGCTCCAGGCGTTGATCGGCAGGCGTTGTGTAAGTCCTGTGCTTGTTCCTAATAAAAAGCTTGCTTATGCCAACCTTACACGTCCGGCTTCTAGGCCATTTTCAACTGATCTATGACGATACACCCGTCACGACGATCAAAGGGGCGCGCCTGCAAGCGCTGGTGGCGTATCTACTCCTGAATCGAGACCGCGCGTTGCTGCGGCAGCGGGTGGCCGCTACGCTCTGGCCAGAGAGTGAAACACGCCAAGCGCGTAGCAATCTACGCAATAAGTTGGATGCAATGCGCAAAAAATTTCCGGCCTTCGAAGATTTTCTGCATGATGATGAACGGCTACAATGGCGAGCGGATATGGTATTTACCCTAGATGTCGCCGAATTTGAACAGGCCCTGCAACGGGTTGAACAAGCAAAACGCCATCACGATCCGGTCGCCACCCTGGCGGCATTAAAAGAGGCCGTGGCGTTGTATACCGACGATCTGCTGGTAAAGTTGCATGATGACTGGGTGTTAGCCGCACGCCAACGTTTGCGCAACCAGTTCTTCTCTGCGCTAGAAGCGTTGATCACACTCCTGAAAGGCCAGCATGATTACAATGTGGCTGTTCACTATGCCCACCGCCTAATCCGTGATAATCCGCTGAGCGAAGCGGCGTATCGCCAACTCATAGAACTCTATTTTCTGAATGAAGATTACACCAGCGCCTTACGCGCGTATGAAACATGCAAGGCAATCTTACAGAGTAAGTTAAAAGTTGCACCAAGCATTGCCACCGAAGAACTCTGTCAGCGTGTCATCACCTCGTTAACCCACGCTCATGTTTCAGCCAGCGGTTCTCTAGCCAGCCGTGGAGGAGTGGCGTCACCTTTATCGCCCAGCAGTGCGCAAGAATTACGGCGGCTGGCAGCGGCCTGGCTTGCTGACAGTCATCGGCAAACTTTTACGGGCGTAACCTGCTTTCTTGCGCAGTTAGCCACCCTGTTAGCCGCCAATGGCGAGATCACGGAAGCCTTGCGCATTATCGAACGGGCCTTTGTTATCCTCACGATGACCGGCGAGACATTCTGGGAGGCCGAACTGCACCGGTTGCACGGCAAGCTGTTATGGCAACAGAACAAACCGGTGGCAGAAATCGAAGCGTGTTTCCATAAAGCCATTGCCGTTGCCCGGCGGCAAAATGCCAAATTCCAGGAGCTATGCGCGGTCGCCAATCTATGCGTGCTTTGGCAGCACACCAACAAGTACGCTATGGCGCAGCAACAATTGGCTGACCTATACGACATTTTCCGTGACCATGCCACAGCCGATGGCTTGCCAGCGGTGTTGGCGTTATTTAATGGATTTTTGTAAGGAATAGGTAAAGTTTAGATAAAGTTAAGCAATAAGATCCTATATTTGGGGTCATTGTCAGTCAAAATTGAAGCGCTTTTGAAGCGCAAGCTATGATATGCTGGTTAATTATAGTTTATTCCGATTTATTATTTGGATAGCAAAACAGAGCCAGATCGGTCTTGTAGGTGCAGTTTTTAACCGCACAAGTCTGGATTGACCAAGTTTGTGAGGTTAAAAACCGCACCTACAAAGGCACAAAATTAAATCGGAATAAGGTCTATTATACTTACTTTGTGATAAATGAGATGACTTTCTCATTTATCACAAAGTAAGTATATAGTCTACTGTTTTTTCTGCCCAACTGTTTTCCCAAATCAAACCAGAGAATTTCAGCTGTATCCCGCGGCGGCTGAAGTTTATCTTTCGCTATTTGCGGTCTATTTTCGAGCGAGTCAACGTTGCCGGCAACTTTGCTGTGATAATCTGTCGCATGGCTGAGAACGGTCTGTAGTTCACAAAAACTTATTTCACAAAAGCATAAAAGCCAGTCGCCTCCCGCCTCTATTGGCGCGCTTTAGACACCCTGGGCTCTGGCCCATTTCTCAGCTACCCCTCAGAAAGGTGCATTGGTATGGACAACCTATCCAAACAGTCGCACACCCATTTGTTCACCATTCAGCTCTGGCTGGAAGAACTAGGTGATGGTCAATCTGAGTGGCGCGGCAAGCTCAAAAATGTGGCCAATGGCGAGGAGCGCTATTTTCGTCAATGGTCAGTGCTAGGCCGGTTGGTGCAGGCCATGTTGCCAAAAACGAGTGAGGTGGTGAAGCAGAGCACGACCCAATGAAATTAGGACTTACGCACCTTCTCCCTGTAGGGACACGATATCCTGTAGGGACACGATAGTTCGTGTCAGTACGACTGGTAGAAATTCATTGCTGCGTAAGTCCTAGAAATTATGCTTTGTTTTGTCATCAATCACAAAGTGGTGAGTTATCCAGTAAGCGACAGATGAAATAGACAGATGATACGCTCCATTAATCCAAATTGTAACTACTCAGGTGGAACGTTATGCTAGGTAGACAGGTAAACACGTAGACGGGGCATGCGCCCTGTTTACGTCCCATCTACTGATGGGCGTCTACCTGTCTACACAAGGGCTGAGTAATTACGCCAAATTGAATGTTTACTATGCAAATTCAGGACTGTGATGGCAATTTACGCTACCTGCAAGCCGAGTTCGCTCGCATCGACGTGTTGATCCGGCGCGAGGTGCGGCGCTGGGTGTTGGCCGGCCAGGACCCGAACGATGATTATCGTGGCTTATATGTCACGCAGCTAGAAGCGCAACAATTGCTGGATCGCCCTTTTGGCTACAGTTGGGGCCAGTTAATCGATCTGCCCCCAGAGGAAGAGGCGGCTTTGCAACAAGCGCTGACCGCAACGACACAACAAATGGAAGCGCTGGTGCAAGCGATGGCAGTGCAAGGGCAGACGCCCTGCTTGTTACAGCTTGCCCACGCCTTTGACCTGGATCGGATGGCGTTGGACATGCTGCTGCTTTGTCTGGCGCCGGCCTTTGATACCCGGTATGAGCGCATTTATGGCTATTTGCAGGACAACGTCACCCGTCGCCGGCCGTCCGTGCGGCTGGTATTAGATTTATTGGGCGAGCCGGGCATGGCGCAATTTATGTTAGCCCCTTATCTGAGCCAGGACGCACCTTTACTCAAATATGAATTGCTGGAATTTGTGGTCGAAGCGCCGCCGGCCAATGCGCATTGGATTAACCAGACGTTGAATGTGGATGAGACGGTGGCGGCGTGGTTGCGCGGGCAGTATCAACCGCACGGGTCATTGAAGGGTCAAGCAAGTTTGGTCCAGCCACAGGTGAACGAGACCGATCAGTTGTTGGCGGGGGGAACGCTACAGCGAATTCGGAAAGCAACGAATTTGAATGGAGCAGCAGAGTGGTCGCCTGCGGAGCCGTTGTTTGTTTTTTATGGGGTTGATAAGATGGCGCAACAGGCCGCGGCGCATTGTTTGGCCGTGGCGTTGAATCAGCCGCTCTTAATTGTTCAACTGGATCGGGTGATCGGCGAAAGTTGTCCAGCGCGGCAGGCTGTACAGCTTGCCTTGCGTGATGCGCGGTTGACCGGTGCGGTGGCCCTGCTCAATGGCTGGGATGCTTGTTTGGATGAGGATAAACGGGTTGCACCAGAGGTGTTAGCGGCATTATGTGATCACCCAGGGTTGATCGTTGTGGCCGGGCAGCAGCAGTGGCAAGCGGGTGGTATTGCCCGGCAGCGAACCATCGTCACACAGGCATTTGACTTACCCGGCTATGAGCAGAGGTTGGCGTTGTGGTGGCACTTTGTGAACCCCACCCCAACTCTCCCCAAGGGGAGAAAGTTGAAGCAGGATGGACAGCTTGCGGACAAGATGATGACTGATTTAGCCGGACAGTTTGGTTTGACCAGCGGGCAGATTCGCGATGCAGTGGCGGCGGCCCGTGATCGAGCGTGGCAGGCGGGGCGAACGGTCGAGGCGGACGATCTCTTTGCGACCGCGCGCAGCTACTCGAACCCGCGCTTGAGTGTGCTGGCGCGCAAGATTGAACCACGCTATGCCTGGGATGACATTGTGCTACCAACTGATCAGGTGACGATCTTGCGCGAATTGGTCGCCACGGTGCGCCAGCGACCCAAGGTGTTAGAGCAATGGGGGGTCGGCAAAAAGTTGGCG
>JBBREZ010000374.1:0-7027 GCA_038225095.1 Caldilineales bacterium
GTTATCTGCTCGAGCTAGGGGACTTTGCCAAAGCGGCACGCTTGGCCAGGGAGAATTACACGCTCTTCGAAGCGCGTGGTAACCGTTACGAGCAGACGCAGGGTCTCGGCACATTGGGGCATCTGGCGCTGCTGCAGGGCGATCTTGTCCAGGCCCACAAGCTCCTGCAAGAGGCGCTGACGATCGCTGTAGCTGTCAACTACCAAGAGATGGTATGCAATTGGCAGCCACTCTTCGGTCGTGTTGTTCTCTATAATGGGGACATGGCAGAAGCACGCCGGTTACTCCTAGAAAGCCTAGCGCGTTGTCGCGAACAGAAACTCAAGCCCCTCTTAGCGCGCACCTGTACCTATCTGGCCGAAACAGCCCTGTGGACAGCAGAACTAGCCGAAGCCGAACAATGGTTGGTGCAAAGCTTGGCTTATCACGCCGAATTGCATTGGGTCAGCGTTTTCGAGCTAGATCGGCTCTGGGTCGTCGCTCGCCTGGCGACGGCGCAACAGCAATCCCCGCGCGCTGCCAGGCTCTTTGGGCTGGCCGACCAGATGCACAGCCATATCCACAACGTGATTGCGGGTCCGATGCGCGCCCTAGCCGACGCCGCGCTGGCGACGGTGCAGGCTGCACTTGACTCGGCGGTCTTTGCCGAGGCGTTCAGCGCCGGGCAGCAGATGGCGCTGGCGGAAGCGTTTGCCACGATTCTGGTGCCAGCTCAACCTACCAGTGGGCCAACGAGTTAGCGACCTCTCCCGCTAACACCAAACGACACCAGTTTGCGCGTTACGCTCCATTCAGCTAAAATCGTCGCGGGCGGCGTTCCAGTATGCTGGTCTGTTGTGCGGGGCCTTCGAGCAGGAGAATTAACATATTAAGAGCATTCCGACCCAAAACAATTTCTTCGTTCTCAAATAATCCTTCCGATTTCATCACACGCACAACCTCAACACCGGGGAGAACGCCAATTTCAAGATGGATATCTACCAGAAAGAGTGTCACTTCATGATAAGAACTCCACAACCCTCGCACGCGCGCAGGGCGGCTGCGTGGTGCATCAAGGTTGCGTAGCCACTTTTCTGGAACCAATGTAAAATCAGAGCCGGTGTCAATCAGCGCGGGCAGCAATTCGGTTTGGGCATCTTTGCCAGGCACGCTTAAGGCAATGTTGAGAATGGGAACAGGCGGGAATTTGCTTTTTGAATAAGGAATCATCGAGGTTAAGAACCGTATGCAGAATAATTTTGGTAGGTAGGCATTGGCTGATCGCCGCCTTCGACCAATAAAACCTGTTCGCGGCCAAAGCGATCTTTGGCGCGCAGGTATAAAGTTCGCTGGTTTGGATCACTATCCACAATCTTGCCATTGTACACAGCAACAAAGAGACCCTGATACTGATTTCTCGTCGCGGTCGGCATTGCATACCAGGTTTGGGCTTCGGCGCGAATGCGTTTTTCCCGATAGGCATCGAGATATTGACGCACCGCTTCTGCTAAGACATCCTTTGCTTCTTTTCCCTCATACGTGGCAATACGATTGACTTCTTCAGTCAAGGCAGCTTCCCGCAATTCTATGGCAACCATACGTTAACCTCGTGATTAGGTAGATATACCGCATACGGGTAAAAAGTGAGCTTTTTCAACAGCGCAAAAACTCACTTTTATAGCGTGCGGCGTATAGATTTGTACGCTGTTGATCCCTTTGACCCGATTTTACCACAGGCGGACGATAGACGCATAATCGGTCTAGCGAATAGGAGCCGCCACTGGTAGTTTATCGTTCCAACTTGTGCTGTGCGACATTCTACCAATCATTTCGACCCAATGCAAGCGATTTTTCGTATCAGTTCAATGATACACTGCCGAAGGTGAGCCGTTTGTTTGGCTCACCTTCGTCTTTAGTACCTTTGGCACAACCCTAGACCAATTCAAACAAAATCTTCGCCAACTCCTTGGGTTGCGTCACCATTGCATCGTGTCCAGCGGAGAAGAGTTCGTAGAAGCGGAAGCCCTGCTTCTTCGCTCTAGCCGCAGCCTCTTCAAAAGGAGGCCCCTTTGTCAGATGAATATAGGTGTGCTTCAGTGACTTGTCAGTGTTTGTCGCAAGTTGCACAGGCTGCGTGAAGGTCTTATACGGCTGATCGCCCAAGCGCGGTGTCACCCAGGCCAAATCCGTACTGTCTTTAACACCAAACATCTCGGTTGGTGTCCCCATCCAAGCCGAGGACAAGCGCCAGCCTGCACCTTGCGCCTGCACCAGTTCTGCTAAAGGCGGGGCATAATCTTGCAACGATTTGCCATTGTCTGGCAAGAAGGCATCAAGATAGACAAGCTGCGCCAATCGTGTTCCAGCTTTGGCCGCCACGCCGGAAATCACCATGCCACCATAACTGTGGCCGACCAGTATCACATTGTGCAAATCCTCATATTCCAGCACGTTGGTAATGTCCTGAATATGGGTGTCCAAATTGATCTGTGGGTTGATCAAATGCGACCTTTCGCCCATACCGGTCAAGGTTGGGGCAAAGACTTCGTGACCGGCGGCTCGTAGGATAGGGGTAAGCTTTTTCCAGCACCAGCCCCCATGCCAAGCCCCATGCACAAGCACGAACGTTGCTTGCTTGGTTTGATTCATTTCGGCTCCTTTTGCTGCTGTGTTGCCTAACGTGGATAAGGCTAGAGTAGATGCAGCCATTGCTGTGAGCGCCTGACGGCGTGTCAATGCTTGTGAGTTGTTCAAGTGAGCCTCCATCTGGTTGGTGTAACTTTCCGGTTTTTCTGGCACGGCCTGATGATTGCGGAATCGCCTATGATTGAAATTGCTGGACAACCAAGCCGTGTGTATAGTAGACTATAGCAGATTCAAGCTGGCGATGGAAGGGCCTTTCCCATACCAGAAGTCGTACACAAAGTCGTACAGGTTCGTTTATGCGCTCGGATCAACCCTTTGCCCACTGGCTCAAACAGCAACGAAAAACCCTCGATCTTACGCAGCATGACTTGGCGCGCTTAGTGGGGTGCGCCGTTGTCACCATCCAGAAAATCGAAGAGGGACAGCGTCGACCCTCCAAACAGGTGGCGGAACTGCTGGCAAATCACTTAGGCATCGCCGCAGAGGAGCGGACGGCGTTTTTGGGCTTTGCACGCGGCAATGGGCGCATTGCACCAACTGAGGCACCAGTGCCAAACGTCGAACCAGAGACACCCACGAACTTGCCAGAACCACTCACTCCACTTATCGGGCGTGTGCGCGAAGGGGCAGCGATCCTGCACGCGCTGGCACAACCCGACATCCGCCTCGTGACCTTGGTGGGGCCACCGGGCGTGGGCAAGACGCGCTTGAGTATTCATATCGCTGCACAGGTAAGCGGACATTTCGCTGATGGTGTCTGGTTTGTCGATCTGTCACCGTTTACCGATGCAGCGCTCGTGCTGCCGGCAATTGCCTCTATCCTGGCCGTAACTGAAACTGGTGTGATGCCCCTGGCCGAACGTTTACGACTTGCGCTTAAAGAAAAACAAGTGCTCTTTATCCTGGACAACTTTGAGCAAGTCAGTGATGCGGCGACACCGGTTGCCGCCTTGTTACAGCGCTGCAAAGGGGTGAAAGTGTTGGCGACGAGTCAGACACCCCTCCACCTGGCTGGTGAACATGAATATGTGCTACCGCCGCTTTCTCTGCCGCCCCCTGAGGTTGCACCTGACCTGTTGTTGATCCCCGACCAATTGCTGCTCTATGAAGCCTTGGTGCTGTTCGTGGCACGCGTGCGCCAACACCAGTACGATTTTACGCTTACGTCGGCCAATGCCGCACCGATCACCACCATTTGTTGGCGGCTCGACGGCCTGCCGCTGGCGTTGGAACTAGCGGCGGCTGCCCTGCGCCGGATCACGTTGCACCAACTGAGCGCGCTGCTACAGGAAGACGCATACTGGCTGCATGAACTCCACTCCTCCGTGCGTGATCTGCCGCCGCGTCAGCGCACACTGTATCAGGCCATTGCCTGGAGTTATAGATTGCTGGATACCAACCTGCAAACCAGCTTTCGGCAATTAGGCAGCTTCGTCGGAGGCTTTACCGACGCGGCGGCGCAGGCCGTTTGTGGTGCTGATCCAGCCACGCTGATGCACTTGACCGATCACAGTTTGCTAGTGCGTTTGCCGGGACGCTGGCAGATGTTGGAGATGATCCGTGAATTTGCCCTAGCGCAAATGAGCAGCGAAGAACGGACGGCGACGCAGCAAAGACATGCCACCTATTTTGTCACCCAAACGGTGTCGCAAACTGCTAGCGATCTCGACGCACTCGCCCGCGATCATGCCAACTTTCGCTCTGCCCTGGTTTGGACGATTAGCACCCAGGATGCCCAAGCAGCGTTGACCCTCTGCATCAAATTGTGTTGGTTCTGGGAAACCCACGGCTATTTGCGTGAAGGCATGACCCTGGCGCGTGCTGCGTTGGCTATGTCGAATGTGGTGTCGAATGCAGCAGGTGATGCGGTTGATCCTGATTTGCGCATCGATGCCCTGGAACGTGTGTCAACGTTGGCTTGGCTGGGGCATTACTTCGATATCGCCCTGCCATTGGCCGAAGAAGCCGCGACCCTGGCACGCCGCAACGATCGCCCCGGAAAGCTGGCGCTGACACTCAATCTATTGGGACGAATCTTGATCGAGCAGGGTGACTACGCAGCCGCCGAAGTCGCCTTACAAGAGAGTACGCAACTGGCCCGTCAGGTTGCGCACCTGTTCAATCCCGGCTGCCCGCTAACGTTGTTGAGTGAAGTCGCCTTGACGCGCCGGGATTGGGAAACCGCTCAGTCCTACCTGGTCCAAGCAATACCTTGCCTGCTGCGTACACCCGAAGGATACTACATTGGCATCCATATCGCCATGGCCTATACCCATTTGGCTGAGATTGCGCTGGTGGATGGCAATTTGAATCAGGCTCGCCACGCATTGCAGCAAGCATTTCCCAAAGCGCGTTTGTACATTCGCCGCTTGCGTTGTTTGCTGGTAACGTTGGCTGGCCTCCTGCTACATCCACTTCACACCCCAACGCAGGAGGTGACTGCTACAGAACTGCTTGGTGCCGTCGCCGGATTGGGCAAGCGATCCGGCGATCCGCTTTCGCCGCTCTACCAGAGACTAATTACCCAACGCAGTAATCAGTCCCAGCAGGTGCTAGCCAAACGCCAATGGCAAACCGCTTGGCAGGTTGGATACACCTGGACGCAAACGCAAGCGATTGCCGCTGCGGAAAGGTGGTTGGCGTTGGATAGATAATAGGGGATCGTAGCATAGACAATATGCTGGCATTGGTTCTGTCGAATGTAATTGTATCGTAAATACACGCATTATCGCTTCGTAATCACAGCCAACTGAACCAGTGTCCATTTTTTTAGGCGCATTAGAAAAATGAGAATTACATCGTGAATAGTCAAAACCGTAACGAGATCAAACCTGGGTTGACCGTCGAGATTGTCATGAAAGAGGATCAGCGCAGCGGCAAGCGGACGCGCGGCGTGGTCAAGCAAATTTTAACCAATTCTGCTACACACCCCCACGGGATAAAGGTGCGTCTGGAAACCGGTGAGGTGGGGCGCGTACAAGCAATTATTGCATGAGGAAGCTCTCCCGCATTCCGACGCTTCAGCGTCGGAATGCAGTCTAGACGCGCCGCGTCGTGCAGTTTGTATCAAACGAAATGCGCCGTCAGATAGACTTGCCAGCCGGCCCCGAATTCAACAAAAACTTTACAAAAATCCATACTTCGTGACGCTTGTTCTTTCGTCAAAAATAGCGTAGGATTAAATGTAGCCTAGCCTGCTTGATAGAGCAGGTGCTTTCTTGCCGCCGGTAGAGAAGCGTAACGGTTCATGAGTTACTCATGAACCGTTACGCCCTATCCCCATTATGGCAATTCCACCTCCATGCGGGTGGCTTCGGTGTCAGCAGAGAAGACATTCTTCGTCACCTTGCCTGCCGCATCAATGATGTCCGCCGACCCGTGGCCCTTGTAGTGGTCAGGACCATCCATGTGAATAGTGACGTGAATGATGCGTTTCCCGTTGTATTTGCCCTGCTCGTCGAACGTAAAGACCTGGAATGAATACAGATAGGTGGTGCCCGAACCAATCCAGACGCCATGCCCTAACGAGCCACTTTTCGGGTTGTTGTTCGTTTCAAGGTAGTTGCCATCGGCAAAGAAGGTCTGCATCGTCTCGTTCGTTTCGGGGCTGGTTGCCGTTTTGGGGATCGTCATCTTCCAAGTGCCGACTAGGCTTGGCGTGGCTGGGTGAGCGTTGCTTGTTGCATAGGCGGTTGTTGTCAGCACTGCCAGCAGACCGATGACCAGGAAGAGAGTGAAAATTCGTTTGTTACCCATACAATAGTCTCCTAATTTACTTAAATCGATTGAATGTTGCTTTGTTGATTGCGCACGACGACCACGTTTGCGCTGACTGCCTGCGCTTGGCTTGGCGTTCAAGCCGTCGGGCTGTGCATCCAGCGCAGTCGGCACGGGTGGCGTTGCCATCACATCACGGGTTCTAGGCCTGCCAGATTCGGCAGTTGTTAGGGCGGCTTGAAGTAATTCATTAGATTCCTCCTGAGTTTTTATTTGATTCTGCACACTGATTGTCGTTTGACGTTGCAACGCTTCACCGGCCTGGACGTTGCCTGTCCAGATAATGCTCCACGTTTCAGTAATCGTGCTTGTGACCGTGTGCCGGATGATTTTGTCCATGCGTCTACTCTAGCGGTTGGGAGGGCAAAGTGCCAGCGATTTCTATGCAAAAACTTTACAAAAATCCACAAAACGCTCCAGCTTGTTTGCTTATCAAGAATAGGGTAGAATTCAATCAGAGTAGAATTTTGTTGTACGTATTGCGCCGAAACCGAGAATAGATCCGATGTATACTGTCTGGGGGCATAGATGATAAAATTTCACAGAAGTTTTTCTCTGGTACAATACCTTCGCCAAATTAGATTACGTAGGTTGCCTTGTTGATCAGGGTATATACCCCATTCGG
>JBBREZ010000375.1:0-7018 GCA_038225095.1 Caldilineales bacterium
GCCTGTTGTAAACAACAGGCGCAGCAAGCCGCGCCCCTACGATTCCGATCTAGTGTTGTACCTAGCCCTGGACCCACCATTCAGTGCCACCTATTACCCTGCCCAGCCACAAAATAAAGCACCCATTTAGCATAACCTACGCGCACGAGTACAAGCGCTTCCCACCTGCCGTAAGGCAATTGCAACAACCGATACTGCGCATTCTTGCTATACTGATTGTCATTATTCATTGTAATTTTTTGTTCTAAAACCGATCCGCTGGCTAAACCAAGGCTGACCAAATAAGGTCTGGCTTAGCCAAGCTATGCCGTAAAGCTGGAAAGCTTTAAGTAGGTGGGACCATGTTTTGTTCTAAAATCATCCCGACGATAGGCCGACCAACGCTGGCGCGCGCAGTGAATAGTGTGCTGACCCAAACGTTGACCACATGGTTTGCTAGGAGAAAAGCCGCATGAATTCGGCGGCTGATATGTAAAACCGCGCCCAGAGAGGGCTCCCGAAACGGGTTGACATCTGGACGTAACGTGTTTTAACACGTTTCTCATGGCAGCGAATCGGGTACCCCTTGGGTGCGCTGCTTTTACGATAAAACTTACGTCGCAGCGCTTGCGACCCAATATTAAGGAGATCTTAACTTGAACCCGATGAATACACTTTATTACGACGCCGAGGTCAGCGATGATATTCGGTGCCAACAGCTCTACGACGGTCAATTGTTTGTCTATGCGCCGATTCCTAGCTCGCTGGCTTTGGTCGAGCATGCGCGCGCGCTGGCTGAGGCTGCCTTTGCCCCGCTCGACCCGCGTAAGGCGCAAGATGAGCTAGCCGTGTTATTCTTTGCCTGGGCTATCGCGGCGATTACATTCGTAATTATTTCCTCAATTACAGCGAGTGTCTATCGAATGATTTTGTGTTGTCCAAGGGTAGGAACGAGATCCACCTTTATCATAATGACATCGCCAGTTGGACGATTACCTTCGTCGATACAGGCGTGAACGCGAATATTGGGCAGCGGTTGCGGGCCGTGCGCAAATATCTGACCGACGAAGAGGTCTTTATGGCGAATTACACCGATGGCCTGGCCGATCTACATTTGCCCACCTATCTTGACTATTTCAAGCAGCAGAACAAAATTGCCAGCTTCCTGTCGGTGCGCCCTTCGCAGAGCTTTCATCTGGTAAACATGCGCGCCGATGGGTTAGTCACCAGCATGGAAGGCATCGACAAGGCATCTATAGCAATCCCAAATGAAATTCGAAATCAGACATACATATGCAGTTTAGGAAAATCGAAAAAGCGATTTTGAATCGCATCCAGAAAGAGAGTCTTGACCACACGGAAACGCTCACCGTGTCGCCAGTTTTTGCGGATAAACTGTTTGCCTTTGAGCCAAATGTCTTCAATTGGGTTCTGTTCGGGCGCGTTAGGCGCAAAGAGCAAACAGGTCACCCACCACTCAGCAGGGTCCAAACCATGATTGAGCCCGGTGAGATAATCCACCATCTCTGCGCCTTTATGATAGGTTGCGCCATCCCAGCTGAGCAGGAGGCGTTTTCCCTCATATTTCTGACGGAGCAATTGGACAAAAGCGACGGTAGACGCCCCATCACCCGTTGGATAAGGTTGAACGGTTGTTTCCCCACGCAGATGCTCGATCGCACCATAATAGGTTTGGCGTTGCCGAAAGTTTGTCATAGGGATTTCCACGCGGTCTTTTGATTTTCCCCAGACATAGCCGCGCGCATCATCCCAGACCAGATGACATTCATCCCAATAGAGGACAATTAAGTCACCGGCCTGGATGGCTGAATCTTGTTGGTCAAGGCGTTCCTCGCGTACTTTTTTTTCGCTTCGACCGCTGCCTCAGCGCGTTTTGGGTTGGTACGTTGTGCTTTCTTGCGCGTAATCTTAGCCGCAGCGAACAAATCATAATAACTCTGGCGTGATTGGAATTCAACCCGATAGGTCTCTGCCAGATAATTCTTTAGCTTTTCCACCGTCCACTCCGCTTGCATTTGCAGCCAGGCCAGCACCGCTTGCCGTTCTGCTTGGCTGAGAAAACTCTGGGTGCCTTGATATTTTAACACAAGCCCCACCACCCCTTGTTCTAGGTAGGCTTTCTTCCACTCACTGACGAACGACGGATATACATCCAGCAGTTCGCAAATCTCTGCGTAGGCGTAACCCTTGATGGCCATTTTCACGGCCATCGCTCGTTTGAATTCGCGCGAGTCGCGTTTTTCGCCCAGAAACGTATCTAGCTCGTCAGTTTTGATGGTCATCCTACTCTCCCTTCAAACGATCGTTTCGCCATCCTTTTCGTTCGTTCTTGGCGTATATCACATTTCGAAAATCTGGTGGGATTGCTATATATGGATCAACGGCGGTTTCTTCGCACTGCGCCAAGAAATTTTTGAATATCTTCGCCCTGGTGAAGAATTGGTGGTCGAACCGTTCCACCGGCGGATCGAACGTCAGCAATTGGTGACCTACAAAAACCCCGGTTTCTGGGCCTGCATGGATACCTTCAAAGAAAAGAAATTGTTCGATGACATGCACGCGCAGGGGCAAACACCCTGGGCGGTATGGGAAAACAGTGGGTACTAATGTTTAATTTTACGAACCCGAATCAACCGCTTCACCACGTTTCTCTGTCTGGGCACGCATAGCGATGACATTGAAATTGGCTGCGGCGGCACGCTGCTGAAGTTGATTGACGCTTTTCCCAATTTGCAGGTAACTTGGGTGGTCTTTAGCGCGGTGGGGGCGCGCAACAGCGAAGCAACCGCGAGCGCCCAAGATTTTTTGAGCGCTGCTGGCGAAAAAACCGTCATCGTCAAGCACTGGCGTGATGGTTATTTCCCCTACATCGGCAGCGAAATCAAAGATTTCTTCGAGGAACTAAAACAGTTACCGTCGCCCGATCTGGTCCTAACCCACTATCGGGATGACCGCCATCAGGATCACCGGATTATTTCCGATTTAACCTGGAACACCTTTCGTGACCATCTGATCTTGGAGTATGAAATTCCTAAATACGATGGCGATCTGGGCACGCCCAATTTCTTTGTCACGTTGAACGAGACCACAGGTCAGGCGAAGATCGATAAGCTCATGCGCCATTTTGCCACACAAAGTAACAAACAGTGGTTTACACCCGCTACCTTCTGGGCCTTGCTCCGGCTGCGCGGGATTGAATCCAACGCCCCTGACCAATATGCGGAGGCGTTTTACTGTCGTAAGTTCGTTCTTTAATTACCTCTTTCCTGCTTATTGAATCGTTGCCGTAGCTGCTTGATACAAGCTATCATTCAAAAATAGACGCACTTGATAGGCGCCCCTTGGTAAAGCACCGCCACATTGGCGATTTGTGCCATAGACAATCGTCATGGCCACCTGTTCTGGCGATTGCGCAATAACGCCGCTCTTGTCTAGATCCGATACACGTTGGCCATCCTTGCTCCATTCCAAACGCCAGGCTTGGTCGATACCACCTTCCACCGTCGTGCTGACACCCAATTGCTTGATCCCATAGGCAAAGGTGGCAGGTGATAGCACTGAGTTGCTAAAATTAGTGTCACAACTATCGTTAGAGACTAATTGTAAAAAGCTGACACGAATCGGCGAAATGATCATAGGCAAATAGACTGTATTAATTTGCTGGGGTGATGCATTAACCGACGCCGACCATAGCAACGTCGCAACCAAGCTGGTTATCGCTGTCAAGATCAATAGATCACGTGTAATGCGGGGCATCATTTGGGTTCTCCTTTAGATTTTGACCAATCTTTACCTGCAATCCACTGCTTGCCGTCAACGCGATCATACAAAGACTGGCGCGGCACTTAACGCAGCAACGCTAAACAATGCCGATTATAATTCATTTTAGCCCTTAATGCCCGTCTGATCACTGGAACAGATAAACTGCTTGCTGAACTACAGCCGAGGGAAAAACGCGGTCAAACAAAATTATAGTGGGTCTCATTGATTGAGAAACTACAAATCACCTGCAAATCTGAGTGATCAGATTTGCGATGATACTCAGATTTGCGATGATACTAGTGTAGGCGACTTGTCTAGCTTTGTCAACTCGTTAAAAAGTTACGTTTCTGATTGATTGAGCAGGATTAAAGCGCTTTGAAATAGGCAGCCCAGGCTGTGGTACAATGCAAGTTGATCGGGTTGCTAGACTTGGCTCGCCTATTGGTTAAGTCGCAGTAGAAATGGAGGGTATTGGCATGTCAGAAATCTTTACCACCTTTTCAAACGCCGTAAAGCATGGCAAACTTGTCGCGTTGGCGACGATCATTGCCGGGCCGGGCATCGGCCACAAAATGTTGTTCTGGCCGAACGGCGCGACGACGGGCAGCCTAGGTTCACCCGTTGTCGATCAACAAGTGCACAACCGTGCCACCACATTGCTCAAGGCTCAACGCACAGAGCGATTTACCATCAACACAGGCCCTGAACCTAGCGAGGTTTTTATTGACATCCAAGCGCCGCCACCCAAGTTGCTGATCATCGGCGCGGTGCACATTGCGATCCCGCTGGTTACCTTTGGCAAAGCGCTTGGTTTTCACACCATTGTCCTTGATGCACGTTCGGCCTTTGCCACCCCAGAACGCTTTGCCCATGCCGATCAGCTCATCGTCGGCTGGCCCGCCGATACGCTAATCGAGCTTGATATCGACGAAAACACCTTCGTCGTCGTGCTCACCCATGATGAGAAGATCGATAACCCCGCGTTAGCCATTGTTTTGCGCAGCCCAGCGCGTTATATTGGGGCGCTTGGCTCCAAGAAAACGCATGCGCGACGCGTCGCTGCCCTCAAGGATGTAGGCATCACGGATGAACAACTGGCCCGGTTGCACACGCCGATCGGCTTAGACATTGGCGCACGCCGACCGGAGGAGATCGCCGTGGCGATTATCGGGGAAATTGTGGCGGTGAGCAATGGACAGATGTAAGTGCAAAAAGCCCGATTGACTAGAGCGAGGTCATGGGTTATTTCAATAAATGCTTTTGCAACTTGCCCATCGCATTGCGTGGCAGGGAATCAACCGTCGTGATCTGACGCGGCACTTTGAAGCTGGCTAATTGTTGCTTGCAATAAGCGATCAATTCGTCCTGATTGATTTCTGCCGTGCAGACCAGATAAGCGGCGGGCACCTCGCCCCATTCGGCATGCGGCACGCCAATCACAGCCGCTTCGGCCACACCAGGATAGGTGGTCAACAATTCTTCGATTTCGCGCGGATAAATATTGAAGCCACCGCTGATGATCAATTCGTGGCGTCGCCCGAGCAGCGTCACATAGCCGGTTTGCGGATCCTGGCGCGCCAGATCGCCCGTGTGAAACCACTGGCGACCCACTGCATCGTGACTGAAGCTGGCCGCTGTCTTCTCCGGCGCGTGCCAATAGCCAATAAAGACATTCCCGCCACACACTAACAATTCGCCTTCTTCACCCGGCGCTACATCCTGATTTTTGCCATCGACAATGCGCATGGAAACGCCTGGCAATGGGGTGCCGACACTGCCAGCCACGCGTGCGCCCACATAGGCATTGCTCAAATTCATGCCGGTTTCCGTCATGCCCTAGCGTTCGAGGATCGTGTGACCGGTCAATGCCAGAAACGCCGTGTGGGTTTCGGGCGCCAACGGTGCGCTGCCAGAACAGAAAAGCCGCATGTGCTTGAAATCACGCTTGGCGGGTTGGCGGAGTTCATCGATTAGCCGCACATAGATCGTCGGCACCGCAAAGAAGACCGTCGCCGCACCGCTGAGTAATTCCGCACTGGTGGTTGCCGCCTCAAAGGCTGGGCGCAACAAAATGGTCGCGCCGGTCGCCAGAGCGCAATGCGCACCGACGACCAAGCCATGTGTATGGAAAAGTGGCAAACAGAGCAACAGCCGATCATCCTGTTCCCAGGCCCAAGCGGCCAGCAGACCGGTCACCGTGGCGATCACGTTGTTATGGGTTGTCATCGCGCCTTTGCTGCGGCCCGTCGTCCCCGACGTGTACATGACCAGCGCCAGATCATCCGCTTCGACTAAGGGTGACTGCCAGTTGGCAGCGTCCGTCTGCCATTGGGCCAACTCTTCCACGCACAGAACGGCTTCCAAGCTTTGCTTTTCGTCGCCCACGTCATCCAAAAACACAAGCTGTGGGCGCTCTGTAATGAGCAAGCGCGGCGTGCAATCGGAAAGAATATGGCCCAATTCTAAGCGACGGTAACGCAAATTGATCGGCACCATGATCGCGCCCAGGCGAATGACCGCCAGGTAGGCAATCAGAAATTCTGGACAGTTGCTCAGAAAAAAGGCGACACGATCGCCCTTCTGCAAGCCCCATTTTTGCAAGCCAGCCGCCAACTGATCAACAGCCGTATAGAGCTGATCATAGGTCATTTCTGTCACGCCGTTGGCATCGTTGATCCACTGAATCGCGGTCTTTTGCGGCGTGCGTTGCCGTGGGATCGCCAATAATTCATGCAGGTTCATAATTGTGTGCACCTAATTCACTGTATAGGCATGCGTTGTCGAGCAGATCAATCGAGTAAAATTTACTCGCTCCGCCGACGCCTGTCAAATCGACAAGCTACGACAAGTTAAAATGCGCATGGCTTGTGCCACGAAAAAAGCCATGCTGGATTACCTAGCACAGAGTTATCAACGACCATCAACTAAATACCACTAATAAACGAGTAAAATGCCGGCAAACGCCTCTTCAAGCGACATCTGCTGCCCCGTCGCGCACGCCTCCGCAAAGACCGCCGGCTCCAGCGCGGCACGCACTGTCGCCAGCGCAGCATCCGCCAGAGCGCGCACCGGCCCAGCAATCACAGAATGGATGTGGCTATGCACCTGGTCGGCCAACCCAAAGAGCGTAGCGGCGCGCGGGGATTGCTGTTGCGTCGCTCGCCAGGCGAGCGACGACCCAGAGCCGATCTAGCTCGAAAACGCTGACCCAATGCAATTCGGCGTGATAAGCCAAGCTTTGCACCAACCATTGTTC
>JBBREZ010000376.1:0-6985 GCA_038225095.1 Caldilineales bacterium
CTTGGGGTCAACATCAAGCCGTAAATTCGTGTTAGCTGCAAAGGGTAAATCTTCCAAATTCCAACCATAGTCGCGCAGCAGAAAACTAGCTTGGTAAAGCCGATGTTCACGTTCGGCCGGTGTACCGTTCAAGTTTTCAAACGGCGTCTGGCTCACCGGCCGAAAAGCTGAGTAATACGTGCGCCGCAACCCCAATTGACGGTAGAGTTTTTCACTCATCGACAGCAATTCCAGATCGGTGTCGCCTACAGCGCCGACGACAAACTGGCTGACGACGCTGACCCGCCACTGTTCTTGTTGGCGAATCTGGCTGATCCATTGCAGGCGTTGAACCAGTTCCGTCCAGAAATCTTTTTTGGGCGCCAGAGCCGCTAACCGTTGCTCTGTTGCCCCTTCTAAGTTGACAGAAACGCGGTCGGCCAGTTGCATGGTGCGCCGCACTTGCTCGTAGTCAGCGCCCGGCATTACCTTGAGGTGAACATAGCCGCGATAGTTATATTTTTTACGCAGAATCTCGGCTGTGGCGATAATCTTATCCTGGGTGGTGACGCTGCCCTTGATAATGCCCGAGGAGAGAAAAATACCATCCGCCTGGCCGGCGCGCTGCAAGGTGTCAAACGACGAAGCCATTTCATCGGGTGTAAAGGTAATGCGTTGCGTCTTGCTGCGCCCGGCGCGAAATATACAATAATGACAGTTACGCTCGCAGGCGGTGGTCAACATACCCATGAGCATTGGTTTTTTGCCCGTGGGCGTCATGGCATCGGCGATGCAAGGCAATGTCTTGGGTTTTAGCAAAGGATTGGCTGCTGCTTTTTCTGTCAGCGGTTCAGAACCAGCCGGTTCAAAACGGGTGGCATCGTCGAGTAGCGCTAACTTTTGAAAAGAATCGGGAGCAACTTTGAAGTTCATCGGCTTATTCCTCGCAGTTTTCGTGCTTTCTAGGGTATAACCATCCAATAACGTGCCGGGGAAGGACGAGGCGACCGATCGGGACAAAGCAAGCTTGATTGCCTCGTCCTTCCCCGGCACGTTCGAACTAATGAGCAATCCCAAATTTATGAATTATATCGAACATTTGTTCTTTTAGCAAACCATAAAAATATGCGGACACTAATTCAACGCGTCAGCGAAGCAGCGTTACCGTAGATGGTAAAATCGTCGCCCAAATTGAGCAGGGCTTTGTGATTTTACTGGGCATCACGCATACCGACGGCGAACCAGAAGCGCTTTACCTGGCGCGCAAAATTGTCGGTTTGCGGCTTTTTGAAGACGCCGATGGGAAAATGAATTTAGCCCTAAGTGAGGTAGGCGGAAGTGTGGTGGTGGTGAGCCAATTTACGCTATATGCTGATGCTCGCAAAGGCCGCCGACCCAACTTTACCGACGCTGCCCGCCCTGAACCCGCTCAGATCCTGTATACGCGTTTTTGTCAATTGATCGAAGACGAAGGGATTGCGGTGCAAAAGGGCGTTTTTCAGGCCCATATGCAAGTCGCACTCGTCAACGACGGGCCCGTTACACTCTGGCTGGATACGGCAGAATTAATGCGCAGCTAAATTCGCCGTGATGACTGCTTAGCTGACTTAGGTCCCAAGCGCAAAATTTTGCGCTTGGGATAAGCCCATACGCTTTCTTTAGCCAATTGGGTGTAAACTGAAGGGCAGGCAATCAGGGCAACGGGCAGGCTTGGGTACACTGAATTGTCGCTCTGGCATTATTTAGCATTTGAGTACGAATATGTGCCGACATACGATAGAACAGACAGTGAAAACACCGCGTATTTTAGGAGAAAGGAAAGTGAATGATGGCCAAAACCAGTATTCTAGTCGCAGGCAACCCAGCGGATGATCTGGCGATTGCCGAGGCGATGACGCAGGCCCTAGAAGATTATACCATTAATAATGAGCTCTATCGCACCGTTGTGGTGCGTACGTCGGAAGGCGATCAGCGTTTGCAGATGACGGGTGGCGATCTATTGACCCGTCTCCATCGTTTACAGGCCACGCGCGATCAACTTACCCCAGACCAACAGACGCGGCTCGATGCAACGCAAAAGGCCGCTGTGGAAGCCATTCGCAGTTTGCGCACGCGTTTTCATGAACGCCTACAGCGCGAGATGAAGGCGCGCTTGGATGCGCTTCAGTGGTATTTGGGTGAATTAGCCCAAGATGTGGCGCGGGCGCGCGCCGAGTTTCCATTTGAGATGCGTAACCGCCAGCGCATTGAGGAAATTTTGCAGGAATTGGGCAGCGATGTTACCCCGGACTTGAAGAACAATCTGGGTGAGGTTGATCATAGGATCCGCATGTTGACCAGACCCGCTAGTTTTGTCTGGGATGAACAGTTGAAGCCAGCCTTTCCGTCGAATTCGTATTGGTATTTATACGTGATGCCGTGAGCCAAATTGGGGAGCGCAAATGGAATTTGGCCGCTGACCATAAGAAGTCGCTGAGGCGACTTCTTATGGTCAGGAGCGGGATTTATCCCCGCGAGAAAATCGCCAAAATTTGGGGATACACCATTCTCATCACCGTTACGGATTCAACAACCGACTCACTTGATCATGGATCGTCCCACCCGTAGCGATCGCACCGCTGCCGCCAATTGGATGCTTACCTTGCCAATCTGTGATCACGCCGCCGGCGCCTTCAATGATCGGAATTAGGGCCATCAGATCCCAGTCATTCAGAATCGGATCGGTCATAATGTCGGCGCCGCCAACCGCCACTAAATAGTAACCGTGACAATCGCCCCACGTATTGTAGCGCTGCACACGCCGTGAGAGCGTTTCAAACGCTGACCCATTTTGGTAGTTGAAGACATTCCAATGCGAGGTCGTAGTCAGAACGGCGTCGTCAATTCGAGTGCAGGGGCGCACCGCAACGCGCCGATCATTCAGCCAAGTTTGCTTGCCATCGCCCACCAGAAAATCATTGAGTAAGGGGTGATTGATCACGCCTAAAATTGGTTTGCCATCCTTGAGCAGCGCGATCAACGTGCCAAATAGATAGCTGTGGCTGACAAAGCTCTTTGTCCCATCAATCGGATCGAGCACCCACTGATACTCGGCGTCAGGCTGATGAAGGCCAAGTTCCTCGCCCAGAATGCCATGCTCCGGAAATTCTTTCATGATCATCTGGCGCATAACCTGTTCCGCGCCGCGGTCGGCAATCGTAACCGGTGAGGCATCAGCTTTTAATTCTACCTGATAGTCAGCACGAAAATATTGACGAATAATTTCGGCGCTGGCAGCAGCCAATCGCTTAGAGAATTGGATAAGGTCTTCTGGCGTACGGTTCATGAGCTCAGCTTCTTCATCGGTTTTGGGTTGAGAATGGGGTAAGCGGGTAGACCGTAAACACGACCTGTCTACCTTCTACCTATGTACCGACCTATTCAGCTTCAAAATATTCAGCTAACTGAGCCTGAATTTCGGTGCTTAGCAAATCTTGACCATGTAGCCACGATTCATAAGGCAAGCGCGTGCCTTCGCCGAGCGCCTTGCGCCGCACAATCGCTAGCGTCAGATTGGCGCGGGCATCTTGAATATTACCGCGCAAGGCCCAGCCGAGGGCGGCCATATAAAGCAATTCCCAACTTGTCCCACGCTCTTCTTGCAGAATACGAATCACGCCGCCCAAGGCAACCGCCTCTGGATCGCCCAAGTAATAGCGGGCGAGGACAAATTCCATCAGGCTGCGCTCTTTGGTCTTGGCTACATTCGTTTCCACCACTTTTAGCCACTGGCGCCGGGCCTCATTATTTTTGTCTAGATGGTAGAGGATATACCCATGCCAGAATCCAGCACGCACCGCATGGTTTTGATCGCGCTGAATGTAACGAAGCGCTGCTTCATATTGCTTTTGGCGGGCTAGCCGGATGTAGAGAATATGCGGATTTTCTTTGTAATAGTCATCCAGCGTCATTGCCTGGTCGAAATAAGTGGTGGCGGCGTCCCAATCACGATTTTCTAGCGCCACATTCGCACGCAAACCAGCCAATAATGCTTGCTCTTCGGCCGGCTGCGGGGCAGAGATTTCGCCAGCCGCCGACTGCTTTTCGATTCGTTGCGCCATTTCCTCTAACACTTGCGTTGCTTCTGCCGGTTGGTGCAGGCGAACATACATCATCGCCAGTTGGCCCCAGTTAACCGACGGCGCCGCGGGTGCTTCGAGCCGCGCGCGCAGACGCGCCAGCGCCGCTTGGGGACGCCCCGCTTGATAGAGCAATGAGGCGGCATGATACGCCCAATGATCCTGATTGTCTTCGCTGTCTAAGGTTTGAATCTCAGGAATCAAAGCCAACGCTTCATCATAGCGGTCGCGCGTGCTCAGGTAGGTGTGATAATTGATCGCAGCGGCCTTTAAGATATTTTGCAGGCGATTATTATTCGCCTGGCGCTGGGCTATGGGCATAGCGCGCAGCCGCGTGACCAATTTTTCGTAAATTGGCAGCGCCTCATCATTTTGGTTGCCCGCCAGCTTGCCGGCTTGCGTTAACAAATCTTCCCAACTACCCTTGACGGGTGGTGGTCCAGCATTTTTTGTTTCTTCAGTCATGGGTAGAAGTCCAGTTGAGTCAGCGAAGATATGAGATTGACGATTTTTGATTGACGATTTACGCGGCCGCTTCGTCTACGAAATAGCTTCGTCAATCGTCAATCTGAGATCGTCAATCATGTTACGAATCAATTTCGCGCTTCACGGTATGCAACAGCGTATCGGCGCGCAGTTCGGGCAGGTTATAGCAAGCGCCACCGAGCGCCAATGACAGCTTTTGCGCCAGACCACGGTCGAAGGCGGCATGCTCCATGTTGACCACAATCGAGCGCATTTTGGTCTGTTGAAACATCTCGGCAATCCGATTGGCCTCTTCTTGGGCTGGCATGCCCGTCATGCTCACATTGCCAGCGCCGTCGGTCAACAGGATCATCAACGGGCGCAATTCTGTGTCTTTGCGGCGCGCATTCTCGATCACTTGCCAAGCCATAAATAATCCGCTGCTCAACGGTGTTTTGCCGCCGACCGGCAGATCTTTCAAGGCCTTTTGCGCCAAGTCCACACTGCTCGTGGGCGGCAACACCAGGCGGGCCTTATCGCGCTGGAAGACTACCAATCCAACCTGATCGCGGCGCTGATAGGCATCGACCAGCAGGCTGAAAATGGCCCCCTTAGTCGCTTCCATACGTTCGCTGGCGGCCATTGACCAACTGGCATCGACGACAAAGAGAATGAGATTGCCGGTGCGGCGGACCCGCACTTTGCGCTGTAGATCGCTTTTGCGCAATTGCAGCGCCAAGTTATTCTCGGCCTCTTCGTGGCGTTGCTTTTGGAACGGTGCGGCCGCGCGCAAGGTCGCATCAAAGGCAATATCTTCAGGATGGCTACCCGCTGGTCTGGCCTTGATGTAGCGACCGCGTTTGCGTTCTGTACGCGTATAAGACCGCTTGCCAGCCCGCTCGCGCGTCAGCTTATCAAGCGGTGTATCCATCCGCTTGGTTTCAAATGTATCACCGATTTGCACCGGTTTACGTGCACCTTTGGTGTCTCCGGGCGATGAGCTATGCTGGGGTGAGGCATCGGGTTGGGCCACAGCGCCTTCGCCGCCCTCACCCGCTTCCATCGTGTCCGACTCATCGCCCTCTAGACTTTTTTTTGGTCCGCTCCTGCTGCGCCGTCCATCTCCATCTGTTCGCTATCTTCGCCCACCTGTTGTTCCGCTTCGGCACGCGCCTGGCGCATGTTGTTTTGCAACTGATCCGGGTTCATGACTGAATCCTGGAACGGCTGCTTTTTCATGCGATGGGGCAGGGCCAACTCGGCGGCCAACAAGATATCGCGGTCGCTGATCTGGAGCCGACCATCCAAAGCCGCCTGTGCGCGCGCCGTTTTCAAGATCACGATATCGGCGCGGTGACCATCAACCTTAAAGCTACCCGTGAGGGCGGCAATCGTATAAAGATCTTTATCCGTATATTTAACCAACGAATAGAGGTGGCGAGCTTTTAAGATCCGAGCGCTCAAATCGTCTTCGGCCTCTTTATAAGCCTCGCCAAAGCCGTCGGGGTCTTGCTCGAAGAAAATGCGGCGACGTAAGATATCGACCCGCATTTTCGGATCGGTCAGACCGATCACGTCCACGGCATGGGCAAAACGGTCAAGCAGTTGTGGCCGCAAATCGCCTTCTTCTGGGTTCATAGAGCCAACCAGCACAAAGCGGGCGGGGTGCTGAAAGCTGATACCCTCGCGTTCGACCACATTAACGCCCGATGCTGCACTGTCGAGCAACAGATCGACGACATGATCGTCCAACAAGTTTACTTCATCAACGTAGAGTACGCCACGATTGGCCGCGGCCAGCACGCCTGGCTCAAAATGGCGCTCACCGCGCTGAATGGCCTTTTCAATATCCAAAGTGCCAACGACGCGGTCTTCGGTTGCGCTGACGGGCAGTTCGACAAAAGGGGTTGCCCGGTTTTCCGACGGCAAGAAACCATCGCGCTCAAACCGTTCCCGACAATCATCGCTATAGAGGTCGGGGCGGTCTGGATCACAATTGAACGGGCTGTCGGACACTACTTCAATGCTGGGAAAGAGCGCCGCTAGCGCACGCGCTGCGGTTGATTTGGCCGTGCCGCGTTCGCCGCGGATCAGCACGCCGCCAATCTGCGGATTGATCGCATTGAGAATCAGCGCACGTTTCATGCGCTCCTGGCCAACGATGGCCGTAAACGGATAGGTTAATCGCATGGTATATCCTTCAAGAATTTCGTCAAATTTTTAACAGTACATCTATTTATTATAAACTAGACATGAGAGCAAAAACAAACCGCGGCTTGCGCTTTCAGCTACTGTCTCGTATCCTCGTAAGCGAAAGGTTTGGCAAGTAGCGCGATTCGTGTGTTGGTGATCTCATAGAAAAATCAATAAAACATGCCATAATGGTAGGGGCGCGGGGGGGGGGGGCGACGCGTGCGAGGACC
>JBBREZ010000377.1:0-6938 GCA_038225095.1 Caldilineales bacterium
CGTTGTGTTCATACTTTTCACTCAGTTCAACTGTTATTCCAGGTTGGCTTCTGGCGCGGGTAATCGGTTTGCTGTTTATTCAATACATTAGACTGCTTGGCGATGCCTACCTGGGCCAGCACCGCATCGGCCACCCGCAAGCCGCCTAAGGCCACCGCCGCCGTCGATTGACCAGGGAAAATACTATCGCCCACCATCCACAAATGAGCCGATAAACGTGGCCCCCAGGTGCGCAACAAATTTGTCTGGGGAAACCCGCCAACCCAGCCCATCGTCCGCCGCGTAAACCGTTCAAACGTGACCGGCGTACCCGGCATCATCAAGTCGGCGGCGGCGCGCAGGCCGGGCAAAATTTGTTCAGCGGCGTTGATTATTTGCTTCACATAGGCTGCTTTGCGTGCGGCATAATGGCGCTGATCTTGTTCATAGAGCGTCCACCAGGGCGCAAGCCCGGTGTGCGTGCTAAGGGTGAGCGCCCGTTTGCCCGCTGGGGCGCGACTTTTGTCCCAGGTTGGACTCAGCGAGAGAAAAATCGTGTTGCCCTCACCCATCGGCTCACGCACGATCACTTGATGATGTAAGGGGAAATCCTTGGGGATGACCGCTTCATCTACGCCCATATACACCATGAAAGCGCCCCACCCGTCACGCGATGGGGGTGGCAAGCTCTGCAAGCTAGCTGGTGCGTCGCTACCCAGCAATTGGGCGATGTTCCAGGGCGGCAGGTTGGCAACGACCAAATCAGCCGGAAAAGTATCGCCGCGGTTGGTCTCAACCGCCACTGGTCGCCCATTTTCCATGACAATTTTTGTCACCGCTTGCCGGTAATGGATTTGACCACCGTTATCGACCACTGCCTGCGCCACGGTTTTGGCAATTGCGCCGATGCCACCTTCTAAATGAACAACACCGCGCCGGGGCAAATCGAGCGCCGCTGCGCCATAGAGCGCGTTGGTCTGACCGCTGGTGGCTTGCGCCGCGATCAACAATTGGGCATCGACAAACAGCCGCAACTGCTCAGGCAAACCGCGCAAATGCGTTGCCACCGGTCGTAGAGCATCAGCCAGCAAAGCCGGGTTGAGGTGGGCGCGCCAATCGTGGTTGAGCCACCGCAAGCCATGACCAACCACTTGGGCTACCTCACCGGGGGTCTGTGGCGGCCAAGACGGAGTGCGCAGCGCCAAATTCCACAAAGCATCTGCCGTCTGTTCCTGCCAACGCCAAAATTGATTGGCCGCCGCCCCGAAGACGCGCTGATGCTCGCTGCGCCGCCGGTCCGGATCGCTCCAGCGCGTTACCGACGTTCGATCCGGCAGATGGACCACAAGCGCCGGTTCAGCCGGATGGGCCGGCCAGCGGGCAATCCCGGCGGCGTGGGCCACAATATCCAATGGCCCACCCGTGTAAAAACCGCCCGCCAATGTGGCCCCGGCGTCAAAATTATATTTTTGATGATAGAAGGTGCCGGCACAACCACCGGGGTAGATATGAGCCTCCAACACGGTAACTGGCAGACCCACACGCGCCAAAATAGCAGCAGTGGTTAATCCACCGATCCCGGCGCCGATCACAACGATCTGTTTGTTGAGCATCATAGGTGTACTGGAAATTATCTGAAATAGGGTAGACAGGGAAACAGGTAGACAGAGAGAAAAGCCGTGTCTACCTATTTCCCTGTCTACCTATCTACCTTTTCGAGCATCTGCCGCGTCTGCCAACCGCGATAGGCAAAGAGCAGTGGCATATTGACCCACATGCCCAATCCCACCAGCTTCCAAAACCAGTGCTGACTAACGATGCCTTCGACCTGATCGATCACGGCAGTCGCGTGCTCGTTCAGCGGCATAAACGTATGATGATGCACCCATTTCGTAAACGGCCCCCGCATTTGGCGATCCACAAAGCTGATCGGCGTCACCTGTTCAATGCGCGCCAGCCAATTGATCGGCAAGGGGCCCAGCCACATGGTAAAATCCATCGTATCGCCTTCTGCCAGCAAGGCTGGCGCGCGATGAATTTGCACGATCACTGGGGGTGGCGTGATCGCGCCCATACTGGCCGATTGGCGATGAAAAGCGGCCACCGTAGCCAGTGGCGCCTGAACAATAAACTGGTGATAATATTTCATAACTCACCTTCACACAGCGGAAAAAAGCGGTTAGACAGGTAGACAGGTAGACAGGTAGCATGCTCTGTCTACCTGTCTACGAGGCTCTACTTCAAGCCTTTGCGTTAAAGTTTTTCCTCTTCTGCCTTCTGCTCTTTCATGAGATCGCGCAACGCGGCTTCCAGGGTGGGAAACTTGAACGTAAAACCAAGTTCTTGCAAGTGTTTGGGCACTGCCCGTTGCCCATTGAGCAACATGGTAGACATTTCGCCAAAAATTGCTTGCATCGCGAACGCTGGCGTGGGTAGCAGGGATGGTCTTCCCAACACCTTGCCCAACGTCTTGCCAAATTCTTTATTCGTCGCCGGATTGGGCGCCGAAAGGTTAAATGGTCCGGTGGCGTTTTCCTGTTGCAGTAAAAACTGAATGGCGCGCACTTCATCTTCGCTGTGAATCCAGGGTATCCATTGTTGGCCGCTGCCCATTGGTCCACCGGCGAAGAGCTTGAACGGCATCGCCATTTTGGGCAACGCGCCGCCTTCTTTGCTCAACACAATCCCCGTGCGCAACACGGGACGGCGTACGCCCATTTTGGCGACGGCAACGGAAGAGGCTTCCCAATCATGACAAACCTTGGCTAGAAAATCATGCCCTGGCGGCGACTCCTCTGTGATCAACTCAGCGTGGCAAGGCCCATAATAGCCAACGGCGGAGGCTTGGACAAGGACGCCAGGCTTAGTGGTGGCTTGTTTGATGGCATCGACGACGGCCAGACCCGCATGGATGCGGCTTTCGCGAATCCGTTGCTTGCGTTCGCTGCTCCACCGCCCATCGGCAATGCCTTCGCCGGCCAGGTTGATAATCGCGTCGGCGCCATCTGCCAATTCGCCCCAGCCTGCCGCACTTTTGCCATCCCACTGCACCAAGCGTATGCCAGCGGGCGCATTTTTCACGTTGTCTGGGCTACGGCTCAACACAATGACCTCGTGCTTGTCGCCCACCAAATTTGAACAAAGCTGCCTGCCAATCAGGCCAGTGCCGCCGGTGATAATGATCCGCATGGGTGATTTCCTTTCGCGAAATAAATTCAAATTACATAAAGTAACTGTTCAGTCCTTGTGTAGATAGGAAGACAAGTAACAGGTAGTATACCCTATTTACTTGTCTTCCTATCTACCTGTGCAGCGCTACGCCTGAATCGTTACTAAATAAACCGATACGCATGCCGTGTAGTAAGCATCCTCAGATGTGTTCCTACAGCTAAAAAGGACGCATCTGAGGATGCTTACTACACTTGACCGAAATAAATATTTTGCTTACGGCAAACCCTACCTTTTATCGGTTGCCGTTTTGAGATAAACATCATGAATACCAGTCGTAAGAATCCGCTGTAGCCACTTGATCACAAGCTCGCGTTGATTTTCCATATGAATTTCAATGGCGTCAAGATATGCCCTCAGATAGTCGTCGATCAAATGCGCCGGCATATGATAATGATTGCTCAGCAAGCCTTGAATCCAGGCTAGATCAACGCCGGCATAATCAATATCGCCCAGCGTCAGCGCCGCGATGATATTGCGACTGAAGTTCAAATTGGCCTTGCCTAAATGTTCATGCGGGATCTCCGTTTGCCCCATGATGCACCAGACTTCCGCCTCGATGCGTGGCTGCCGCGCCCGAAATTGAGCAAGGGCTGCTTCGTATTCCGGCGTCACTAATTTGGCGGCTGGTCTTGGTCGCGGCAAGGTCATGATCTGTTCGACGGCCTGGGTGGCAAATTCTAGTTGATCCCCTAAATAATGACCGGCAATCCGCTGCGGTAAATCCGGGATTTCACTAAATACCTTACCGCCAAAGGCAAGCGGAATTGGTTCGCTATATAACATTTGGGCCATTTCGTACAAATTAGCCGCGGTATACAATTGTTGGGCCGTCAAAATAACCAGCAATGGTTTGGCCGTTTGGATCGTCAACAGCATGTTTTGCAGCGGAATATTCGCGCCCAAAAAGATAATATCCCATCCTCGGCGTCGCAAAAGTAAGGAAAAAAGTAAAGGCGCAAAGGTATGAACCTCTTCTGGCGGACACCCCACCAAGATCCGGCCCGGTCGCGTTGGCAGCGGCGTGGCTGCCAACAATGCCTCCATGCGGCGCATCGCTAGCGCCGAGGCAAAATGCTCTTGCTGCACCGTAAGCTTGCCCTCGTACCAATTTTCGCCAATCGTGGCTAGCCCACGCTGGATTATCTCCAAACAGACCGTTTCAATGGGAAATATGGCGCAGGCCTGGGCAATGATCTGTTCGGCGCGTTGTTCGTCGAAATCGATACAACTGGCGATCCAGGCCGCGCGTAGCTCCACGAGTTGAGCGCCCTGGTTCGTAGCGGTAGTAGCTGGTAAGCTGGCGGTTGGCTGAGCGGCTGCGTCTGTCCGCTTACCCTGGAATTGGTTCGCTTGCTCGCCCTGCAGGCTACGCCAAAGCTTAACCGCGCGACTGATGCTCATCCCTTCCGCTTGCCGCGCGCTAAGCCACTTGAGCATCGTCATATCATTTTGCGAATATAGCCGGTGCCCACTATCCGTCCGTTGCGGTTCGGGTAAGCCGTAGCGTCGTTCCCAGGCGCGCAAAGTATCTGGTTTGAGACCGGTTTCTTGCACCACGGCTTTTAGGTTGTACATCGGGGTATCGGATGGTGAATTCATGAAATAACCTTTAGAGCAACGAGCGACCTTGCTACTTTATACGGATTCGCGCTTAAGCTGGCAGTGCATACGTTTTGGCTATACCTAATCGAGCAAACAAGTAGCAGTCGCACAAACGGGGAGCGCGCACGCGCTTGTGCGACCGGACCGGCATGAGCGCATGCCTCCTCCGCGTTTGTGCCAAGTTGATTTGGTTTGTCTATGAGGCTTACTCATTAGACATGATCTGGATTAACAAAGATGGGTATATAGGTATGCAAGTGATGTTTACCTGTTTCCGTCCAATCTACTGATGGGCGTCTCCTTGTCTACCCGTGGTGAATGCTGATGCCGAATCATGTCTTTTAGTTAACTTCACGTAGCACCGCTATCTTACTATGTTAATCCGGGTTTTGTCAATGCTTTGTTCACAATTGATCAAATCAAATCTGAGAAATACATGGACAAATGTATGGATCATACCTTGACAAAATTATTCTACCATGTTAATTTGCCTAATAGTTGTTTGCGAACTTACTTTTTCTAAAATCTTTTTATGCTAAAATGCTAAGAAGTGTCGCAGCGTAAATTTAGCGTATCAACTAATCAGCTTACTTTGTATCCGAGTACAAGTATCAAGAGGAGAACCGCACAATGCAATTGCAAACTCATGCCTGGGAGCACGCTTTGCTATCATTGGCGCACGAAGCCCACCATGCCGAGTTAACGACCGGTGAGTTGGCGGTTGATCCAGCTACCCTTACGCGGGCGTATGCCTACTGCGAATCGATCACCGCTTTGCATAGCCGCTCGTTTCATCTGGCGTCTGGCTTATTACCACCAGAAAAACGGCGGGCGACGCGTGCGCTTTATGCCTTTTGCCGGACCACGGACGATCTAGCCGATGGCGCCAACCATGACAAACGGGCTCGCTTGCTCGGCTGGCGGCGGCGCGTTTTGACGCCGACCCCACCCTTGGATGATCTGGTAGCGGTGGCCTGGACCGATGCCCGTTTGCGCTACGGGGTGCCACTCCGCTATGCTGAACAACTGATCGACGGCGTGACCAAAGACCTGGACCGCGTGCGTTATCAAACCTTTGAAGATTTAGCCGAGTATTGTTATGGCGTGGCGTCTACGGTGGGGTTAATGAGCATGCATATTGTTGGCTATGCCGGCCCAGAGGCCGTGCCTTATGCCATCAAACTGGGGGTTGCGCTCCAAATTACCAATATCCTGCGTGATGTGGCGGAAGATTGGCGGCTAAATCGACTTTATTTACCGCAAGCCGATTTAGTCGCGTTTGGGCTGCGTGAAGAGGATGTCGTCAACGGCGTGGAAGGCGGTGGCGCGACCGCAGGTTGGCGTCAATTTATGCGTTATCAGATCGACCGTAATCGCCACCTGTACCGCGAAGCCATGCCTGGCATTGCCCTGCTCGACCCCGATGGTCGTTTTGCGATTGCCGCCGCTGCGGAACTATATTGTGCGATTTTAGATGACATCGAAGCGCACGACTATGATGTCTTCAGCCGGCGCGCTTGCTTGAGCAAGTGGGCAAAATTGCGTCGCTTACCGGGCATTTGGTGGCGTGCTGGCCACGGCTTGTAGAAACGTACAATCACGTTGTTGCTTTTAGCTAGCTTCCACTGTTCGTTCGTGTATCCGCAGTGCGTTTCCACATCGCCTTACTGGCTCGGCTCACCTACTGTTTGTAATACCTCTACTGTGCCTTGTGCTCCGTTGACCCGCAACCGGTCGCCGGTATATAGGCGCATGGTCGCATTCCCGCAGCCAACGACGGCAGGAATGCTGCGTTCAGTGGTTCTAGAATTAACGGAGGGGTTGGAGAGCCACTTTGTTGCGTTACTGTAGAGTTGGATTGAACGTTTGAGTAACTCGAGTTTACTATAAGCTCATAAAGCAACAAAGAAGAAGATTTTTTATTTCTGACCGGCTGTCACAAGAGCGAATCAACAACAACGCAGAATTGAGTCTCAGACCCCTGACGGGGATTTTTTATTTCTGACTGCCTGGGCTCAGAACGTGATTTATCTTCCCCTTGTAGGTTTCAGACCCCTGACGGGGATTTTTTATTTCTGACACAATTTGTTGCCCGATACATCCGCTTGGGGGAATTGGTTTCAGAC
>JBBREZ010000378.1:0-6864 GCA_038225095.1 Caldilineales bacterium
ACAATCATACCATTAACAAACTTGACACCTTGGCTGACTTATTTGAGGCGCACTTAACCGATAACGCCTTCCCTTGTTCCTTATTGGCATTACATGATTATCAACCCATTTGTGCCAGGTTTATTTGAGTTGTCTATAAGATTTCTTGTTCTGTCATGCCAGACGCCAGATACTCAAGCACATCGTACACCGTAATGCGCAGGCCACGAATACAGGGCTTGCCCCCGCGCTTGCCTGGCTCAATTGTGATAATATCTTGATAGTTCATCAGTCACTCTGTTTTCTATGCAAATCTCAAGTGGTGCTCGGTTGGCGCTTATTATACCGCAATCCGTGTCCCTTGACTATCGAAATAATGCAAACGTTCAGGCGCGATATTGAAGCGTACATTTTCACCAATGCGCGCCTGACTCATGCCCGAAACCATGCTGAGTAACGTCTGCTCGCCGCTCTTAATATGTAGAATTGTCTCTACGCCCAACGGCTCGATCAGGTTGATCTGGCCGGCAAACGCGCCATCACTGGCTGGCTGGATATCTTCTGGGCGAATGCCCAACGTGAAAGATGCGGGGAATTCGTGGTTGGTGGCGGGCAGCGGCATCTGGATATCACTGCCCGTGATGGTTAGCGTCTGATTGGCCTGGGTGGCGCCTGGCAAGTTGATGCGCGGCGTGCCTACCAATTGGGCCACAAAGATATTGGCTGGACGATCATAAATGTCCTGCGGTGTGCCGATTTGCACCACACGGCCTTGGCGTAAAACGGCAATGCGGTCGGCCAATGTCAAGGCTTCGACTTGATCGTGCGTAACGTAAAGCGTGGTGCTGTGCTGGGTCTTTTGAATGTGTTCCAGTTCAATCCGCAACGATTCGCGCAATTTGGCGTCCAAGTTGGAGAGCGGCTCGTCCATCAAAAAGATGCGCGGGTTGCGCACAATCGCGCGGCCAATCGAGACGCGCTGCATCTCGCCCCCTGACAGTTTTGCCGTTTTTCGTTCGAGCAGATGGCTGATGCGCAATTTTTCGGCGGTGGCGGTCACCTGCGTTTTGATCTCGGCTTCGGGCATTTTGCGCAACGGCGAACGGAGCGGGAAAGCCAAATTGTCATAGACCGACATGGTCGGATAAAGTGAATACTGCTGAAAAACGAAGGCAATATCGCGCTCGGCCGGTGAATGAGCGTCCACTGATTCGCCATCAAATGTCACAGCGCCGGTGTCTTGCTTTTCCAGACCAGCGATCACGCGCAAGGCGGTCGTTTTGCCCGCGCCGGTGGGCCCGAGCAGCACAAAAAACTCGCCATCTTTGATCTCAAAGGAAACATCGCGCAGCGCGGTGACATTTCTAAATTGTTTCGTGATATTGTTCAGGGCAACGTTTGCCATGCACGTACTCCTTAGAACCGCGATTATTCAGCTTTCAAGGCCAATTCTGTCTTCGGGTCGAAAAAGCGCACCATCTGCGGGTCTAGATCAAAGCGTAACGGCGTGCCAATTGGATAGCTTGTGTTCTTGACGGCGCGGACGTGGGTCATTGCCTCGCCTTTTTCACCATCCAACGCCAGGTGGAGCATGGCATACGCGCCATGCAGTGCACTCGCATACACTTGCGTGTTCAAGGCGCCGTTCGCGGTAATTTGGGCCGCTTCTGGGCGAAAGCCGAGCATCACTTCGTCACTGCTCAGTTTGTTCGCCAATGCCGGTTGCCAACGGGCGGGAACCGGCAATTGATTGCCTCCCGGTAGCTGCACCATACCATCAGCATAGCGACCCTTGACCAAATTCATGCCAGGGCTGCCGATAAAGCGCGCCACAAACAAGTTGGCTGGATCATAATAGACCTGCGCCGGTGTACCGATCTGTTGCACGCTGGCGTTGGACATGATCACAATGCGGTCGCTCATCGCCATCGCCTCAATCTGATCATGGGTGACGTAGACCGTGGTGGCCTGTTGGACAAGATGCAGCCGCTTGATCTCGGCGCGCATCGTGGCGCGAAAATCAGCGTCCAACGCGCCGAGTGGCTCATCCATCAAGAACGCTTTGGGATGACGCACCAAGGCGCGGGCCAGCGTGACCCGCTGGCGGTCGCCGCCGCTTAGTGACTTCGGACGCAAGCGCAACAAGTGTTCGATCTGTAATAGGCGCGCCACATCGAGCACCCGTTTTTCTGCCTCGGCTTTGGGCACTTTTTGCGCTTCCAAGGTAAAGGCAATATTCTGGCGTACGGTCATGTGTGGATAGAGCGCAAAAAATTGAAAGACAAAGGCGATATCGCGTGCGCTGGGATGGTTCCAAGTGACATCATTGCCGTCGATCAAAATCTGGCCGCTGCTCACCGCTTCTAGACCGGAGATCATGCGCAAGGTTGTCGTTTTGCCGCAGCCAGACGGGCCCAGCAGCGCGACAAATTCACCATCTTGGATGGTCAAATCCATCGGTTGTACGGCATAGACATCACCGAATTTTTTGGCGACTTGTTTCAGTTCAATTTGAGCCATGAGATGATTTACGATTTTTGATTTACGAGGTTGCCTCGTATGGTTTAAGGTAGGGCAGTCTTAACTATTTGAACGTGTTGTTTTGATGGATGAAACTGTCATGGCAACGATTTCATCAACTTCACTTATTAAATCCGCCAAGTTAGCTTCCGGTATGATTTTGGCTTCTACAAGTAATTCCAACCAGTAAATGGTCTCATCTGCTTCTTCTTCAACAATTTTGAGCTTATTAATGTAATCGGCAGTTGACTTTGCACGGCAAGCCGCCCGGTAATTTGCCCCAATCGAAGTGCCAGAGCGGAGCAACTGTCCTCCAATCACATCACCTTCGCGGTTTCGTGGCAAAGCCTGTGAAAGCCGGATCACACGCAATCCCAACTGTTTTGTTCGTTTTTTAAACTGCTCCCGATCCAATAGACCCACCTTCCTACATTTACGATTGACAATTTACGAGGTTGATTCGACGGTGTAGTTGTTTCTACGTTCAAGCATTATTTGTCGAAAGTAGAAGCATCTATAGCAACGAAATAACTTCGTAAATCAAAAATCGTAAATCATAAATCATTGTCTTATCGCGCCAAACGTCACCCCGCGCAACAAATACTGGCGTAGCGCAAAGGTGACAATCACCACAGGAATTAGGAAGCCGAGTGAGCCGGCGGCAATGGCGCCCCATTCCATGCCGCCGCGCCCCATAATGGTAGGGATGGTGGGCGGTGCGGTGCGCGCCTTTTCGCTGGTCAACATCAAAGCAAAGGCGTATTCGTTCCAGGCAAAGATCAGCGAAAAGACGGTCGTGGCGGCAATGCCGGTGACGGCCTGGGGCAAGACGACCTTGCGAAAGGCCTGCATACGCGTGTAGCCATCCACCATCGCGGCCTCTTCGTATTCGCGGGGAATTTCGTCCATAAAGCCTTTGAGCAGCCAGACTGTCAGCGAGAGATTAAAGACGGTGTAAAGCAACATCAAGCCTATATGCGTGTCGTGCAGCCCAATCTGGCGGTACATGATAAAAATCGGAATCGTCACGACGACCGGCGGCATCATGCGCGTGCTGAGGATAAAGAAGAGCCAGTCGGATTCACCCGGCACCTTGAAACGGCTAAAAGCATAGGCCGCTAACAAGCCCAGCACCACGGCAAGCACGGTTGAGCCACCGGCAATAATCACCGAATTACGCAGCCGATCCACATACTGGCTAGGGCCGGTAATCTGTTGGCCGTTTTTTAACGCAATTTTTTCATACCAATTGAGGTCGGTGCGTTCCTGCATGCGTTTCTGGCGCAACTTGTTCAAGATCGAGCGGTCGGTCAGCAGATTGACAAAGCCTTCTAGGGTCGGCGTGAACAATACTTTGGGCGGCGTTGCCACCGCATCCGCACGCGTCTTGAACGCGGTCGTGCCCATCCAGTAAATGGGGATCAGACCAATGATCGCAACCAAAATTACGGCGACAATCCGGATCGAACGTACGGTTTGGGCACGCTGTCCGACTTTATCGACGCGCGTCGAATAGTTAACGCCCTCGATCGGCGCTGGAACAGTGCGCTTGGGCGCGGTCGCCGTTGTGATCGCCATCGCTAACCCTCTCCTCTCACTTTGTTCAAATTGCGAATGTAGACATTACTGATCGCAATAATGATTACCAGGACAATGTAGGCCAGCGCACTGGAATAGCCGGTGCGCCATTGTTGGAACGCTTGCCGGTAGAGATTCACGGCCACTAATTCTGTGCTGTCGCCTGGCCCACCGCCGGTCATGCCCATTACCAGATCAAAGCTCTTGAAGGCTTCAATCGTGCGAAAGAGGATGGCGATCAGCAACAAGGGCGAGACTTGAGGCAACGTAATGCGCCAGAATTGGAACCACGCATTGGCGCGGTCAATCGCAGCAGCTTCGTATAGATAATCGGGAATGGCATTCAGACCCGATAGACAGAGCAGCATGACAAACGGCGTCCACATCCAAACATCGACAATCACAATTGCCCACAAGGCTTGATCGGCCAACCAGTCGGGGCCGGACACCGATTGCGGATGGAAATAACCCAGCGCATAATTAAAGATACCAGAGCCGGGGTTGAAAATCAGCTTCCAGAACGAGCCAACCACTACTGGCGAAAGCATCATCGGCATCAGGATCAAGGTCGTGACAAAGCCGCTGGCGCGAAACTTCTCACGCAACAACATGGCCAGGCCAAAACCAAGGATCGTTTGCGCACCCACCGACAAAAAGGCGAAGCGTCCAGTGGTGGCAAAATATTTCCACATCTGCGGATCATTGAGCAGCTTACTGAAGTTGGCAAAGCCAATCCAAACTGGCGCATTGTTGGGGTCAACCGCAGAAAAGTCGGTAAAACTCAGGTAGAGGCTGTAAAAAAGCGGAAAAATGTTAAATAAGAGCAATAGGATCAAGGTGGGGGCAATAAACAGCCACTGAATACTTTTATCACTGAGTTGACGCTGCTGATAACCACGGCGGCGTGGAGCGCTGTGGCGTGGGGCGCTGTCGGCTGGAAACATGAGCTTTACTCGTTGAATAAATAACAATTTACGATTTTTGATTGACGATTTACGAGGTAGCTTCGTTGACGAAGTAGTCTCGTCAATCAAAAATCGTAGATCGTCAATCTATTGCGGCTTACGCGACTAGCCTGTAACCTGCCGGGGACGGCGACTAAGCTTGGCCTATGTCGAGTGTTCCTCTTCCGTTCCCGGCACGTTGATCCGATCCACGAAGCGACTCCGCTGACGGAGCCGCCTCGTAAATCGTCAATCAAAAATCGTACATCTACTTAATAAACTTCGTGTCGCGCAAAATCTTATCCTGATCTTCGGCCATTTTGTCCAAATGTTCTTTGGCCGTGCCTTCACCGCTGACGATGTAGCTGCTCAGCTCGCGCTGCGAAGCTTCCAGCAATTGCGCATAGGGTGGAATGTTCCAAAAATCCATCACTTTGGTCATCGTTTCAGCGAATGCTGCGTTATAGGGGGCAGCATCCATAAAATCTTTCGACTTAAGCACGTTGGTATTACAGGTGTAGCCGCCGGTCTCCGCCCACAGCTTCTGGATGTCTTCTTGGGCAAACCACTTGATGAAATCTTTCGATGCCTGTTGGCGTTCCGGGCTGATATACGAGATGATGCTCATGCCTTGACCGCCCAACGCCGCGCGGCTGACACCATCGGGGCCGGCTGGGTTAGAGAAGAAGCCGGTATCTTTGGCATGGGGGTTGGTAGACTCATTTGCCAGCGCAGGGAGAAAGGCGAAATAATTCATCGCCATCACGGCCTGTCCCTTAACGAAGGCATCGTTCGTCTCAACAAAGAAGGCGTTGCTCAAACCTTTGGGTTGACAGCAAGCATAAAGTTCGCGGTAGAATTCCAACGCTTTCACGGCTTTGTCGGAATTAACAATACCCTTCACCTCGTTGGTTTTCGGGTCTTGCCACGTCGCGCCGTAGCTAAACATGACGTTTTCGTAGCCCATCGTAATCGCGTCATAGTCCTTCTGCGTGTAAATGGCCGCACCATACATCTGCGGCGCACGGGTAAAGAACTTGGCAATGTCCATTAATTGCTGCCATGTTTTCGGCACCGCCAGGTCGTAACCATATTTCGCCTTGAAAGCGGCCTGCTCTTTGGGATCTTCAAAGAGGTCTTTGCGATAGGCCCACCCGTCGGCATCTCCTTCGGTGGGATAGGCCCAATATTTGCCAGAGGCCGCTGGATATTCACCATAATATTGCAACGTAGCCGGTGTGACGGTCTTATCGATGCCGTTGCTCTTCATGAAATCGGTCAAGTCCACATAGTGACCTTGAGTGGCGCCTTGACCTAGCCATTGGCTGTCGCCGACGACCATGTCCCAACTGCCGCCCTTGGCCGCAAATTCGGTAAAGGCGCGGTTTTGGAAGCTACCCCACGGTTCTTGCACTACGGTCACTTTGATGCCGGTCTGCTTCTCATATGCCTTGCCAATTTCTTGCAGATAGTCGGCGGGGTCCCACTGCGCCCAGAGAATTTTTAATTCCTTAACATTCCCAGTGCTAGCCGCCACTTGCCCACCACCGCTGGATGACGTTGATGTTGTTGTATTGGTGGCTGTCATGGGCGTTGTCGAGGTTGTCGCCGTGGTACTGGTGACAGCCGTGGATGCTGCGGGCGTGGCGGTTGCTGCGGGCGCTGTGGTTGGCGCAGCGGCTGGGGCTGCTGCACCACCACAGGCGACCAGGAGCAGCGAAAGCACGACTAACCAGGCCAGGATGGCTCGTTTCTTCATTTCTTAGTTCTCCTTTGATATTTGGGTAAAGTTAAAAAGGCACAAAAAAGCGGATGGTGTAAAGCTGTTTCAAGGTTTACCCCA
>JBBREZ010000379.1:0-6860 GCA_038225095.1 Caldilineales bacterium
TGAAGGCCGCGTGTACACTGTTCACATGCCTGTGGTAGTTGCTACTCAAGGGTTAAACATCAATGGTTTTCCATTAATTTGCTTTGTTCATATGCAATCACATCATCAAGGATTCGCGTCAGATCGTGGGTCGGCTTCCAACCAATGGCTTGGTTCAGTTTCGTCGTATCGGGCACGCGACGGCGCATATCTTCAAAGCCTGGCGCATACGCTTCATTGTAGGGCACATAGGTAATGGTCGATGTGGTGTCGGTGCGTTCAATGACGTTTTGTGCCAATTGATTGATCGTCACTTCCTGACCACTGCCAATATTATAAATTTCGCCCGATGTTGATTCTGGGTGATCCAGCAGCTCTTGCAACGCGCGTACGGTATCGCTCACATGGCAAAAACAGCGACTTTGTTCACCGTCGCCGTAGACGGTCAATGTTTCATGGCGCAGCGCCTGGCGCACCAACCGTGGCACCACCATGCCATAACGCCCAGTCTGACCAGGGCCCACCGTGTTGAAAAAGCGCGTGATGGTAACGGGCAGGCCATGTTCATGATGGGCAGCCAACCCCAAAAATTCATCGAGTAATTTGCTAGCGGCATAGGACCAACGGCTGCGGCTGGATGGGCCTAGCAACAGATCATCGTCCTCACGAAACGGGATGCTGACGCCTTTGCCGTAAACTTCGCTGGTGCTGGCGATCAGCGTGCGACAACGATAGCGGCGCGCCGCCGTCAAGACCGCATGCGTGCCCAAAACGTTCGTCTCAATGGTTTCCGTGGGCCGCTCCACCACCAGTTGCACGCCAACCGCAGCGGCCAGGTGGACGATGGCATCAGCTTGGCTGGCTAAACGGTCCAAGACCAAAGTATTGTGGATTTCATCAATCGCAAACGAGAAGCGCGGATTGCTGACGAATTCACGAATATTATCGAAGTTGCCTGTGCTCAGATTGTCTAGAATCGCAATGGTATCGCCACGTCCCAACAAACTGCGAATTAAATGACTCCCAATAAAACCGGCACCGCCCGTAATAAGTATGTGCATAAGTGAAGTTTGATCCCTATCTTAAGTTGAATATGGTCTTTAAATTTCACGATCCTTTCGGACAGGAAGCCCACAATGTTTACTCGTGGGGGGAATGGCCGCACGGCTTACTAGCCGTGGAACTCCTTCCAACACGTTATCAGATTTGTCACTATAGTGACCATATGGTATAATCTCCTTATGAAACTGACGGCAAAAGTCAAACTGAAACTAAACGAAGCACAAGCCGATAGTTTGAAGCGCACGCTTGAAACAGGCAATGCCGCTTGTGGCTACATGAGCAATGTTGCTTGGGATACGCAGACCTTTGGTAAGTTCCAACTGCAAAAGTTGGTCTACAATGACGTGCGCAGAATTTTCGATCTGACTGCCCAACTGGTCATTCGTTGCATTGCCAAAGTGACCGACGCTTACAAGCTGGATAAGAAAACGAAGCGGGAATTCAAACCGCTTGGCTCGATTGCTTTTGATAGTCGGATCTTGACCTGGAAGCTTGCGGATAACGAAATTTCGATTTGGACGGTAGACGGTCGGCAAAAGATGAGCTTTGTCTGCCATGCCAGAGCCAAAGAGCTTTTGTTGGGCGTGCGTGGCGAGTCTGATCTTTGCTTCATTGACGGTAATTTTTATCTGTTTACTGCCTGCGAAGTTCAAGAAGAAACACCGAAAGACGTTGAAGATTTTCTGGGCGTTGACTTGGGTGTTGCGAATATTGCTGTTGACAGTGACGGCATTATCCATCAGGGCAAGGCGGTCAAGCAGGTTCGTTATCGTCAACGCCAGTTGCGCCGCAAGTTGCAAAAGAAAGGGACGCAATCCGCACGCCGTCGCCTGAGGAAATTGGCGGGCAAAGAACGGCGCTTTGGAACCTGGACCAACCACAATATCAGCAAAGAACTTGTAGAGAAAGCCAAAGACACCGACCGCGGGATCGCCATTGAAGAACTGGGCGGCATCCGTGATCGGGTAACGGTTCGTAAGGCTCAGAGGGCTACTCTTTCTAGCTGGTCGTTTGCCCAACTTCGCAACTTTATCGAATACAAGGCGAAAAAAACAGACGTCAAGGTGCAAGCGGTTGACCCGCGTAACACCTCGCGCACTTGTCCTTGTTGTGGACACATCGATAAAAAGAATCGAAAGAGTCAAAGTAAATTCCTTTGTGTAGACTGCGGTTTCTCTGGACTTGCGGACTACATCGCTGCCATTAATATTCGTGGCAGGGCGTCAGTAAATGCGCCATACATCCCGGAGGCTATCTCTGTCAGTCCAGATAGTCGCGCCAGGGATAAAGCCCACGAGCTTTAGTCGTGGGTTCTTTTACATTTTGCACTAATTATACTCTTGCTCTGAATTTACAGTACATTTTCACTTGACAAGAAGCGTAAGACTCCTCCTAATTCAGACCCCTCCCGCGCCCAAGGGCGGTAGCCTTCTAGGCGCGCTCCCCTACAGGGAGGGGACCGCGCAGGAATAGCCGAAGTAACTCATTCTGTCCTGTGGCAGGCTCCCGCCCAGCAGGCTTCGACGTGAGCTCAGCCGAACGGGAGGACGGGGGAGAGGTCAAGCCCTAGCAATATCATCTATGCGGATTAGGTACAGATGAGGTCAACATAAAAATTTGCTTTGATGTTGTTACCCTGGGCATCTTTGACGCTGCTCCAACACCCATGTAAAATGATGGCCTATGAACATGAATTATCAAAACTTTGATCTAAAAATTGAACATACGGAAGATGGTTATTTTGCGCACGCCTATGGCGAACCTTTTGGAGAAGCGCGCGATTTTTTTTATTCACCATTTTCGCAAGAAGAGCTTACGGCCTTTTTGCGTTTGCTCGTTGAACCCGCTACAGCCGAGCAACAGGCGCTACAACAGCAGACCGCCCGGGCATTTGGCGAGCGTTTGTTTCACGCCGTCTTTCGGCACAATCTACGCAGCAGTTTACACAGCAGCTATCAGACGATCTACCAGGAACGCGCCCGCTTACGCATTCGCGTCCAATTAGATGCTACACCAGAATTTATCAATCTTCCGTGGGAATATCTGTATGATCCCACCCGTAACGAGTTTTTAGCGCTGTCAGTTCATACACACATGGTGCGTCATCAGAATTTGATGCATCATATTCTACCGCTCAAAGTAGCATCACCCCTGCGCGCATTGGTCGTCATCCCCAGCCCTGGCAGTTACCCGCCCACCAATGCTGAGCGCACCTGGCTCACTTTGCTCGACACGCTCGATCATCTGGCGTTGGAGGGCAAGCTAAAGGTAGAGCGCTTGCAAAAACCAACGTTGCTTGATCTGCAGCGGCGCTTGCGGCAGAACGAATATCATATTTTACATTTTATCGGCCACGGCGCCTTTGACCCCCAAACGCAGGATGGATTGTTGGCCTTTGAAGATGAAATGGGGCGCGGACGGCTGGTCAGCGGCCAACATTTAGGTAGCCTGTTGCGCGACCATTATTCGTTGCGACTGGTCATCTTGAGCGCCTGCACCAGTGACCCCTATGCCGAGCCAGCGCGTGAAGGCGAACCGACAGTCATCAAAAATCCCTATCTGGCCGCGGCACACAGCCTGGTGCGGCGTGGCACCCCGGCGGTGGTGACCATGCAAATGGCGCCCACGGATCCCAATGCGTTGCTCTTTGCCGATAAATTCTATACAGCCATTGCCGATTATACCGCAATCGATGAGGCAATGATGGAGACGCGGCGCGCCATGCTGAATGCCGAACCTGGCGCGGTTTGGGGCTTGCCAACGCTCTTAATCAGAACGCCGGACGGTCGTCTCTTCGAGCAGCACCAAGGCAACCAGATCGGCATGTCCACGAATCTATCGCGTAGCACCCAATATGCAAACCGTTGAAACTAGGGAATCTAGGAGAAAAACTGCATGACAACAGCAAACATTGGCCTAATCGGTTTAGCCGTGATGGGCCAAAATCTTGTCTTAAACCTCGAACGCAATGGCTTTACTGTCGCCGTCTACAATCGCACCACTGCCACGATGCAGGAATTTGTCAAGGCTCATCCCGGCAAAAAGCTGGTCCCAGCGGTAAAAATTGAAGAATTCGTCGCTAGCCTGGAGCGCCCACGCCGAATTTTGATCATGGTCAAGGCCGGCGCCGCCGTTGATGCGGTGATTGAGGAACTAGTCCCGCTGCTCGAAAAAGGCGATCTGATCATGGACGGCGGCAACAGTTATTTTCCAGACACCGAACGGCGCAGTGAGACGTTGGCCGCCAAAAATTTGAATTTCATGGGCGTGGGCGTCAGCGGCGGCGAAGAAGGGGCGCTGTGGGGTCCAAGCATTATGCCGGGTGGCTCCCAAGCAACCTGGGCCACGGTGCAGCCAATGTTGGAAGCGATTGCCGCCAAAGCGCCAGAGGATGGCAAGCCTTGCGTGGTTTATCTGGGGCCGCGTGGCGCTGGCCATTATGTCAAGATGGTTCATAACGGCATCGAATATGGCGATATGCAATTGATCGCCGAAGCGTATGACATTTTGCAACGCGCGCTGGGCCTGCAACCGGCCGAACTGGCCGACATTTTTACCGAATGGAATAAAGGTGAATTAGACAGCTTCTTGATCGAGATCACGGCCAAAATTTTCCGCCGCATCGACGAGGAGACCGGTCAACCCTTGGTCAATTTGGTGTTGGACACGGCGGCGCAAAAAGGCACCGGCAAGTGGACCAGCCAGGATGCCTTCAACATTGGCGCGCCAATCCCCACGATCAACAGCGCCGTTGTCGGGCGCATTATCTCCAGCATGAAAGCCGAACGCGTTGAAGCGTCTAAGGTGTTGCCAGCCGGTGCGGAAAGCAGTTACACCGGCGACCGCCAAGCGTTGATCGACGCGGTGCGTGATGCTCTCTATGCCAGCAAGATCAGCGCCTATGCGCAAGGTATGGCGATGTTGCGCATCGCCAGCAACGAATACAAATATGAACTCAAGTTGGGAGAAGTCGCCGCAATCTGGCGCGCCGGTTGCATCATCCGCGCCCGTTTCTTGAATCGCATTACCGCGGCCTTTGTACGCAACGGCGAACTGCCCAATTTGTTGTTGGACAAAGATTTAGGGCAGGCGGTCAGTGAACGCCTCCCCGCCTGGCGTCATGTGGTGCAAACGGCGACGGCGCTAGGGATTCCCATTCCTGCTTTTAGTGGCAGCCTCGCCTATTACGACAGCTATCGCAGCGAACGCCTGCCCGCCAATCTGATCCAGGCCCAACGCGATCTCTTCGGCGCTCACACCTACCAGCGCACCGACCGCGAAGGCACCTTCCATTCACAATGGGAATAAAGTAACTTGCGTTACGCAGGGAGACACGGGACACGAGACAAGGAGAAAGTGACCATGTTTCCCTATCTTCCTGTTTCCTTGTCTCCCTGTCTCCTCTGTCCAACTCTCTGTTCAAGTAAAGTATTACTATGCTCCGTACTGGCGTTGACATCATCGAAATTGAACGGATTCGCACGGCCATTGCTCGGCACGGTGTGCGTTTTTTGGCGCGCGTCTACACGCCCATAGAACTGGCGCATTGCCACGGGCGCGCTGAGTCTTTGGCTGGACGCTTCGCAGCGAAGGAAGCGGTTGCCAAAACGCTCGGCACGGGCATCTGGCGGCAGGCCGTTGGTTGGACGGATATTGAGATTCTGCGCAACCAACAGAGTGGTGCGCCGCAATTGCAATTGCATAACGCGGCGGCAGACTGTGCGGCGGAACTCGGCTTAGATGAATGGTCGGTCAGCCTCAGCCATGATCGCGAGCGGGCGATTGCGTTTGTGGTGGCGATTGGACCTTAAATCATGAAAATCCAATATTTTGCGGACACAGACACGCTGCTTGTAACATTTCGAGAGGTTCCGATTACCGAGACAAAGGAACTCGACGAAAACACATTAATCGATATCGATGAAGACGGAGATTTAGTGAGTATTACGCTTGAGCATGCCAAAAACCGCACCGATATTGCCAATTTTTCCTATCAGCCAATTGGCGTACTACAACCAGCGTAATTGCGAATGAGACGCAGCTACAATCAGATCGGGCGATCTGATTATCGTGTGATAAATACCAGCAAACGTAGATTATCCGCCATCTTGGCGTGCAGCGCACGCCGATGGAAATGATTTTGTCAGCCAAGTTGCGTGACGGCGTGCAATGCACTTGCCTACTACAACAACGTTAGATTTTAGCAACCCGTGCGTGCATTGCACGGGTCACACGCGCGGCTGGATTAGTCACCAATGCCTGACCAGTGCGCTGCACGCACCTGCACCAATCTAATTGTACGTTGCCGTACTACTTACCCCGGCACGGCAACGGTGCGTTCCTGCGGCGACAGCACTTCTAACACCTGGCACGCCAACTCGTAACGCCCAAAGCTGGGCATCAAATAAACGCCCTGCACATGCGGCAATTCCTTGAGTTCCATCAGCAATTCTTGCGCCATCTTCACACCTTCTTGACGGCCCTGCGCACCAGCCTTGCGCATGCGCTCTAACGCTGCTTCGCTGAGGGTGATGCCGGGCACTTCATTGTGCAAAAAGGTGGCGTGCTTGTGCCCCTGCAACGGCAACACACCGATCAGCACGGGCACAGGAAATTCGCCGTAACGTTCTTCATAGATATTCAAGAAATTGCGCCAGAGTTGCGGCTCGAAGATCGGCTGCGTCATCGTGAAGTGAGCGCCGCCACTCACCTTTTGCTGAAAGCGATCGACTTCTTCGAGCAAATTAGCGCGCGTCGGATCGCAAGCCACCGCAATCGTAAAAGCGCCCCGTTGGCCCATCTCCTGGCCGGATTGGTCA
>JBBREZ010000380.1:0-6855 GCA_038225095.1 Caldilineales bacterium
AACCAAAAGCTGAACCGCCACACCCCGCCCGCAACGCTGGCCTCCCCGGTTCGTACTGGGGTGTGGTCGGTTCCAGCGGGTGTTCGAGGAAAGGCGGGCTATGGCGAAAGCGGTGGGGCAAACGCCTGACTCACCGCGCCAAACCGCAGGGAAAGCCGCCCCGCCCCCAACCATCCTCGTAGATCAGGGGGCGTCGAGTGGTGTGACGTGGCCTGCGCTGGCTCGTGTTTCCCCTTTTTTGCCCATCAGGTAGACGACTCCCTCCCCGCGGTGCGGGCCAGACCGTGAACCACCCCTTCATCGGGCAACCTCGCCATAAACGGGTAAGCCCAAGAGCAAAAGCAACCAGAGCGTGAAGCCACGGAGGGGGGCAAAGTCACGGGCAAACTGCATCGTGCCCACGCCACAAACGGGACAACACAAGGCATCGTCTGCCCCGATCTGGTGCAACCAGTCGCCTAAGTCGAGCAGGGGTGGTTTGGACAGGTCAAAGCTCATCCCCAACAAGAGGCGGGCACACTGCAACTTGAGGCGCATGCCACTGGCATCTAAGCCCAGATGGCGCACCCGCACAAAACCCGACGGCAGGATGTGACGGACAAAACGGTGGATGAACTCCACCGCAGGCAAGGTCATGCACTTCAACTTACCCCGGTTGTCGTCGCCTCGTTCCCGGTTGTCGCGATACGCAAAGGTCACTTTACCGTCGGCGATCGTTTGAATGCGCGGGTTGCTGATCGCCGTGCGTTGCAGATCGCGCCCCAGATAGGCTGTCAACGCAGCCGTCCCGGCCACCGGCTGCTGGATGTACACTTCCCACGCTTTGGCCAACATGGTTTGCACCAAGGCGGGTACATCCAGTTCCGCACAGTGGCCGATTAAGCGCAATTCACCCTGACGATCAAGCTTTAGCAGGCCAGCACAAAAGGCGTTGCGGAAATCTGCCGCCAGTTTCACCACGGGAAAGAGAAAGTTTTTCGCACTTTCCCGCCACGCATAGCCGTCGACTATCTTCACCAGCGCCCCACCCGTCACCATACAGTGTAGATGCAGATGCGGTTGCAACGTCTGTCCCCAAGTGTGGAGCACCATGCTTGCCCCAATGTTGCCACCCAGGTATTCCTGCCCATACGCTTTCAACACCTGGCTCGCCGTTTGAAACAACAGCGTGTAAATCGCTGCCGGGTTGTGATAGGCCAGATCGTTGAGCGCATGGTCCGTCGTGAAGACCACATGATAGTAGGGCACAGGCAACAACAACGCTTCTAACTTGGCTAGCCATTGCGCCTGCTCAAATGCCCCACACTTCGGACAGTGCCGATTCTTGCACGAGTTGTAGCTGATTGCCCACTGGCCACACGCATCACACACCCGCACATGCCCACCCAACAACGCCGTGCGACAGTTCATTATAGCATTCAGCGCTCGCAACTCATCTGCCGTGCAGTGATACTTTTGCAAGTAATCACCCAGATGCAGCCGTAAGACATCGGCTAGCTCATATTCCGGCTTTTTTGTCGCCACGTGTATCATCGACCGTAAGACCATACCAGCGATGATACACCCGCTTCTCGCACATTTGTTCTGTCAGTTGCCTGTCACTTTGCGCCACAAACCTTTGTGCCTGCATGCACCTTCTCGTCGATTAACCTTTCCTCGAACATGACTTATACGGAAACTTTCCGCATAACCCACCAGAATAGCCCATTAGACGGACACTTTCCGCCTAATCGCCCGATTTAGGCAGACAGTTAGGTATCTTATGAGGAAATCACGTTCCGTCTTATTTGCTTTTCAGTGTAAATCTGCCATCTAGATTTGTCAATAGCAGAAAAATAGTAGAGGTTCATCTAACCAAATTCGTTAGTTCAAACACCGGCCCGTGCACACAAGCACGCGTATAGCCGCCATTCGCCACGGGTACCACACAAGCCAGGCAGGCCCCAACCCCACAAGCTAAGTCTGCTTCTACCAACACCTGCGCAAATTCTGCTTCCAACCGAAACCGTTTCTGACGGATAGCATCGGCCAGCGGTTGGAACATGGCAGACGGCAGCGCGGTGCACAGTTGATCGGCCCAGAGCAGCGTTTCGTTGATCTGTTGCTGCCATTGCGCATCCGTAGCGGCCAGGCGCACCTCGACCGGAATGGAGAGCAGCGGTAATAGAGGATTGTCAATGGTGCCGGCGCTATGCACCAGCAAGGTGACGCGACCACCACGATCCAGCATGGGTTCGATCAAGGCGAGCAAGTTGGCCGCTCGATCCGCCGTTGCGAGCAACAGCAAGTTACGGCTATGCGTCAACAAGGTAAAGCCCTGACCTAACGGTCCGATCAAATTGATCGATGCACCTTCCGTTTGCTCTGCCAACCAACGATAGCCGGGATCTTGGCTGTCTGGCAAGATCAGTTCCCAGATCTCACCCCCAATCTCGCTGGTGGCGTCTTTGGCCTCACCTTCTTCCACTTGTTCTACTTTTAAGCGGCCTCGGCTGGCGACAAATAGTGGCCGACGCAGGTAAATTTGCCATTGCTCTGTGCGTTCTACGACGGTTTGCGCCCCACAGCGCGCCAGGAAATAGCGCCCACTCATGATGCCCTGGGCCGTATTCATGGGCAATTGTAAGGCCAAGAGCGTTGCGTTATGCAATCGGCGTGGTGATGCGGCGATCATGGCCGTCACGGTGCCATCGGTGGCGGTACGGGAATTACTAGCAGACATTTTACCTTCCGATCAAAGGCTACTCGTCAAATCGGGCCGGACAATTCCCCAGCCTGGAGGTCCAAGCCTAAGGGCGTGTCAAAAAATCACTTCTGGCTTTCACGGGGACAAATTGAAAGCTGATCAAATGCTCATGGCGCCATTTCGTCAGCACTGAAGGTCAAAGCTCGTTCCAACGGTTGTTCGCCTAAAACAGCTTCGCCTTGGAGCCCGGTTGTGGTCTGGGGGTTACGAATCCAGGCTTATAGACAAACCAAATAAAGGTTGCACCTTTGTAGAGGCACGGTATACCGTGCCCGTCCAGTTGGATTGTGCAGAGTCTATTTGGTTTGTCTATAAGCTTATACTTGCTACGGGCATAGATGAGAATTGTCTTCAGAGGAAAGCCTCAATCAATCCTTCTCATTGGTGACCGTGAGCAGTATAGCTGCGCCTCCATCGCCTTGACACGAATAAAGGTCTGCCCCTTGTCATCCGACATAAACCATCGGATGACCGTCCGTCTCAATCAGTTTCGCCTGCTCTACCCGCTTTGACGCATGTTCTCCAGCCATTGGGCAGCCGCCAGCATGTCTGGCTGGTGGGCAGAAATCGTGCTAATACTGGGGATGCGCAGCCAGGTGATCAATTCGTCGAGTTGGCGGGCTGGGGCGGCGGTTAGACAGGATGGTAGTTGGGTGGGCATGGCGATTGTTCTCCTGTTGGTTGCTCCCTACTCTCGTGGTCATTGAGTAGCCACGGAATCACTGGAACGGGATGGCGAGAGATCCTTTTGTTGAGCGGCATTATACCATGATAAAATACGATAGTTAATTAGGCAACGATGCTTATAGAGAAATCATTTAGAAGGCATACAATTGAGGAGCACGCCTCGTGCGACTCGGGAGCCCCCTTCGGCTGAGCTCAGGTCGAAGCCTGGGCGCGGCACGAAGGCGTGCCTGCTCCTCAATTGTATGGCGTTTATTTGATTTCTCGATTAGGAAGAAGTTGAAGCTACTATCGACACAAATCGTGCGTAAAATGTTGGTAGCGTATAGGGGCATGAAGGAGATCAAATCGTGATAGAGGTGCAGTTACGCGAACAGACAAAAGAACTGCTCAATGATCCGTTGCTCGGAAGTCAAGATCTAGATGGAAAAATTAGGCCGTTACTCACGGCTGAATATCTGCGGCAGATGGGGCGTTATCAGCGTACCGAGCAAGCCTTAACCCAGAAATATGACATGACCTTTGATGATTTTCTTGCCCAACGGATCACCGAACGCCACGGTTACACTTGGGAAGTGGAAAAGGATGCCATAGAGTGGGAAACGGCTTTGGGTGGCATCCAAACTATGCTCCGCAAACTTAATGAAGTGCGCGAAGCAAGCTATGAGTAGTGTAAATGACTTGCGTCGTGAGGCATCTGAGGCTCTCGATTAAGTTTGGTTTATCCAGGGAATCGAAGAAGTTGAGCCTATCGATATTACGTTGTCATTGCGACTTCGTATTCGCTCTGGTTTGTTCATTCAACTGTTTTATGGTGAGCGCTCAGCGTCACTCTATTTTGCTTTGATCGAAGGTGACCGGCGCATTTTCGGCATTGACCGCGAGCACGCACAATGGCATGTCCATCCATTTAATGCGCCAACAACTCATCAACCGTTGCCTGAAGCTCTGGAACCCAAACCTTTGTTAATTTTTCTGTCTAGAGTTGAACAATTGTTGTTGACTCATGATTTATTATAAAGCCAGAGGAAACCGTGACTTCTACTCGGCTTACGAGGCTTACTTGTAAATTATTCAGTCGATCCTCCTCATCCGCAACTGCCCTTAGCGCTTCCTCAAGTGCCTTGCTGCTAAACCCCTCTATCTTAATACCAGCGAGAAAAAACTGGTTGACGACAATCCTCAATCAATTTATACTGGGCAAGCAATAACCTGACTGTGCCAACAAACTGCAAATCGCGATAAAAAATTTTCGGGAAGAGGACGGATCAAACATGAAAGTGACCGGTGTTCGCACCAAATCCTATGAAATCGAACTGACGCGCCCGCTCGGCGATGCCAATGACCCAAGTGGCTGCACGCATCTCGCCATGATGGCCGTCTTCCTGGACACAGATGAAGGTATGACCGGCGTGGCGCTTAGTGGCCCCGGCATGGAAAAGACGATCAAAGGGATGGTCGACCATTTGATCGTCGGCCGCGACCCGCGTGGGGTGCGCGGGCTGTGGAAACGCATGATCGACCAGGTCTTCAAGGGCAATAACCGCGGGGCGGCCACCAGCGCGATTTCGACGATTGATATTGCGCTGTGGGATCTCAAGGCCAAAGCTAACAATGAACCGCTCTGGAAGACGCTCGGCGCTTGCTCGCGCTATGTAAAAGGCTATGCCAGCGACATCGGCCTGAATTTGAACGATGATGAGTTGCGCACGTTCTACACGCGCCTGGCGCAACAGGGCATCAACGCCGGCAAGATCAAGGTTGGTCTGAACCAGGAGGATGACTTGCGCCGGATTGGCATCATGCACGATGCGCTGGCTTTGAGCGGCAAGCCGCCCTTGCTCATGATCGATTCAAACGAATACTGGTCGCCCAAACAGGCGATTCGCCACATCCAGGCGATTGAAGAACAGTATGAATTGAACTGGGTGGAAGAACCGGCGCGCCGCTGGGATTATCGTGGGTTGCGCAAGGTGTCGGAGAGTGTGCGCGCTGCCGTGGCGACGGGTGAGAATTTGAATGATATCAGCGAATTCATGGCGCTGATTGCCAACGAAGCGGTCGATGTTGTGCAAATCGGCAGTGGCACTTCGGGCATCACTGGCGCACTGATGGTGGCCGATATGGCGTATGGTTTCGAGCTGCCAGTCTCGCTCATGAATTGCCCAGCCAACTATATGGCGCAACTGGGCGCGGCGCTGCCCAACCACAACATGATCGAAGTGCTCGATGCTGGCGGTGATCAGGGCATGCTTCATAGGCACACAATTCAAGATGGCTACGTTGTGCTCAGCGACGATCCCGGCCTCGGTCTTACCTTTGACGAAGCCAAACTCGCGGCCTGGGCGATCGACAAGCCATCGACGCGCGTCACTATGCCGTTTGCGCGCCGACGTGGGGCAGGCTTGTATGAAGTGCCAATCGGCGAACCGGAACGTCTGCCCGAAGAGTAACTGCACAAAATCAAAAGCCTGCAACGAATTACGCGAATGAGGACGAATTAAAAACTTTGTTCTAATTCGTCCTCATTCGCGTAATTCGTGTAATTCGTTGCAAAAAATACCCTTCTCTATCCATAAAACCTAAACGACAGGAACCTCTCATGCTCTCGATCAAAAATAATCAACTAACCGTTGAAATTCTCGACCCGAATGCCGATCAGGAACGCTTTGGCACACGCTATTGCACTGGTGGCTACATTTTCCAAATTCACGACGCCACCCACGGCCCTTTGCTGACCGGACCAACCTATCCTGATTCGTTCAACGTTTTTGACGGACAAGGCATTCCCGATGCGTTCAATTTGGCGCCGCTGAAAACTAGCGAGAGCGAACCCGTGGCCCTAATCCTCGGCATCGGCTTGTGCGATCTGGCGGCCAATCAGATCCAGGAAGCGTGCCATTGGCAGATCAACCAGACCGACAAAGCGCTCCAGTTTACGACGCAGCACAAATTTCACCATTGGACGGTAGAATTGGAGCGCACCGTCACTTTGCTAGAGCGAACCGTGCGTTCGACGACGGTGATCCGCAACACGGGGCGACAAGCTTTCCCGCTCAGCTGGTTTCCGCATCCCTTCTTTCCACAGTTGCCGAGTGGCAGCGATGAATTGATTAAGTTGAACATCCCCGTCAGTTTTCCTGAAAGCAGCGCCTATGAACTGGCCACCAATGGCTTCATCCGCCGTAAAAATTGGCCGTGGACAGGTGGGCCCTACCAGGCGCTAGATTACACGGCCACGAACAATTTAATCATCATCCAGCGCCATCCGCAACTGGGCCAACTGACCGCCACCTGCGATTTTATCCCCACCTTCTTTCCAATCTGGGGGAATCCACACACATTCTCCTGGGAACCATTCTTCGAGCGCACAGTCGCGGCTGGACAAACAGTTCGTTGGCAGATTGATTATGATTTTTAAGCAG
>JBBREZ010000381.1:0-6851 GCA_038225095.1 Caldilineales bacterium
TTATAACTTACGCACCAGCCGCCGGTTTCTGCTCCGAATCAGGCTTGTCACCCGGCTGACTGGCCGCCAAACTTGCATAAATCTGGTTGCGCAGCGCCTCGACTTGCGGCGAACGAACAGCGTTGGCGTCGGGGTTGACCGATACGCCCATCCGGTCGGACAACAGAATCGCCAGCAATCCTTGCATCAAATTGTTCTGGCTGCCGTCTTGACCGTTGCCGCCACCGCCACTGATGACGACGCGCGGCACCACGTCCACGCCGGCCACCTGAATCGCTTCGGCGAAACGGTTCATCACCTGTTGCGTCACCTGGTATTGCGGGCCGCCATAAGCGCGCACTTGTTCTTCGACGGCGATGGCCTGCGCGATACCGATGCGGGCGTTCTTTTCGGCTTCGGCTTCAGCCAGCGTGCGAATTTGCGCCGCCATTTGCAAGGCCCTCTGATATTCGGCCTTGCCTTCGTTGCTCTGCACGGTGATGCTCAGTTCGGACTCGGTAATCTTCGTCTGTTGTTGCGTGCGGGCCTGGGCTTCGCGCAGTTCACGCTCCTTGACTGAGGCCGCCTCTTGACGGGCATAAGTTTCGATCTGCTCCTCAGCAATCTGCCGCGACCGCAACTGCATCAAAATATTCTCAATCTGCGTATCACCTGGGGGCGAGGTTGGCGTGCCGATCAACACTTCTTCCAATTCCAAATTGTAACGCGCAAACTTCTCTTTCATCTCCTGGCTGGAAAGATTCTGGATATTGCTGCGATCCTGAATCAACTGGATCAGCGTGCGCGTCTGGCCGATATTTTTGAAGTAAGCCGCCACCAACGGGTCAAGCGTCTGCTCGACGAGGCGCTTAATGTCACCAAAGCGTTGGATCACCAACGGTGCTTTGCGATAGTCGATATGCACCACCACCGACAGTGGCAGCAACGGTTCAAAGGCGTCCTTGGTGATCAACGAAATCTCGGCCAAATTCTCGTCGAAACGATGCGAACCGACTTCGTTGCGGTTCCACTTCAGGATAATATTCGTGGTCGGCACGGTAATCACTTTGCCAGCATAGGTGTTGAAGGCATATTTGCCCGGCAGCAACGGTTCATCCCAGACACCACGATTGCCGCGGCTCACCATCTCGCCATGTTTGTAATCTACCCCCGACAAATCCTCGCCCACTTCGCCGGTGTAAGAAATCACCACGCCGGCATTGCCTACTTCGATGATCGTCTTCGGAATCCGTTCGACGGTGGCAAAAAGCCGATTGATATAGTAGGTGCCTTCCACCACAACCTGCAATTGACGACCGCGCATACCACCGGCGCGCAAGAAACGATCTGGGTCTTGGAACTTGTTGTGATAGGTAGCGTCATCCGTCACATCGTCGCCCACCACTGGCGCAATGATCTCGCCCTGATGCAAGGATGGGCCGTCATGCACCGTCACAATGCCCACCGAATCTTCATTATCCTTGATCACCAGGGGCGTGAAACCACTGCGATCCGAGATCAGGCTTGCCATCTGCTTGACGATCTCCTCTTCCTCGCGGCTGAGTGGCAGTGAATAGACCCGCTCCGCCGTGAGCACGATAAATTGCGCCAGGTTGATCGCGTAGGTGCCTTCACGCAGGATCATGCGTTGCGGGCCACGCGTGCCCCCATCGCGCATGAACGCGACCACATCCTGAAAATCGTGCGCCGTGACGTTCGACGCCAGCGCTTGGGTCGCGCTGAGCGGTTGGCCGTCACGCGCAAAGACATACCCGATCCGGCCTTGTGGGATCGTAACTAGGGGGGCGCGGTGCACAGCATATTGAAACGGCGTCAGCAAGTGGATGCCGCCACGCAACAAGTTGGGCTGGAAACCAGCCTCGCCATTCAAGGCAATAAAACCCGACTTGATCGACCCTCTGGCGCTCCAACGCTTCTCGACAATGCCCACCCGCGTATTAGGAATGAAGCGCACCCACCAGGAGAGCAAGAGCAACAACACAAACAACACAATCACAACTAAAATTAAAGTAGCCAATAACCCAAACATATTGTATTTCCTTTTGCGCTACGCGGCTTGAGGGTAAATCGTTGACGTTGTTGGGATTTGCCTTACGGCGTAGAGACATGAATAGCTTACCACAGTTACGGCGTGTTTGCCTGACAAACACAGCCCATCTGGCCGACAGTGAGCTACGCCAGCAAAGAAAAGGGCTTCCCATGAGACCTTTTTGATATGTACTATAGTGTTGAGGATATTGCAGGACTGGGTCAGGCAAGCTACATTAGACATTATCGGGAATAAGCATCACCTCTGATAGACAGGCTTCGACGCTTCGAGGTGAGCCTCAGCCGAACGGTCAATCGGTAAACAGGTAGGTGGCACCTGTATCCTTGTCGCCGCTTCAGTAGAAGCGTCCCTGTCTACCCAAATCCTGTTAATCCCGATCATGTCTATTATCATACTCGCAGGTGCAGTGTGCAAAATACCGCTGTGTAATAGCTTGGCTTGTTGCGCCGCGAAAAGTGTTCCGTGTGATACAATGACCAGGCGTTCTACACTAAAACTCACCATGCTGCCAAAGAAAGGAACCGACTTTGGATCAACCATTAACCAGTCCACGCCAACCCAATCCCACCCTAAATCGCGCCGCCCGCGCCAAAGCGGCCACGCAAGATGAACAATTGCTGGCCTCACCGGGGCCAAGTAATGCGCAATTTACGCATACTGATCCTTGGCGCGTGCTGCGCATTACAGGCGAATTTGTCGAAGGCTTTGACACGCTAGCGACGCTGGGACCCGCCGTCACTTTGTTTGGCTCGGCGCGTATCAAGCCGGACGATCCGATGTATGCCGCCGCAGTGGAAACGGCGCGCTGTCTTGCCGAATCCGGCTTTGCGATTATCACGGGTGGTGGACCAGGCATCATGGAAGCGGGCAATCAAGGGGCAAAGATGGGGAATGGCGTGTCCGTGGGGCTGGGCATCGAGTTGCCCTTTGAACAGGGGATTAATCACTACGTGGAGATTCCGGTCAATTTTCGTTACTTTTTTGTGCGCAAAATGATGTTTGTGAAGTATGCCCACGGCTTCGTCATTTTCCCTGGCGGCTTTGGTACGCTCGATGAGATGTTTGAGGCGCTGACCTTGATTCAAACCGGCAAAATTCGTAACTTTCCGCTGATTCTCTTTGGCACAGCGTATTGGTCCGGCTTGTTGGCTTGGCTGCGCACGACCTTGCTGGCCGAAGGCAAAATCTCCGAACCAGACCTTGATCTGATCAAGCTGACCGATTCACCCCAGGAAGTGTGCGAAATGATTCAAAAGTCGCTGGCCAAAGACATTGGCTTTGCGAAGAAAGAAGCAGCAGCCCGTGAAGTGACGCGCCAGGTGTACGAATCCGATTAGAGGGCGGTTATTAACCTCTAGAAACCATTGCTATCTCCGCTTGAAATATTTACCAACTCCACGTCGCCATAAACCCTTCGGCAATTGGCCGCGCTGGTCCGCCGTTAATTGGTACGACATAGATTTGCGCTGTATCACCCTTGACGATTGGCACAACCAACGCATCGCTGTTCGGCGACCAGAGGCGATGGCTCAAGGCATATTGATCAAAAAAAGGCAGAAATTGATTGACAAACAACGCCCACGGTTCAAAGACAGCCAAGGTTTGCGAACGACCATTTTGTACGTCGACCACATGCAAGACCAAGCGCAGCGGTTGGCTTTGCTCTATCGTCGGGGCTGTGTGCATAAAAGGCCAACTACCTGTAAAGCGCCCATTGGTCACAAAGGTGGGCGGGATGAGCGTGGTGCGTTGGGCGTGCGCATCCAACGTTAGGTAAGCGATCTTTTGCCCGTCAGGCGACCAGAAAAAAGCCAGGGTGTTCGCTTCAATTAGCGGTTGCACAGCGGCGCTGGCGGCATCCCAGATATACAACGGGCCGTAAATATGCTGCGCCGATGCGGACGGCTGAATAAAGGCCAGTTGCGCCGCCACCGGGCTCCAACTCAAGGCTGCCATCCCTTGATAGTCGGCCAGCGCTTGTTTGCGCGTCTGGCTGGCCACGATCAAGTGCGATTCGGCCACATCGCGACGGTGCTCGGCATAGGCCCACTGCTGATTGTCGGGGGAAAAGCCAGGCGTTTGAAAGTCGCCCGGCTGTACACCCAGATCGTGCAGCGTCGTTTCACTGCCCTCTAATTTTACAAAGGCCAGCCGCGCATTGTCACGACCCAGGTCAGCATGCGCCAAGAACCCTCGACTGTCGGCCTGCCACTGCCAAAAACAAGGCTGACCAGCCATCACGGGTTGGCTGTCGTTGGTAATTGGCGATGAACCATCAAGGGAGGTCAGGTAAAGGGCCAGGCGCTGGGTGGCATGCAGCGCCAGAAAACTCAGCCACTGGCTATTGGGCGACCAAGAAAGGTAAATGGGCGGTTGGGTGTGGCTTTGATAAAGCGACTGCACAACCACATCAAACAGGAGGGTCTGCTCGCGAACCACATAGATGCCAGCATCGTGCTCCGTGCTACCGATCACGGCAATCGTTTCATTATCGGGTGACCAGGCGGGGAATTGGAAGGCCTGTTCTCCGGCCGTCAACATGCGTAGATCACGACCATCCGGCGCAACTGTCCCTAACTGGCCGTTCGCATCAATAAAGGCGATTCGATTCGGATTGGTGGTGGGTGGCATGCGTGCATCCTGGTGAGTGTGGCGAAACAATAGGGCTATTATATCATGTAGAGTTAATCCACCATAGCCAGCCCCGCCATTCAGCCAACCGGAATTTCACAGCGTGCTTACCGCAGAGCGCAACAGAGCCTCTGCAACCCTGGTTGACAGATAACCCCAGATTCAGTACACTGCAACGAAAAATTCTGAGGAAAATAAAGATGAGCCAAATGCTGCAAGCTGGCACCGCCAAAGTTGACATCACGCCACCGCTGACGATCCCCTATCTAGGTTACGAACCACGCCATGCCTTGTTTCGAGGCGTGCACGATCCGCTTTATGCGCGCGCGGTGGCGCTAGACGATGGCACAACCCAGGTGATCATCATTGCCGCCGATTCGATTGGCTACAGCAACGCAATCCTGGGTCCAGATCGCAATTTCACAGCCGAGGTGCGCCAGCGCATCCAAACACACACCGGCGTGCCAGCCGTGCACATTATGCTGACCACCACCCATGCCCACTCGACTCCAGAGACCATTCATCTGCGGCGTCTCCTCGATACACCGGCCGCTGCCCCTTGGCTAGAAGTGTTGATGGATCAACTGGCGTCGGTGGCCTGCATCGCCTTTACGCAACGAAAACCCAGCACGTTAAAAATTGGCAACGGTGAAGTGGTTGGGTTGTCGCATAATCGGCGCGTGCTCGGTAAGGATGGTCAGGTCGTCTATGGCGCGGAACGGACACCCGCGTTAATCAAGGCCAATCCAGGCGCGATTGATCGGCAGGTGAGCGTACTTTTATTGGAAAGCACCGATCACAGCGTGCGCACCGTGCTGACGAACTTTGCCTGCCATCCGGTCACGGTACAGGTGCAGCCGCTGATCTCGGCAGATTTTCCTGGGCCGGCCATGAAGCTCGTAGAAGAAAGTGTGCCGCGTTGTACGAATAGCCTCTTCTTACAAGGCGCGTGCGCCGACATCAACCCGATCCGCGACACGACCGATTTTGCCGATGTCGAGCGCTATGGCCTGATGCTTGGCGGCGAAGTGATCAAGCTCGCCATGCAACTGAGTGCGCCCGACTATCCCACAAGCGCGACGCAACTTGCTGTACAGTCGGCAACAGTGTTACTCCCAGTACGGGACTTACCACCGCGCGAGCCAGCCCAACAAATTTATGCGGAGGCCAGCGCAAAGCTAGCGGCGGCCGTAACCGAGGACGAACGTAAAGAATGGCGGGCTAAGCAGCGCATCGCCGAAGAAGCCCTGATCCTGATCGACCGCGGCGCCGATCCGATCCCAGCCGAGGTGCAAGCGGTGCGCATTGGCGACATCGCGCTAATCGCCTTGCCGGGCGAACCGTTTGTCGAGCTAGGCTTAGCGATTAAGCAACGCTCGATCGCTGCGCACACGCTGGTCATTGGCTATGCGAATGATTGGCTCGGTTATTTCTCCACGCCACAAGCCTGGCAACAAGGTGGCTACGAAATGGCGCCTGGGCCGTGGACGCGTGTTGGGCCGGCCGGGGGGCTACAATTGGTGGAAAAGGCCGTTGAGCTGATTAATCAGTTATGGGCATAGGGTAAGAAGACAGGGAGACAAGGAGACAGGAGATTGGCTAACCCTCCCTGTCTCTAAGTTTCAGCAGTTGCTTGCCACTGCGTACTCTGCGCCCAGTCTTCAGCACCGGCCATAATGATGTCGCACACCGGATCTTTCATGTCATAATAGGCGTCGATATCGTCTGCATGATAGCGCACCAAGGCCATTTTCACTTGACCATAAGCTTGCGCAGCCATTCGATGCGTGCGCAAATAGTCGCGAAACAACAATGCATAGCGCTGGTTGGCGCGACCTTCAATGCGCATATGAATATTAGCGGGCCGGTGGATTTCAGGTGAATTGAAGAACCACTTTTCCCAGTCGCTTGCCGGCCCTTCCACACCAGGCGGACAATGGTCGTAATCGATCCGCAAGCTGCGTTCGTACCCATAACGCCGTAACGCTTCCTCGGCCTGGGGTGCCAGGTCATGCACAGTGATTTGGATATCGATCCGATCTTTGGCCGCCAAGCCGGGCACCGCCGTCGAACCGATGTGGTCGATACGCAGCGCCAGGTCGCCTAGTGCTGCATGCAGTGTCGCGCGAATAGCGGCGAACTCTGCCGGCCAGCGTGGATCGTAGGGAAC
>JBBREZ010000382.1:0-6835 GCA_038225095.1 Caldilineales bacterium
AATGTGCAACCTTTATTTGGTTTGTCTATAAGCCTGCTTCAGCTTCGGCGTCGGATAATTTCCTGCGCTTTTTTTTCGGCCGCTTGCGTTTACCTTCTGGCTGTAGCTCAGGGATGGCTTCGGGAGTTGGAATTAAGGCGCTACCTGTAGCGGCAATTGGTGGCAACGGCTGGTTGGCGTGGCGAACGCGTTGATTCGCTAAGAAGGCCAACGCCACTTTAAGCACGGTTTCTGCTTCTGCATTCGTCGTGTTAATCTTCAAATCGGCATGCTCGCGCGCATTGGCGAGCCGAGCCTGTTCGCTGAGCAGCGCCGCTGTGTCCCAGGTGACATCTGGCCGGCGTTGGCATTGCCCTGCCAGATCAATCTCCAGATAGATGAGTACGCTGGCCCGGTCGAACTGTTGCCACAAACTAGGCACATGGCTATGCTCCTGGCTGACGGGCCGGGCATTGTAGCCGGTGCGCCGCAAATTTTTCACCAGGGTAGACTTCCCGCTGGCGCTGATGCCGACAACTTTAATGAGCGGTAGTTCAAGTGACATAGGCAGTTTGTTGTAACCAGTGATCGGGGTGACGTTCAGTAGTCATAGGTCACGTAGCATTCGTGACCTACAAAGCAAGCGGGCCACCCTGTTTAGACTGTCGCTTCGATTGAAACGTTCTGATCTAACCGTTAAGATGAACATTCTAGTTCTCAGAAGCTATCCGGTTCAATGCTAACTCCCTTTGTCGGCCGAGCGGCTTCAGATCGGAAAGCGCATAAATAAACGGCGAATATTCTCGATTTGCGTCGGCGCCATAATTTTGATGACGAGCACGCTGGCGTCATCATGGGGGCGGTGCTGATCGAGTTGGAGCGCGGCAGCCAAGATCGCATCAGCTACGGTTTGCGCGCTGGTCGCGCCGATTGGATCGGTCAGTTGCAAAATATTGGGTAGGTCAATCTTTTGACCAGTACGATAGCCAGCCGCCCAAACGCCGTCGGTAAAGGCCACAATGGTCATGGCGTCGGCCAAGCTCAATTCGGTGATCGTCGGTTTTGTGTTGCGATAAATGCCAACCGCCTCGGACGCTTCATCCAGCCAGCGCATCTCATCACCCTGGCGCAACAGAATGGGGCAGCGGGCGTTGCGGCTGACCACCAAGGTTTGGGTGACTAAGTCAATGCTGACAATCGTCAATTCGGCGCTGACTTTACCGCCCCGTTGGATTTGCAGGTAGTCATGGGTGGCGCGCGCGGCCGCGCCGTCGCGTACACCTTCGGCCAGCAGGCTGATCGCTTTGCGGACGACAATGTTGCTGATCGCCTTGGCGCTGCGCCCACTGCGTTGGCCATCGGCCATCACAATGCTGAGGCCGCCTTGTGGCCGTTCTACCAATTCGACGGTGTCACCACTTTCTTCGCTGGCATATTTATTAATTTTTGCGACGGCGGTTTGAACTTCGAGCTGGAGCGCCATAGGCACCGTTCATGCTAATTTGATAGTGCGGAATGAATTACGCAGGGATGGCAAGGCACCCAAAGGGTTCCCGAATCCCTGCCTGGTATAGAAAGTGCGTTAAAACGCACTGCGCTCCAACACGTTTCAACGTGTTTTGTACATCAGAGGGTGAATTCATTCATCCTACCAGCCGCGTGTCCCTGCGTCGCCCTTGAACGGCCCAACGATCGCTTTTGTGATCCACCCGCCATAGAAATCCCCAGCCTGCGCCTGCACCAGTTCATCATCCACATAACAGGCATCCATCCGTGACGGATAGAACGCAACATAATTTTGAATCGTGCGAAATGCCGGCGTCGGCGTCGGGTAAAACCAGGCTGCATTTTCAGCGCTGCGTTCACCAATGTGAACGGTGTAATAGCTGGCTCGCCCCTTCCATTCGCACCAACTATGGTGGATGGTTAGGGTCAGTGCGGCCATTTGCAAATCGCTGGGTGGGATGTAATAGACCGGCGGATGGCTGGTTTCCAGCACGCGCTGAGCGGCGCAGGTGTCGGCAATCGTGATGCCGCTAAAAACAATGCGAATTCGTTGGGCGCTCGGCTCAAGGCGCGGCGGGCGCGGATAATCCCAAACTGATTCTTGACCAGGGCCAGCGGGCGTGCGTTTTTGATGCATATGTCAATTCCTCTTCATAACCGATTAAAGCGGCCTAATGGCACAGTAAAAATCCTGACGCAAGTTACCGTAAATCTCGTCTAACGCGGCTTCTTCTAGACCATTCCGCACTCCGCATCCCGAACTACTCAATGTCCACGCCCAAAATGTCATTCACGCTGATCGCATAACACTGGGCCAATAAGCGTAATTCATCCAAGGTTAAACGCCGTTCTTGGTATTCGATATCAAATAGTAACTGTTGCGATAGATTCGTCTTTTCCTGCACGTGAGCATAGGTATAGCCATAGGTGGCGCGTAGTTGCTGGAGCAGCGCGCTGACCCGGCTGCGCGCGACCTGGCGTACCGCCGTGCGTGCGTTCGTCTCGGTTTCGACGACCGGCTGCACCACGCGTTTGGGCGCGTGCGCTAAACGCAGTACGGTATCGCGAATTCGCTTATAGATCGGATCTTCAGAGAAACTCATGCGGTACGTCCTTACGTTTCAGTCCTATTGCCTTCGCCCAAACCTGCTCCTTTGTCTGCTTGTTGCCCTTCTTCCGGCCTGGCTTCGTATCCCGCGCCAACCACCGTGCAAACTCGGTGCGCTGGCTTGCTTCCTGTCCTGTCGTTGTTGAGAATCGCAATATTCACGCCAAGATCAGTCATTGGTTTCTCCATTCTGCGCAGCCTGATCAATGGTGTGCGGCAGGTGCACGATGACGGTATTGATCGCCAGCCCTTCGACGCTTTCTACCTCAAACTCGACATCCATATAGCGTACGCGTGTGCCTGGCTGCGCCATGTGGCCGAGCAACGCCATAATCAACCCACCGACGGTTTCCGCCTCTTCATGTTCCAGATCTAGCTCGAAATGCTGGTTCAACTCGTCCAATAACAGGTCGCCGCGCACGCGCAACGTAGAGGGCGCAATTTCTTCGAAAGGCGCAATTTCCTGATCCGATTCATCTTGGATTTCACCAATCAACTCTTCGACCAAATCTTCCAACGTGACCAGACCCGCCGTGCCGCCAAATTCATCGACAACCATCGCAATCTGGATATGCTCTTTGCGAAAACGTTTGAGCATCTGTTCCAGCGGCAGTGATTCAGGCGCAAAGACCGCGGGGCGAATCAATTGCGTTAACGCAAAATCAGTATGCGCCTGACTTAGGTAGCGCGCCAAATCTTTCACATGCAAAACACCCACAATATGATCGCGATTCTCCGCATAAACCGGATAGCGCGAATAGCGATGTTCGCTGATCAAATCAAGCACCTCAGCTTGCGTTGCCACACTCGACAGCGCTTGCATACGCGTGCGCGGGGTCATGACCTGGCTAATAATTCGATCATGAAAATCCAGCACGTTTTCTAGATAAATTTGTTCTTCTGGTTCAAGCAAACCACCTTCTGCGCTTTCCTCGACAATGTAAGCCAATTCCGTCGATGAGACCATATGGGCCGAGGCATCGACTGGTGGCATGCCCGCCAGCCGCAATAGACGCTCGCCACTCCAGGTAAACAAAATGGTTAAAGGGCGAAAGATACGTCCGGCCAGCGCCATAAAACCGGAAAGCTGGGCGGCGGTGGCATCCGCCCCTTGCAAGGCCAGCGACTTGGGCGCCATCTCGCCGAGCACCACATGCAAACAGGTTAGGCAAATAACGCCCAACGCCGAGGCAATGGTGCGCGCCGTGGCGAAACTGAGCCAACCAGGCCGGTTCAACGCCGCATACAGCCATTCCGCAAAAACAGGTTCCGCATACATGCCCAGCCCTAAACTGGCCAGTGTAATGCCAACCTGCGCCGTCGATAGGTAGCGGTTGATCAAGCGCGGATTGCGCAAGATTGTGAGCACGCGCTGCGCTCCTTGCGAACCGGCTTCGGCCATTTGCGCAACCCGTGTGTGGTTGGCGCCTGCTACGGCAAATTCTGCGGCGACAAAAATGCCGTTAATCAGAATTAAACTGCCGATGATCACAAGGGGCAGAATTACTTCACTCATGCTTCTGGCCCCTGTAACTGCTTGATCTGTGCTGCCGTTGCTCCAATACTAATTTTGGCCACGCGATTCTGCTCCATTTTCTCAACGCGGATCGGGATATTGGCAATTTTCACCTCTTCACCCGCTTGCGGAATTTTGCCCAGCACGTTGATCACCAGCCCGCCAATCGTATTGACGCTGTCGGTTGGCAAATAGAGGCCGAGTAACTCATTCAGATCATCGACATTCACATCGCCACTGGCTACGATGCGATTGTCAGGCGTTAGCGTTAGGCCGGGCGCTGCTGTGTCAAACTCATCTTGAAATTCACCAATAATCTCTTCTACCAAATCTTCAAAGGCGATCATGCCCGCGGTGCCACCATATTCATCGATCACGATGGCAAGATTCTGGTGATGACGTTGCATTTGCGTCATCACGTCTTCGATTAAGGTGGAAGCGGGCACAAATTGCGCAGGATGCATGATGCTGCGCAACGAAGAAGGATTGACCGTGGTCTCCGTCGCAGGCGTTCCCAGTTCACTGATGATAGCTTCTGGCCGATGCAACAGCAGCAACAATTCTTTAATATGGACCACCCCCACAATTTGGTCAATCGAGTCTTCATACAAAGGCAAGCGTGAATAGGGTGAATCGGCCAACAAACTGAGCATCGCCGTCAGTGGTTCATCGATGGCCGCGGCCAACATTCGATTGCGCGGGATCATCACCCGGCGCGCCGTCCGATGGCGCAATTGTAATGTATTGACCAATAAGCGCCGCTCTTCTTTGTCTAGCACCCCCCCCGCACTGCTCTCTTCCACCAGCATCATGATCTCTTCTGGCGAGTGGATGTGCGCATGTTCATTCATGGTCTGCACGCCGAGTAAGCGTACAATCGCCCGCGCTGCCCCATTCAAAACCCAAATCAAGGGGCGAAAGAGCGTGCGCGCCCACGCCATAGGGCCAGCGGTCGCAATCGACAGCTGTTCGGGATAGCGCAAGCCGACATTTTTGGGAATGAGCTCACCAAGAATGACTTGGAGCATGGTCAACATGATCAAAATCAGCGCGGCGAGCACGGATTGGACGATCACCTGCATTCGCCCATCCAGCCGCGCCAACTGGGGCGCAAGCTCGGCCATCATGCGCGATTGCCCATAAAAACCCAATGATAGGCTGGCAATCGTAATCCCCAATTGACAGGAGGAGATATACATATCCAGCTTTTGCGGGTCTTCGAGGATAGCTAACAACTGGCGGGCGGTTGGGTTGCCTTCGTCTGCCAGTTGCGCCAGGCGGGCGCGGCGGGCGCTAACGGTTGAGAATTCGGCAGCGACGAAAAAGGCATTCAACCCAATTAACAGCGCAATAACGGCAAAGATCACGAGAAAATTCATAAGCGTAACCGCACTATTTTGCCTCAACAGCTACATTGACGATGTCCGACATGACAGCGCCGTTAGCGCCATTACTGATCGAACGAAAACCATAAGAGTTTGTCTGACCGACAGCATCCGCAGGAATAGTCACTTTGAAATTTACATAGGCGGTATTGCCGGGTCCCATCCCGTTCAATGGCAGGCTGCTGTCCGAACAGATGCCATCGGCTCGGCAAAGCTGGGGTGACCAGGCGCCCGCCTGCACAATGGTTACCGAGATGTTATCGGATGTATCGCCGCTGTTGGTGACTAATAGGCCAATCTCACAGTTGCCAACCGAACAGGTATGATGGTCACCATCCTTCAGCGCCATCGTTGTGGCATAGCGTATGCTCGGCGTCGGTGTGCCCGTTGGCGGGATCGGCGTCCACGTTTCGGTTGGGATAATTTCCGGTGTAAAGCTAGGCGTTGGCGTCACCGTGTTGGTGGGGAAGAGCGGCATCACTGTGGTCGTGTAGATCTTGGTGCTGCCATCGTAGAGAATGACGGCCAGTTTATAGGTTTTTAAATGCTTATCAATGCACTCTTCCTGTTCTCCATCGCCCTTGACCGCTTGATTCTCATAATAGACGGACTGGACATTCTCAACATGCCAACGGATCCCGGTGCAGCCATGAATGTTCACCTGCTGCTCAAGCGCACCAAACTGGATCACCGGTGTACCTTGGGGTGGCAGTGGCGTTGGGGTCGGCGGCAAGGGCGTCGGCGCTGCGGTCTCACCGGCGAGCGGTGTACTGGTCGGAATATCTAAAATGGGCGTTGGCCGACGCGTTGGCAATTTCTGGCTTAAATCGGCTGGCGGGGTGGCCTGATTTTCGGGTGGCAGCGTGGCAACCAATACCAATTGTTGATCGGTGGTTTGGCTATTATCGGGCGTCACCGGTATGATTTGCTGATCGCCAACCACTGGCGTGGCGGTGACAGCCACCGGAAAAGTCGTGGTCGGCGCTGCGCCATTAGATACCGGCGCGACCGCCACACTAGTCGCCGGCGCTGGCGTGATCACCGGCGCTGGACTGGTCGCTGTCAGCACGATATAGACTGGTGGGATGGGGGTTGGCGCGCTGGCCAACGTATTTACGCGGGCCGTCGCTTGACTAATGCTGCCCTGGCTTACCATCTGCCAGCCTGTATACGCGGCGAAGACGCCGCCACACAAAAAGACGCTCACAAAGATGATGCCTGCGCCCACCCAGCCCCAAAGGCGACGATTGCTTGGCGGCTCGTCATCAAAGCCAAACTTGTTTGCGTCCAGGGAATCACTGGCCGTCAGATCGGCGGTCAACAGATCGGACGTCGCTGGTG
>JBBREZ010000383.1:0-6835 GCA_038225095.1 Caldilineales bacterium
CCTGGAAAAACAGGCACAACCGTTGGCAACGCCGGCACAAATTGTGACATTGGCTACCTCGATTACAGGGGATGAAACGTTGGGACGCTACATCGAGGAAATCTTCGACACAGTTGGGCCACAGGGTGCGGTGGATGTGCGCACGCATTATGCGCGCACGCATGACCGCACCTACATCCAGGGCACATTTTGGAACCAAGGCTGGGTTTCCTCCCATTTCACCACCGATGCGGGCACAGCTATGCTCAAAAACCCCTATGTGCTGCTGACCAATCGCAACCTGGAAAAGGCATCCGAATTACTGCCGATCATGGAAAAAATTCGTGCGGTTGGCGACCGCGGGCTGGTCGTGATTGCGACCACAATCACAGGAGGCGCGCTCAGTATCTTGGTGACCAATAAAACGCGCAAGGCGATGTCCACGCTTGCCATCCGCGCGCCGGGGCTTGGGCCGGAAAAGACGGATGTCTTACAAGACCTGGCCGTACTCACGGGCGGCATCGTTTTTCGTGAAGAAGCGGGCACACGCCTCGAAGCCGCCATGCTTGACGATTTGGGCCAGGCGGACGAGATCCAGGCAATTCGTTCGGGCTTCACGCTGATCGGCGGCAAAGGTCGCCCAGCCGCGATTCGTGAGCGCAATCTAGAATTGCGGCGGCAACTGCCCAAAGCTGGTTATGGCCGCGAACGCGAACGCCTGCTCGAACGCGCCGGCAAATTGCTGGGCGGCGTTGCGCTCTTGAACATTGGCGGTGCCACCGAAGTGGAGCAGGAAACCCTCAAAGAGCGGGCGAAAGAGGCAGTCCATATCGTGCGGTTGGGACTGCAAGATGGCATTGTGCCGGGTGGTGGCGTGGCCTACTTGCGCTGTCTGCCCGCGCTCGCGGAGCTTAGCTTACCGGACGAGGAAGCGTTGGCAATTCCCATTCTCCAAAGCGCCCTCGCTGCGCTAATGCGCGCAATTTTGCGCAATTCTGGCTTTGAACCTAGCCCGATCCTGGCGCGCATTGGCAGCGGCGTACAGCATTGTGGCTTTGACGTGCTGAGTGGGCAGGTGGTGGACGTGATGGCGGCTAATATTGTTGACCCAGTGTCCATCTTACACGCGGCCTTGTGCACCGGCGTCAGCGGCGCGTTGATGGCACTGACGACAGAGGTGCTGGTGCATAAGCCGCGGGCAAACCGGGATGAGGAAGTTGATTTTAATCCGTGAAATGGGGATTGACAAAGCGGCTCGCTCCGCACACTCCAGCGTCGAGTGGCGCACATGACCGCAGGGACGCGGTCGGATGTACTCATCCGCGGCGTCCAGACGGCATTCCCACGCGGAGCGTCCGGAACGAGGAAATGTCTCACTCCTCAAAAAACAAGTTGCGCTCAGGATTTAGAAGGATTTAGACAATGTCACACACCCAACCAACCTGGCAACGCATTGGCGCCTGGTACGGCGGCGCCGTTTCTGCCGTGGCGCTTTCAGCCCATTTTGCCACTGACCATCTGGCGCTGGCAACCACAGCCGCCGGTGTTTACCGCTCGACGGACGGCGGCGCATCCTGGACGCTAAGCACCGCAGGGTTGTATGATCCAAGCACGGTAGCCGTGAGTTTTGCGCCACAAAATCGCGCCACGGAGCTATGCGCGTTTGTCTCCACCAGCAGTGGGCGACTTTTTACCACGCTTGATGGCGGCCAGACTTGGGGGGAAGTGATTGGGTGGGCGGGGCTGGGCGTGATCACGACCATTGCCATTTCGCCCGATTATGCGCATGACCAGACGCTCTTTGTGGCTACCGAAGAAGGCGTCTTTCGCTCGCAAGATAGTGGTCAACAGTGGGAAAGCTCGACGTTTGGGTTACTTGATCTGGACGTGCTCTGCCTGGCCTGCGCGCCGGATTTTGCCAGCAGCGAAGTGATCTGGGCGGGGACGGCGCAAGGCGGTTTCTACCGGTCGCGCAACGCGGGCCGCTCCTGGCGCGATGCTGGCGTAGGTTTGCCCGATACGGCGATCCAATGTTTGGCAGTGTCACCCAATTTTGCAACAGACCCGTTACTATTGGTGGGCACAGAAACGGCTGGCATTTATCGTTCGACGGATGGCGGCGCGTCCTGGGCGGCATTGAGTGCCGAATTAGTCGAGCAGAGCATCGATTGTTTAGCGATAGCGCCCGACGGTAAGACTATCTTAGCGAGTACGGGCAATGGGATTTATTCGTCAACGAACGGTGGACAGACTTGGGTGGCCAGTGAAGCCATCAGCGTGACTGTTCTTTCGCTTGGCATCGGGGCCACGGGGAGAGCAATTGCTGGTGTGCTCGATGTGGGCATCTATGTTTCTGACGATAACGGGCAAAGTTGGCAACAAGCAGTTGGCAAACTGGCTGCCCATACGCCGCCGGTAGTTGAGTTGGCGCGGAGCGGCGATCTTTTTGCGTTAGATAATGCAGGGACATTGGCCTATTCCACCGATCAGGGGGCGCATTGGCAAGCGCTGAATACGGAATTGCCCCTAAAAATTACCGCCTTTGCTGTGACTGGCGATTCGCAAACGACCACGCTCTATGCTGTGACAACGGAAGGCGAACTCTACCATAGGCCAGCCAATGCCACTTGGGAACTTTGCGAATCTGGCCTAAATGGCGCGTCCAAGCTCACGTTGTTGACGCCTTCGCCCAACTTTGTGCAGGATCAGATGCTGGCCTTAGGTGACGAGGCAGGTCAAATTTATCTTTGGCAAACCAACGCTAACCAGCCCATCGCCGTAGCCGTTCCCTGGCGAGATGAAACTTTGCTGCAGCTTGTCTTTTCACCAGATTATGGCAATGACCGTACGCTTTGTGCGGTCACGGCACAACACGACGACCAGGGCAACCATCGCATCCAGTTCTGGCGTTCAACCGATAATGCACAGAGCTGGACGAGTCTAGCTGAATTTCATACCGAATTGCCAGCCGTGGCGCTGGCCTGGCCGCTTGATCCAATGGAACAGGCGATCTTCCTAGCGACGCGCAACCGGTTGATCAAGCTCTTTACGCCTCCAAGCGATCAGCAATTCGTCTTTGAACAGACTTTTCTGGATGAGCCGCTCCGTATCACGGCATTGGTTGCGCCGCATGATTATGCCCAGCAGCCAACGCTCTACGCCGCAACGAATCAAGGCGTTTACCATACACAGAATGGTGGGCAGACCTGGAATTTGCTGGGGCAAGGATTGGAAGGGCGCATTGTTGTTGCATTATTACCGACCGCCAACATGGCATTATATGCGATAACGTTAGGCGGCGAAGTTTGGCATTTAGGGCGTTAGCGCCTGTTTCATGCACATATTTGGCCCCCCGACAGGTTTGAGATATTTTTATCGATAACTTTTGCCCGAATTACAGCAACGTGGCAAACTAGTGATTGTCATTAGCTATGATGACCCTATTGTGATGTAGCAGACCGCCTGATCAAGCTCGACTTCGGTCAGATTGAACAGGCGGAGATCCTGGATGCTTCCTTAGCTGTGTTCGCCTAAAACAAAACGTTTGATGGAGAAACTAATATGAAAATCATGCTCTATTACCCCTTTACGGAGGAGCAGATCCAAGCTTTTCGCGACCTTGCTAAAAAGCTAGGCAACCATGAAATTATCTATGTGGATGATGAAGAAGAAGGTCGCCGCTTTGCATGGGATGTAGAGGTAATCTTAGGTTGGTTCTTGCCTTCGGTCTGCGCCGCCGCACCCAACTTGCGCTGGATTCAGTCGTTTAGCGCAGGCATGGAAAAGTTTCTATTTCCCGCGATCATCGAGCGCGATGAGGTGCAGATCAGCAATGTGGCTGGGCTTTACGCCAGCCAGGGGGCGGAACATGCCTGGGCTTTGCTGCTGGCGTTGACGCGCCAGTTGCCATTGGCCGTGCATAATAAAGATCACAAGTTGTGGGAAAGCAAAGAGGTGATCGAACTCTCTGGCAGCACCCTTGGCTTGATCGGGCTAGGTGGCTTTGGCATCGAAATGGCCAAGCGCGCCCAGGGCTACGACATGACCATTCTTGCCATTGACCCGATGCGCCGCGATAAACCAGATTATATTGCGGAGTTGAAACCAGCCACGCGCGCGAATCTGCATGACCTGATGCGCCGTTCGGATGTCGTGATGACGGCTTGCCCACTCACCCCAGAAACCTATCACCTGATTGGCCAGGCGGAACTGGCGCAGATGAAGCCGACGGCCTACCTGATCAACGTCACGCGCGGCGGGATTGTCGATGAACCGGCGCTTACCGAAGTGTTGCAACAGGGCAAGATCGCTGGTGCAGGCCTGGATGTTACGGAGAAAGAGCCTTTGGCCCAAGATAGCCCGCTGTGGGACGCGCCCAACTTGATCATCACGCCGCATCGCGCCGGGGCATCCCAACACCGCCCGCGCGCGATCTTCGAGTTCTTTATGCAGAATTTAGAGCGTTATTTGAAGGGTGAAAAGCCGCTGAATGTGATCGATAAGCGAAAGGGATTTTAAATTTATAGAATGCAACTAGCGTTTTCGGCAATCATAAATTTTATTATCGAGAATGCTAGTTGCATTTTTTATGTGGCTAATTTTCAAACAATGGTGGAAATTTTTCCATTTTGACCCACATCTGTCGCACACGAATTAATTGTGGACGATTCATTTTAAGCGCAGAAATGGTCGCTCGACCGACTGGCGTTAGCCCAGTCAGGTGTGTAGCAGCTTGAGTCCAGACAAAATTATCAGACCATATTTGGTGATGAGGATGAAAAAACACGACCATGTCATCCGTGAGTGGATCGGGGACGGTTTGACGAGACGCTTTATAACGATTACAGGTAGGGCAGGCAAGGCAAAGATTTTCAAACTTAGTCTTTCCATCAGCAGAAAGCGGAATGATATGTTCAAACTCAAAGATAGCAACTGTGAGATCCTCTGGCGTGTGACAATAAGCACAACAGTTCGCAAAGTGGGTACGAATTCGTCGCTTTAGTTGAGCTGATATATAAACGCTCATGCCGATGGAGCCATATTTATTTGATGGTGCAGTGTATAAATGGCACGCGTTTTAAGGATCGTCAATTGATCAACTTGCTCTAATAACCGATCTAGTTCATTCGTCTCTTCAATCGAAAGCTGCCCTTGAGTATTGCGCGCTAACAGATCATTGAGCCGAGCCTGAGCAGCAGGAGCCAACATACTTTCAGCTAGCGCTTTCAACTCAGCCTGACTTAAGCTAAGCAATATCTCCGCATCGGAGAGTGTTTGATTCATCAAGCGCCGATAGGCTTCTAAATCTAAGACGACACCGACGCGTGCGCCCTGTTCATCGGTGATATAACGCAACTGTTCGGTCATTATGTCTCTCCAATCCATTGCCGACACATTCAAATACACTGTATTTTACCTTTCGATTATAGCATAACAAAGCTTTCTAACGATGGACAGAGGGTAATAAGTAATGAGTGACAGGAGAACATTCTTCGCCTTTATTCACTCATCACTCATCACCGCGCTTAATACCCAAGCCCTTTCAAATAGTCCATCATGCGCTTGCTGCGCTTCGCCTCGCTGACCGGGTCTTCGGCGCCAGGGATCGGTTCGCCTGGCACAGCGGTGACCCAACGGTTGTAGCCGATCTCCTCAAGCACCTTGCGCACACCCACAAAATCTACATTGGCGGCCTGGCCCACGTCCACCCAAACCGGCAAGTGATAACCATCCTCGCGCTGCGAGGTCGATGCATAGTCTTGCAAGTGGACATAATTCAATTGCTGACGAAAATCACGCAGCGATTCCACGGCATCGTAGCCCCATAATTCCGCATGCGACACGTCGATACACAATTTGGCCTTATCGAGCAAGCTCATATAATATTGCCAATCTTCCGTGCTATCGACCAACAGATTGGTGTGAATATGATAGCTCAGTTCCAGGCCGAACTGGGCGGCGTATTCGGCCCACATCTCTGCGCCTTCAGCGGCCGCGCGCAGATCGTCATGGTTGACGGCGCGATTCGTTGGTTTGTCACCGTTCATAAACATAAAACAATCCGCGCCCACTTCGCCGGCAAATTCCATCCGCCGCTTGTTCGCTTCGACATTTTCCCAATCCCGGTTATCGGGTGAGCCACTGGCGGTATACACCACCAAGGGCAGCCCCACATTGTCACAGATGCGGCGCAAACGCTGGGGTGTGCCCATCCAATCCAGTGAGAGCCGACCTTCCCAGCCGGCCCAACCGGCCTTTTTTAGTTCTGCGAGGGCACGTTCCAAATCTGGATTTTTCCAACGCAGGGTGCTATAGCTCAACTTAAACGCCATTGGTTCCTCCTTCGGTTTGTAGTAGAATGATATTTGTGGATAGGGTTAAGTATAACATAGCATAGTCTGAGCGCACATCTATGCAGAAAAACCGAGGTTCGTTGGACAATCAACTATGAATCACCGGAAGGTTTGCTCGTGATCCTGGGTCCACCCTTCCTGACCGTAGGCGGTTTGCTCAACGCCTGGCAGGGTATATAATAGCATCATGCAGCTTGACTTTGTTACAACCGAATGATTCTAGCCCAATTTTGTTGTGGAGATTTGCATGACTATGTCACTTTCAGCGCCACTTGTCGAAAAGATCCGGCAAAGTGTCAATTCGCAACGGTTGGTAGATACGGCCGTTGCCTTAGTCGGAATCCCCAGCCCCACGCGTAGCGCCGGCGACGTGGCCAACAAACTGGCTGCGATCCTGACCCAGGATGGTTTCACGGTGGAACGCCCGGTTGCCGACTGGCCGGAAGCGCCCGCTGTGGTGGTTCGTTTTGAGACAGGCAAACCGGGGCGCATTTTACAATTTG
>JBBREZ010000384.1:0-6811 GCA_038225095.1 Caldilineales bacterium
TGTCCAACGCATCAGCCAGCGCCTGGGGGTCAGCGACTATCGCGCCACCCCTGTTAAAATTAAGGCAATTTGGGAAGCCCTATTGCCGCCAGAGCATTTCTATGCCTTACACATCAACATGATCCGCCACGGTCGCCAAATCTGCCAGGCCAGAGCGCCACGCTGCGAACTCTGTGCTCTCCAATCGTGCTGCGATTATTATCAGGGCCAAGGTGACTGGGCGTCAAGCGATGTTCTACCAAAGTCACAATGAAACCCTGAGTTTTACCCCACCCTAACCTCCCCGTTCGGCTGAGACGTTCGACGCGACTTCGGCGTGAGCGCTCAGTCGAACGCTCAGTCGAGTCGCTCACGTCGAAGCCTGGATAGGGGAGGAACTGATTCATCGTCTGTTCCGTGACGGTTCCCTCCCTTCCTAGGGGAGGGTTAGGGGGCTGTAAAACGCTGCTTGGCATGCTGAACCTGCTGACCTACATTCGCCCGCATGCTTTGCGTGATTTATTTCGTTACTAAGGGCATGAATAATGGAAAAGCTGGATTGAAGGCTGGATTGCTCGCCGTTTCATTGATTTGCCCATTCACACTCCAGGTTATCTTCGCTTTGTCATTGACAATCGCTACACCGTCACCATTGACGGGCAATGGCGTATTATTGACCACCGTAATCACAATTCCTGTTCCTTTGGCACGGGCGCCTTCGTCCGTTGTAACCCAATAGTTACTGTTGATCAGTGAGCGCGGGGCGGTGACCGTCAAATTTAACGTAAGCACCTGATCGGGCGCCAATGTTGGCACAGTCCATTGTGCGATGTTATTCACCGGTGATTGATCTGCGCCACTGACATAGCTAGCGCCCTCCGGCAGAATATCGAAAACCGCAACATTGGTCAAGGTAATCGGCACAAAATTGGTTATGGTAATTTGGTAATTAATCGGTGCGTCTGCGCCGACCGTTTTAGGCCCAGCGCTCGTGATGCCAAGGGCGCGCTGGGTAACTGCTGTAGGCGCTAGCAGGCGGCGTACGCGATAACCCACCATACCACTGGCATTCGCATCCAACTGAGCTAAATGCCAAAGAATCGTGTCGCCGGCCGCCGTGCCAGTCGTGGTAGAGGTTGTGCCGTTCCCTGTAGTCATACTGTCTGGTACAAGTTCAGTGTCGGCCGGGATGACGCCGGTAATCACCACATCTTTTGCCTCTTTCACACCCTGGTTCTGGTAAAAAATGGTATAAGTGATTTCTTCGCCTGGTGCAACCCAGTGTTGTGGGTTATTTTGCAGATGGAGGGTGATGCTGGGCAGCGGGGTTGGTGTTGGCCCAGGCGCTGGCGTACTGGTTGGCGTTGGTGGGCTGGGCACCGTCGAATGATAGACATTCTGACGGTAGTCCTGATTATGCAGGCCACCGAAAATGTAAATAAAATCGGAGCCATCTTTGCTGACGGTGACGGCTGCAAAACGATAGAGTGATTCTGGCAAAGCCGGTTGCGCATTCCATGCGCCTAAGGAACCATCAAGGTTGATGGGCGCAGCATAGACACTGTTATATTCTGTTGTATCATTTTTGCCTGCGATCACAACGAGCTTACCATCTTGGACGACCGTTTCATGATAATAGCGCGTGGCGGGTAATGGGGTTGTCTGCTGCCAACCAACCAGTGAACCATCACCATTTACCTTTGTATAATACACGGTTGATTGCGCTGCGTTGTTATCATAGCCGCCGGTTACATAAATAATCCCGTTCGCAGCAGCCACGGAAAGCCGATATAACTTGGCTGGCAATTCGAGCGCTGGCGTCCACGCTCCCAGCCCATTGGCTAGAATATCCGCATAGTAAACCTTATTTAAAGGGGCTGAGCCGTTCCAGCCACCGAGTACATAAAGGCGATTATTGACGATGGTCGCTTCATGCAAGTCGAGGGCGATTGGGTAATCACTGATCTTTTCCCAAGCGCCCAATCCATTGTCCGCAAACCCCGCGCGCCACACTTCCGCACGGGTGTGGGCGCCATCCCAGCCACCAACCATGTAAAGATAGCTATCCGTTGCGGCCACCGCGTGTAGATAAACTGGCACTGGTAGCGGTGTCGTGCTACGCCATGCACTTAGTGAACCATCAATCTGGATTTGCGCCGTATAGACCTGCGCGCTCGGTTTATCGGTGGGATTCTTGCCGCCGATCACATAAACTCTATCCCCTTTGGCAATCGCGTTGCGGCTGGCTAGAATTTCCGGTAGCGGCGTCGCCGTCAACCAATCACTGATACTAACCGGCAGCGGTGATGAGCGTGCATTAGCCGTCCAGAGTAACGCTAGCACCACTACTGCGAGCGCAATACTCAGAGCACAGCGGCGGTTGTTGCTGATGAGATGATTTTTTTTACTAGAATTGTACATGGTTATTCACCTGACTTCTGACCACCACCGGACGACGAGCCACCGCCATTATCACTGGCGCTTCTGTCAAAGCGGAATGTGCGGGACTGCCCCATAAACTGAACTCGTTGGTAGGGTGATGTGCGCACTAGCAACACACCCCATTGATAATCACCTGGCTCAAGCAAATCACCCAATTTTGCATCAAGGTCATTTAGATTGACTGTGATTTTGTTTTTCGTTGTCGGCGCAGCCAGCCCAAAGCCACTGATCATCGGATTTTGGCCGGCTTTCCAGAACACGACTTCAAAGGCCAAGCCTGGGTCTGGTGTAAAATTGGCTGCCCACTGAAATTCTTGCAAACCCGAATTCGCAGCATTGTTCCCTGGGGCAACTAGTTGCAGTCCACCAATCGTGACGGTGGCGGTAGGGATGGGCCTAGGAATGGGCGTTGGAATGGGCGTTGGCGTCGGCACCGTCACTGTGATCGGGCGAGTTGTTGATGGCAAGACCCGGCCATTGGCATTGACTGCGCGTACACCGAGCTTATAGCTGCCAGGTTTACCCAAAACAACCGCCAGCGCCCAAGTTCCATTCAGCCTTACCGCCGTCGTGCCGACTACGGCATCGTTCACCAGCACCTGCACTGTGTAACCGGGTTGACCAACGCCGCGCATTCGGGCTGTACCATCATTCAGCGGCGCGCGCAATGTAGTGGTGTCAAACGATAGTGGGATGGGCGCGCGCGTTGCGGTGGCCGTTGGTGCAATTGTGGGTAGACTGGTTGGCGTCACTGTCGGCAGGCTAGTGGCTGTCGCCGTCAGCGTTGGTGTCAGGGTAGCCGTTGCCGCCAAGGTCGGTGTTGCAATGGGCAAGGCGGTAGCGGTTGCGATAGGCAAGGCAGTAGACGTATCGGTTGCCACCGGCGTACTCGTGTCCACTGGTAAAACGATTGTGGTAGGTGTTGGCACCGGTGTGTTTGTATTTGTCGCGGTTTCCGTTGCGCGGGCCGTTGCGCTAGCCGTTGCCGTCGCTGTCGGTTCGGGCGTCAAGGTATCCGTTGGCTTTAATGTAACTGTCGGCAGCGGCGAATTTGTCGCGGTTGGCAAGGCCGTGTTGGTCGCCGTAGCGGTGGGCAACGGCGTAGTCGTAAGCGTGAGGGTTGCCGTCGCTGTCGGCGCCGGGGTAATTGAGTTCGTTGGCGTTACCGTAGGCGCCGGTGTGCTTGTATTGGTTTGTGTAAGGGTTGCCGTCGCCGTCGGCGCTGGCGTAATTGAGTTCGTTGGCGTTACCGTAGGCGCCGGTGTGCTTGTATCGGTTGGTGCAGGGGTTGCCGTCGCTGTCGGTGTATTGGTATTGGTTGGTACAAGAGTTGATGTTGCTGAAGGCGGCACGGTCGGTGTTACTGTATTTGTATTGATTGGCATACTGGTTGCCGTTGGGGCCAGGGTTGATGTAATGATCGCTGGGCCTTCGACTGCTTGGGTATTGGCTGCTTGGGCCGCAATCACCGTGGCTTCTGTTGGCATCGACGTAGGGATCAAAACCAACTCACTGGTTGCTGTTGCCGTCGCTGGCATCGTTGGTGTCGGACTATCTGTATTCTTTGCTAGGACCGTTATTGCTTGGGTTGCCGTCATTTCTGCTGCGGTTGCGGTGATGACACTTGCCGTCGAAGCCATAGCTGCCACTTCATTGATGGCGATAATGTCTGCGGTTTGCGTTGCCGTTATGACTAAGACTGGTTGAACAGGTGTGGCTAGCAATTCTGTAGATGTAATCTCGCCCGCATGATTGGTAAAACCCACTGCTGCCAATTGGTTGAACAAGGCCGGTCGTGCATACAGGGTGCCTAAGCTAAGCGCAGCAATGGTTAACAGGGCAGTTGCAAAAATGGCCAGGCCCCGTTTTGATCGCGGTTGGGGCTCAACCGCAGAGGCTGGACTGTCGTCGGTTAGGCCGGCCAACATTTCTGCATCAGTTTCCCACAGCAAACTGCGGGTTAAGACGCTGACAAATTCTCCAACCGAGGCATAGCGTTGGGCCGGTTCTTTCGCCAACACTGTATTCAGGACGTCGGCTATGTGCGTTGGGATGCGTGCGTTGATCGATATTGGATTGGGTGGTGCTTGTTCGATAATTTCGGCTCTCAGGGCGGCCGGGTCGGCTGCCTCAAAAGGGAGCTTGCCAACCAAGAGCGCATAAGCAATGATGCCCAGGCTGTAGACATCTGCGCGCTGATCGATATGTGCATCGCCGCGGGCTTGCTCTGGGGCTGTGAAAGCCGATAGGCTGTCCGCTTGCTCGGTTGGACCATCTGCGCCTTGGGCCGGCTTAGCTTGCCGGAGTTCACGCATACCGATATCCGTCAACGTTGCATGACCATCTTCGCTGATTAAGATATCACGAAAACTAAGGTCAAGGTATAAAAGACCTTGACTATGGATGTAGTCAAGCCCAGCCGCAATTTGTTGGAGAATGTCGGTCACTTCCGTGGGCGAAAGTAACTTTTGCCGCCGGATTAACACACTAAGTAACGTGTGTCCGGTGACTATCTCTGAGGCAATATAACAGCGCCCGTCGATTTCGCCTGCTTGATACACGCGAACAATATTTTCCTGGCGTAGGCGCGCTGCTGTTTGGCCAGCCATCATAAAATGGCGCGCAAAGCTCAGGTCACGAGCAAACTCAGGATTTAGCATGCGCAGGGCTAATGTTTGCTTATTGCTTGGGTCGAAGGCTAGGTAGGTGGTCGAGAAGGCGTCGCGCCTGAGTTCTTCGCGAATTTGAAAAGGACCGATTTGGTTGATTTGGGTTGAAGCCATAGTAGACTAATTCATAAATAGACTGAAAGGCGCAAGCGTCACGGTTTAGCGGTATAATGTAAATATTATGTTCTTGCCTATATGATATAGCATATTCACCACTTTTTTGCCCTATAGATTGGCAGCGAAGACCATAATGTAAAGCTCAGCCGCCTGCGCGTTTAGCGTGGATAGCACTTAGTGATCACAACGAATAAGCGGTTAGGGATAAACTGTTAGCGAATTGACAGGATCAGAGCAAAGAATATGGACTATAGTTAAAGATATAAAGATTAGTGTATGAATAATAGTATAATTCAAGCGCTGTAAGTATATACGATTTTATCGAAACTCGACATTACAATTGACTGACAGTGCGTCTGGATGACTTCGCCATCACAGCCCAGTGGACGCAGGTGATGTGGTCACAGAAAGGAATCCAGATTTTATGCGTAATCATTACGCCGCTTTTGCGCTCCTAGGGCGACGACTCGGCCATTTTCTGATAATCGTATTGGCTATATTCGTGATCCAGGCATTGGTTGGACAGAAAGTCTATGGGGGTAGCGTACCGGACTTGGTCATTCACAAAACGGCCAATGTGACGGCAGTGGCGCCAGGCGATATGATTATTTATACCTTGAGCTACACCAATGTCGGCTCAGTGGATGCGGTGGGCGTCATGATCACCGAGCCTGTACCCGACAACACGCAATATGTGGCGAGTGCTAGTACAGCGGGGTGGGTGTGCCTGCCCAACTTAAATGCTGGCAGTGTTTGTACACTTTCTCTCCTTTTAATACCAGCCAATACACCGGATTCGGTGAAGTTTGCCGTTAAGGTTGTTAACTCGGTGCCTGCCGGCATAACTGAGATTAGCAATACGGCTAATATTGATGATATTGGCGATCCTACACCGACTGACAATAGTGACACCATTACAACGCTCCTCGCGGCCGCGCCTGACTTATCGATCACAAAAAGTGATGGCGGTGTTAGCGTTGTCCCCGGTGGTGGCATTACCTATACTTTGAGTTACGCAAACAACGGTAATCAAGGTGCAACCGGTGTGATGCTCACCGAGAGCGTGCCAGCGAATACAACGTTCATTGGTTCTGGTTGGTCGTGTCCACCAAACACTGTTGCTGGTAGCACTTGTACGAAAAGCATTGGTGCGTTGGCGGCTGGCAGTAGTGATAAGGCTAGCTTTGTCGTAACCGTTGTCAACCCCGTGCCTGCCGGTGTTACCGAAATTGCTAACAATGCGTCCATCAGCGACGACGGTGCTAACGGCGTCGATCCTACATCTGCCAACAATGACGCTAGCAAAACAACGCCCGTCATTGCCGCGCCTGACTTATCGATCACAAAAAGTGATGGCGGCGTTAGCGTTGTCCCCGGTGGTGGCATTACCTATACTTTGAGTTACATCAACACTGGTAACCAAGATGCGACTGGTGTAATCCTGCATGAGCCAATACCAGCGAATACAACGTTCATTGGTTCTGGTTGGTTGTGTCTACCAAACACTGTTGCTGGTAGCACTTGTACGAAAAGCATTGGTGCGTTGGCGGCTGGCAGTAGTGATAAGGCTAGCTTTGTCGTAACCGTTGTCAACCCCGTGCCTG
>JBBREZ010000385.1:0-6771 GCA_038225095.1 Caldilineales bacterium
CCTTTACCATTACGCAGGCTGTCCTAGCGCGTGGACAACAGCGCTATAACATTTTCTGCACGCCCTGTCACGGCTATGATGGGTATGGCAAAGGCATGATTGTGCAGCGTGGCTTTTCGCCGCCGCCTTCTTTCCATCAAGATAATTTACGTAATGCGCCGGTCGGCCATTTCTTTGACGTGATCAGCAATGGTTTTGGGGCGATGTACAGTTATGGCGACCGGATCCCGCCTGCCGACCGTTGGGCGATCATTGCCTACATCCGGGCCTTGCAATTGAGCCAGAATGCGAAGGCGTCCGATGTACCGCCAGCGGCGCAACCGACGTTAGATGCGGCGCGTAAATAATGATGCGTGACGAGTGATGAGTCAATGTCGTAAAGTGTAAAATAGAAAATTGGAGATTGAGAGATTAATCTCTCTTGCTTAGCTAGCTAACATTGAGTGAAGAGTAATAAGTGAGTCATGTTACGCAGTACTCGTGTAGGATGGGGTTCGCCGCAGAATGATGAGCGGTTACACGCACCGGTGAAGCGGCGAACCCATCCTACGCACACCCTGGTAAGTGAGATGACTTCACTCATCACTTATCTAGCGACCCGACAGTTTGGAAATCGGGCCAGTTTCAGAGAGAAGACCAGGGCGAAAACCGGACAAAGTTATCGATTCTGATAGCAAACCAGTGGAAATTAACCTGATAGGCCCTTGGTTTGCGCCGTTGAAACCGGTCTTTATCAGCGCTGTCTCTCTGAAATTCAGGCTAAAGGCAAACTGTCGGGTCGCTAGATCACTGATCACTCATCAGTAAAAGATTATAGGTTAGATTCATGAACCAAACTGAGGCGTTAACAACCTTCATTGACCGCATCCAGCGCCGCGCTTTAATGGTCGGCGGGGCAGGCGTTGTCCTGTGCATTTTGGGGGCGCTTTTGAATTTGCAACAGTTTTTCCAGTCCTATTTATTTGCCTGGCTCTATTGGCTGGGCCTGGGGCTTGGTGGGTTTGCCTGGGTGATGGTGCATCATCTGAGTGGCGGGCGCTGGGGAGTGATTACCCGGCGTGTGCACGAAGTTAGCGCCCTCGTGACTGTGCTGATGGCGCTGCTTTTTATCCCGCTCTGCTTTGGTTTGGCCCACTTATACCCCTGGGCACGACCGGCAGAAGTGGCGGCTGATCCGCTGCTGCAACATAAACAACCTTACTTAAACGTTCCCTTCTTCTTAATTCGTGCGATGATCTTCTTCGTACTCTGGATTGGCATCGCCTTCTTGTTGGACCGCTGGTCGCGCAACTGGAACCGCACCGGTTCGCTGGCTGTCGGGCACCGCCTGCGTCTGTTCAGCGGGCCGGCCTTGGTGGCGTATGCCTTTACGATGAGTTTTGCGGCAGTTGATTGGATCATGTCGCTTGAGCCACACTGGTTTTCGACGGTGTTTGGCATGCTCATTGTCTCGCAACAAGTGCTCATTGCCTGGTGCCTTATGATTGTTGCGTTAACACAACTGACCAAATGGGAGCCATTGGCTAACTTTGTCACCAACAAGGACTTTAACGATCTGGGCAATTTCTTAATGGCGGTGGTGCTCTTCTGGGCCTATCTAGCCTTTGTACAATTCTTGATCATGTGGGCCGGCAATCTACCCGATGAGGTCCTTTGGTATATCCACCGCGTGAATGGCGGCTGGCAGTGGTTGGCGATCTTTATCTTAATCGGCCACTTTGTTATCCCTTTCGCCTTGCTTTTATCGGCCCGCTTGAAACGCCGTCGTGAATGGCTGTCCAGGGTGGCACTGTGGCTGCTCGTGGTCGATCTGGTCTACGTTTATTGGTTGGTGATGCCCGCTTTCTATCCGAGCCACTTTCATTTACATTGGCTGGATATTGTCACCCCGATCACGATTGGCGGCCTCTGGTTCACGGTCTTCCTGTGGTGGTTGAAACGCCGAGCCTTATTGCCAGTGAATGACGCGGCGTTGAATCAACAAGTAAGTTCATTACAGGAGGCGCCTGGTCATGGCTGAAAGCAGCCCTGTTATCCCACAAAGTGATGCGCAAGTTGATAACGCGCTAACGAGCATTCCCGCCGAAAGTTTGAACCGCGGCTTTGAGGTGCGCCCGCTTAATATCCGGGCAGCGGTGCTTTTTATCGTGAGCATCTTCGTTGTCGCTGCCATTATTTTTTTAATTCTCTGGTGGACATTGTCGACGTGGCAGGGTCAAACTTTGGTGCCACGGGCCCAAATTCCGCCAGTGGTTGCCACCGTGGCGCCCGCACCTGGTGCGTTTCCGGTGGTGAATGCCGAAGCTAATTTACAAACCCTGCTCAATGCGGCGAATGCAAATCTGCACAGTTATGGCTGGGTGGATCAAAAGGCTGGCGTCGTGCGCATCCCGATTGATCGGGCCATGACGCTGCTGCTCCAGCGTGGCTTGCCAGCCCGCAAGGATCAACCGCCACGTTTCGGATTGGATGATGCACACAAGATGGAAGGTGCGGGTGGACAGGAGCCAGGCAATGAGAATACAACGCGCTAACCCTGGACACGGTAAGTGGCGCAGTGCCTTAACAATCAGCCTACTGATGTTGCTAATCCTGATTGTGCTGACACCGTCTAAGCTGGCCTGGGCCCATGATCCGTCGCAACAGCCAGTGGATATTCTCAAGGCGATTGGCTTTGACCAACATTTAGATACTCAGGCACCATTGACCGAGCAATTTGTGGATGAGCGCGGTCAGCGCGTGCAGCTAGGTGACTACTTGCATGGCAAACCGGTGATTTTGTTGCTTGGCTACTTTCAATGTCCCAACCTATGTCCGTTAGAGCGTGAAGGCTTAGTGAATGCGCTCCAGAAACTAAATTTCACGGTGGGCAAAGATTTTGACGTGGTGATGATCAGCATTGATCCAAAAGAGACGCCAGCAGTTGCAACGAGGGTTAAGCAGCAAAGTATCGACGCTTATGCACGCCCTGGAACAGAAGCTGGCTGGCATTTCCTCACCGGCGAACATGCAGCGATTGACCGTTTGGCAGATAAGATTGGTTTCCGCTATGTCTACGTCGCCGACCAAAAGGAATATGCCCACCCCAGCGGCCTTGTCATTTTGACGCCCGCAGGGAAAATTGCCCGTTACTTGTTCGGCATCGAGTACGAACCGTTCGATCTGCGTTTAGGCTTGGTGGAAGCCGCCGCCGCTAAGATCGGCTCGCCCGTCGATCAGTTTTTGCTCCTTTGTTTTCACTACAACCCGATGACGGGTAAATATAGTTTGTTCATCATGAACTTGCTGCGGCTGGTTGCGGTGGCGACGGTGTTGGGGATTGGGTTATGGGTGTGGGGAATGTTGCGCCGGCTGCCGGTGCAGCCGCCGCTAGTCAGTTAATCGTCATCAGGTAGCGGTGATGACTGGTCACGCAATATGATTAAGGTAAGCAGGAGATTGAGAGATTAAGCGATTGAGAGATTGATCGTACTTAATCTCCCAATCTCTAATCGCCTAATCTTCTATTTTACGCTTAACTGAGTTTCTGCTTAAGGAGTAAACTGTGCAAGGTTTACCGTTCTTGCCCGACAGTGCATCGACCGTCTCTGGCCGAGTAGACTCGCTCTTTCTGGTGTTGGTGTTGCTCGCCTTGTTGTTTGCCGTGCCGGTGGCTGGGCTTATCATCTATTTTGCCGTTAAATATCGGCGGGGGACAGATGTTGACCGTACCAATGCCCCTAATGAGAATCTAAAGCTCGAAACAACCTGGATTGTGATTCCTTTGATCCTCTCGATGGGTATATTTAGCTGGGGAGCACGGCTTTATTTTGACCTCTATACTGTTCCTAAAGATGGCATGGATATTTATGTCCTGGGCCGCCAGTGGATGTGGGAGTTCAAATATCCCACCGGCCAACGCGAGCTCAACGTATTGCATGTGCCCGTAGGGCGCAATGTACGCTTGACCATGATCTCTGAGGATGTCATCCATAGTTTTTATGTGCCTGCGTTTCGGGTGAAACACGATGTTTTGCCCGGGCGCTACACGGTAGCTTGGTTTCAGGCCACCAAGCCGGGCACCTATCATCTATTTTGCGCCGAATACTGTGGCACTGAACATTCCGGTATGATCGGCAGCGTGGTTGCGATGGACCTTAAAGATTATCAAACTTGGTTGGACCAGAATCGCACGGCCTCAGGCGGCGTGATTGCCGAAAATACGTCATCGAGTACACAAGCGACGCCGCCCCAAACGATGGCCCAAGCGGGTGCCCTCACTTTTCAGCATCTGGGCTGTGCGGCGTGTCATCACCCGTCCGGCGATGGCGCTGGGCCGTCGCTAGTCGGGGTGTACGGCAAGCCCGTGCAACTCATTTATGGTCAAACGGTCTTGGCTGATACAAACTATATTCGCGATTCGATCATTGACCCAAACGCGCAGATTGCCGCCGGCGGGTATGATCCGATTATGCCAACCTACGCTGAACAGATCAGTGAAGACGATTTGGTGAAACTTGTGGAATATATCAAGTCGCTCGGCACCGAGACGCGGCCCCAATAGTGACGCCAATCGTGACGCCCAATCGTGATGGATGATAAGCATTCAGTTATATGGAGAATCGACCATGAGTGCAACTGCACCGGCTCTGAAAATTCGTGAGCCTTCTTATATCAACATTGCGTACACCGCAAAATCGTGGCTCCTAACGACCGATCATAAACGCATTGGCCTGCTCTACATGGTCGCCATTACGGTCTTTTTTTTCGTGGGCGGGTTGGCCGCTACCGTTATGCGTCTGGAATTATTGACGCCGCAGGGTGATCTAGTTTTGCCGGAGACCTATAATAAACTCTTTACCGCGCATGGCACGATCATGGTCTTCTTTTTTCTGATTCCTTCCATTCCAGCGACGCTGGGCAATTTCCTGGTGCCGATCATGATTGGGGCACGCGACATGGCCTTTCCCCGGCTGAACCTAGCCAGTTGGTACATCTTTATGGTTGGCGCCATTTTCGCCATTGTGGCCTTAATTAGTGGTGGCGTAGACACTGGCTGGACCTTCTACACACCCTATAGCACTACCTATTCCACGACTAGTGTAATTCCAATGGCGGTCGGCATCCTCATCGCGGGCTTCTCGTCGATCTTTACTGGGCTAATCATTATTATCACCGTACACAAGATGCGCGCACCGGGGATGACCTGGTTTCGCCTGCCGCTCTTTATTTGGTCGATGTATGCCACTAGCCTGATCATGGTGCTGGCAACCCCCGTGTTGGCGATGACGCTACTGTTGGTGGCGGTGGAGCGAATCTTCCATGTGGGCATCTTTGATCCGGCATTAGGCGGCGATCCACTGTTGTTTCAGCATCTCTTCTGGTTCTACTCCCATCCTGCTGTCTATATCATGATTCTGCCTGGCATGGCCGTGATCAGCGAATTGGTCACCTGTTTTTCGCGTAAACCGATCTTCGGCTATAAATTTGTCGCTTTCTCCAGCATTGCAATTGCGGTTTTTAGCTTTCTGGTCTGGGGGCACCACATGTTTGTCTCTGGCCAATCGATCTACGCCAGCCTGATCTTCTCGATTCTCAGTTTTTCTGTTGCCATTCCATCGGCCATCAAGGTTTTTAACTGGACAGCCACGCTCTACAAAGGCTCGATCTCGTGGGACACCCCCATGCTTTATGCCTTGGGCTTTATCGCCGTGTTTACGATTGGCGGGTTGACTGGTCTCTTTTTGGCGACGTTGCCGGTGGATGTCCATGTATCGGACACCTATTTCATCGTTGCCCATTTCCATTACATCATGGTCGGCGGCGCAGTGCTGGCCTATTTAGGTGGCATTCACTTTTGGTGGCCCAAAATCTCCGGACGCATGTATCCCGAGTGGTGGGGCAAGGTCTCGGCGATCACGATCTTTCTAGGCTTTAACCTGACTTTTTTTCCGCAATTTATTCTGGGCTATCAGGGTATGCCGCGACGTTATTATGCCTATGCCCCCGAGTATCAGGTGCTAAATGTGCTGTCAACCGCCGGTGCATCGATTTTGGCCATCGGCTACATCTTGCCCTTGATCTATCTGATCTGGTCAATGCGCGAAGGCCCAATCGCGGGTGACAATCCCTGGGGTGCCACCGGGTTGGAATGGCAGATTGAGTCACCGCCACCCACCGAGAATTTTGCGGAAATTCCGATTGTGACCGCGGAACCCTACCAATACTACTCGGATGGCACCTTTACCCCGCAGACGACTAAAAGTATCCGTGAAGTCCGACAGGAGTTGCACCGTGACTGAAACGCATTCGGCAAGCGCATCGATCGTCGCCCACCATTTTGAGGATGCCGAGCAGCAGCACGAAGCGAACACGCTGGGCATGTGGACTTTCCTAGCCACCGAAGTACTCTTTTTTGGCGCCCTATTTGCCGCTTTTTATATCTATCGTGCCAGCTATGCCGATATATTTAAAGCGACCGCTCATCATCTGTACATGAGTATCGGCGCCATCAACACCGTCGTGTTGCTCACCAGCAGTCTGACCGTCGCCTTGGCCGTCCACGCCGGTGAGCACAGCCAACGCCGCCGCATGATCCGGTTTATGCTGGCAACCCTCGTGCTGGGTGTGCTCTTTTTGGGCTTCAAAGGGCTTGAATATTTTTTAGATTATCGCGAACATCTAGTGCCCGCGTTCAACTTTCGCTGGGAGGGCGACAAGCCTGGTCAGGCCCAACTTTTTTTCATCATTTACTTCATCATGACGCTTGTCCATGCCTTGCATATGATCATT
>JBBREZ010000386.1:0-6766 GCA_038225095.1 Caldilineales bacterium
GTGAAGCAAGAACCTTTAGAAGAATGGGTAGTACATTCGCCACGCTTTGAATCGCTTGAGAATTAGTTGTGTACACATACGATTACGATTCGAACTATTCGCCTTCGCTGCCTATGGTAGAAATTGTAGTCCAGCCATTTGGTCAAGATGGTGAGCAGATTCGCGTAAAAGCCTTGATCGATTCTGGCGCTGACGGCACGTTGCTACCACTGGCTGTACAGCGTCAGATGAACGCCCGCAGAACAGCTCAGGTTGCGCTGCGTACGATTACTGGCACCCGTAGCATCGTAGACATTTACGAAGTGACATTGCAGTTAGGTCCACATCATTTTCGTAAAGTGCGGGTTGCCGCCGACCGCCACAATGCAATGGCAATTCTGGGACGTGATATACTAAATCAAATGATCGTCACACTGAATGGTCTGGCGGCGACAACCGAAATTCATGAATAATCTGTGCCACTCATAGATCGAATGCGGCTAATCTGATGTCTACTTTTTGGCTTATCAACGATAGGAGCAGATCACATGAGCACACTAGGTTCTTTTGACATTTGTTACCAGCACGAATAAATTCGCGCCCAGAGGGCTCCCGCTAACCATCACAAGTCGCCTCAGCGACTAGGCCTTTAGTGCCTGCGGGCACTTGTTCTTGTCAGTTGCGGGTTTTAACCCTGCTGCTGCTGCAAAAATGAAATGTCAAAAGAACCTAGAACAAATCGACCAGCAGTGGATTCAACCCTTGCCGCTGCAACAACAGCTAGAGTTAATTCAAACGATCACACAACGGCTCATTCAGGCGTTGCCTAAAGAAGCTTCAAGCAGCCCAGGGGTAGCCTCAATTAGCATTATGAATCTGCATGGTCTAGGGGCTGAAATTTGGCAGGAGATCGATGCGCAGGCGTATGTAAATCAACTACGTGGTGAATGGGAGCAACAAGACAAATGACGGTCTCAGATGCTTGGCAAGGTGTAACAAAGCTTGGCATTGACACAGCCCCAATCATCTACTTCGTACAGAAACACTTCGCTTATGATGTTATCATCTCTGCCATTTTCAAAGAGATTGTTGAAGGTGTTCTCGAAGGAATCACTTCCACCCTGACGCTGACTGAAATTTTAAGTTGGCCGATCCAACAGGGCAATACTCAACTTCAAACGTAACGACTCAGGTGGAGCGTTACGCTAGGTAAACAGGTAGACGCCCATCAGTAGATGGGACGTAAATAGGGAGCATGCCCTGTCTACGTGTTTACCTGTCTACACGGGGGCTGAGTCGTTACCTTCAAACGCAATATCGCGTTCTACTGACGATGAGTCCTCATTTTACGCTCGTCACTATTGATGCCAGTGTCGCTGAGACAGCAGCGATCTTGCGCGCAAAATATCGCCTACGCACGCCAGATGCCTTGCAGATTAGCGCAGCCTTGACCACCGGCTGCCAAGCATTCCTCACCAATGACAAAGACCTGCGCAGGGTGACAGAGTTACGTGTTCTGGTCATCGATGAACTGCTGTGAAATGATCCGCACGCTTGACCCGATATTCGTGCGCCTTAAGCCTGCTCAGGATCGAATGCGACCAATCGGTTGTCCACTTTTTGCGCTGTAATTCACTGCCAAAGATCCCGTTGATCGAGATGTGATACCGGTACTCTTCATCTTTGCCAACGCCGGTTGTGGACGCCAATTCATACAAGTCGAGCGTGAGCGTCATCGCACGAAAGGCGTAGCAGGCTTTGCCGTCAATTACCGCAGGTTGCAGGTCAATGTCGAGTAGCGTATTCAGTTCGTTGGCGAAATCAGCCAACCCCTGATCGGCATCGATCAGAAAATCAATACTTTTAGCCATGCAAATTCTCCACTACACTTGTACAGGTGCTCCACCTTGCGCCGCCGAACGGAACATGGCCGTGATCAGTTCTACCGAGCGCGCCGCCACCTCGCCGGGCGAATCGTTGACGCCATGTCCCTGGATCAATTCGATAAAACGGTTCGGCGGCACGTCACAATCGTACTCGCCCGCATCGGCGGGAATGCCAAAACTTTGGTTTTTGCCATCGTGCCGGCGCACTTCCACACGCTCCCGTTCCACATCTAGCAGCAGCACGCCCTGATCGCCAAAAATGCGAATGTCGACTTGGAACTTGACGCCATCGGGCAAGGTAGCCGCGCCCGAGATCGTGCCAAGCGCGCCGTTCTCGAAGACGACGGTCGCCGCATTATACATATCGACTTCGGAATCCGGCGAAATCATGCGACAGGTCACTTCTTTGGCGCGCAGCCCGGTCAGCCAGAACAGTAAGCCGGACGAGTGCGTCACTTGTCCATGCGCATAGCCACCCCCTTGTTCGGGTGCTTGCCAGGTGGCCGGATCGGGCGCGGCAACGGTGGGCGTCCATTGCGAAGGTGGTGCGCCACCGCCGCCAAACAAACTCTTGGTGGGCGAGGCCATGTGGCAGAGCACATATTCGACGTTACCGACCACGCCATCTTCCATCAGCCGTTTGGCTTGTTGGATGAAAGGCTTATAATGCCAACCATACGGCACGATCAGGTGCAAATTGCGTTCCTTGGCCAAATTGACCAAAGCCCAGGCTTGCTCAGCGTTCAGCGTCATCGGTTTTTCCACCATCACGTGGCAACCGGCCTCCAACGCCGCGCGCGCATGTTCGTAATGCACATGGTGCGGCGAAGTGACGACCACGCCGTCCAGATTTTGCTGTAACAAGGCATGGTAATCTTCGGTGGCAAACGGGAAGCCGAATTTTTCCTTGATCGTCTGCAACATCTCTGGGCCGAGGCGGCACACCCCGGCCAGTTCAACATCCTCGCGCTTAGCTAACAACGGAATATGGTTGGTCGTCGCCCACCACCCCGCGCCAATAAAGCCGATGCGTACTTTTTTCATAATTCCTCCATGCCTAAGCTGCAAATAAACGCTGATTGAGAGCCTTCTCAGCGTAAACAGTTTTGCGACTCTGCGTCTTGCGTTAAATTTTCAGCGATTATTTTGGCTTATAACCAGCATAAACCGCAAAGCGAACATGTTTGTACCAACAATCAATTTGTTCAAAACCGGCCGCCTTGAGCCATGTCAACTGGTCATTCAGGGTGGATGTGCGGTCGGCTTGCATGCGACCCAAGGCTAATTCGATCTCATGTTCGGTGCAGCCAAGCTGCCGAATCTGGCGCAACCAAGTTTGTTGATACTGGTCTTCCAGCGCCCCTGTGGGACCTAACACTTGATCGGCATTGATAAAGCTCCCACCGTCAGCGAGCACGGCATAAATTTTTTGGAAAACCGAGCACAAATCAGCCGGCGGCGCATGGTGCAAGGATAGTGCGGAAACGACCACATCGTAGCGCCCTGGAATCTCCGCATGAATGTAGTCTAAGGTATGATAATTGATGCACGATGCCTGCTCAACCTGGCGCGTGAAACGTTCCTGGGCCTTGCTGAGCATCTCACCCGAGGTATCCAACAGCGTGATCTGAGCGTTGGGGAAGGCTTCGGCGACCAATGCGGCGAGCAAACCGGTCCCCGCCCCCAAGTCAAGAAGCTTGATGGCGGCATCACGTTGATAAGGGATCAGATCAAGGGCGGTGCCATAGAAATCATCAAAACAGGGAATATATTGGCGGCGCGTCTGGTCATAAATTTGCGCGGCGTTGTCAAAGATAGTTTTGATATTCATCATCGGCCGCTAAACATGTTGATAAATTCACGGCGAATCTGCAAGTTGAGCGGCTCAATCAATGCGGGTTTAATCATTACTATCATACTATCCCTTTCGTGTGGGTCGCCTCCATGGCAGGTCAGCTATATTATGACACAGTGGGTGCGATTGGGCATACTTGTCCATCCAACATTTGTCGCGGTCTTATGAGAAGGCTGCTCATCCGAAAATTATAACCGAGCGCGCCCGTTTTCCAGGTAATTCTCACGTAGATGTAAAAATTTTGCCCATTTTGTCTTCTATATCACAAAAGGATAACCGATGTTCGATGCCTCTTTACGTGAACTCAAAGATCGCTGTGGCGCGCCCGTGGCACGCCGCCTGCCAGGCATCTCACCGGCTCTGCTCTCACTTGTCGCGCTGGTGGTAGGGGTGGGAGCGGCGATCTTCGCTGCACAGGGGCGCTATGGCTGGGCGCTGGCGTTCTGGCTGCTTAATCGCGCGCTCGACGGGCTAGATGGGCTGATCGCGCGCCAGCATGCCAAGCAAACCGATTTTGGCGGCTACCTGGACATCGTCGTGGATTTCTTCGTGTATGCCGTCATGCCGATTGGGTTGGTGCTTGGCGCGTCCACGCCAGAGCGGTATCTCGCCTTGGCGTTCCTATTGGCGAGTTTCTACGTCAACTCCGCCTCGTGGATGTACCTTGCTGCCATTCTGGAGAAACGCCGCGCCCACGACGCGCAGACGATGACTACGATTGTCATGCCCGTCGGGCTGATTGGTGGCGCAGAGACGGTCGTCGCTTACTGTCTATTCCTAGCTTTCCCTGCTAGAATGACCCTGCTGTTCTGTCTTTTTGCGGCGCTGGTGCTGGTCACGGTCATTCAGCGACTTATCTGGGCGTGGCGCAAATTGCTGTAAGTTTCTCAAGCAAACAAATCGCCAGCGGTTTCAACCAAAGTCTGTTATGCAAAGTACGCTGAACATACTGGCGTCAGCTCGCTGAAGCGAGTTTTGCCTTTCAGCAGGGCGTTTCAACGCTCTGCGCCATTCAGGAGAATTACTCAGATGTCCGATGCACAAAAAGTCTATGACGTTGCCATCATTGGTTCAGGGATTGGTGGCTCCACCCTGGCCGCCATCCTCGCCCGCAACGGCATGGATGTGATCGTCTTCGAAGGCGGTACGCACCCGCGCTTTACGATTGGCGAATCGATGATCCTCGAAACGTCTGAAGCCATGCGTGCCCTAGCGGAGTTTTACGATGTGCCAGAACTCGCATACTACAGTTCCGAGAACTTCTACAGCTACATCGGCACCTCGCACGGGGTCAAACGCCACTTTAGTTTCGTCCATCACACAGCTGGGCAGCGCGTGGACGCCCGCAAGAGTCTGCAAGCTGTCATCCCCCGGCTGCCTTACGGACACGAAATCCACATCCAGCGCCAGGATTCGGACTATTTCCTGACCGCGATTGCTATCTCCTACGGCGCAACGGTGCGAATGGGTGTTTTCATTCAGGATATCAACCTCAGCCTTGACGGCGTGGAAATTATCACCAACAAGGGCGCAACCTATCGGGCGCAGTACATCATTGATGCCGGTGGGATGAAATCGCTACTTGCCAATAAATTCAATTGGCGGCACCGCGACTGTCTTGCCCACTCGCGCACCATCTTTACGCATATGATTGACGTGCCCTGTTTCAACAACACCGGCCTCTCCCAGCAGGCATTTGGCCATCCCTATCCGCTATCGGAAGGAACGCTGCACCACATTTTCAAGGGTGGCTGGCTGTGGGTGATCCCGTTTAACAACCATCCGCAGGCCACCAACCCGCTGTGCAGTGTTGGTCTGCAACTCGACCCGCGCCTCTATCCCCAGCGCGATGACCTGTCTCCCGAAGCCGAGTTTTACGCGTTCATTCAACAATTCCCCGATTTGTACGCGCAACTCAAGGATGCCCATCCAGTGCGCGATTGGACACGCATTGACCGCCTGCAATACGCCGCCCACCACATTGTCGGTGACCGTTGCGCCTTGCTGGCGCACGCCGCCGGGTTCATTGACCCGCTTTACTCCAAAGGGCTCTACATTACCCATGCCAGCATTTTCTTGATGGCCGATCTGCTGCTCAAGGCCAAACAGACTGGCGACTACTCCGCCGCCGCCTTTGCAGCACTGGAGACAATGACACTAAATTACATTGACATGCACGACCGGCTGGTGGCGAGCTCGTATAAGGCGTGGCATAACTTCAAGCTTTGGAACGCCTATGAAGTGCTTTGGCTGTTGGGAGCCTATTTAGAGTACGTGCGGCTAATTATCAACCGCTATCGCTCCAAAAATCGCACTGAATATCTCGAACTGATGCGTCCTCATCGCTTGGCGGGTGGGGGCTTCCCGCCCTTCTTTGCGCTTCAAGCACAAATTGATGCGCTGATCGACGCCGTCAATCCCGAGGACGAAGCCGATGTAGACCGCACCGTCACTGAAATCAAAGCCCTGTTCGAACAGTTTCCGTGGATCTCCTCTGCCATCCGTGATTTGCTGAACGGCAAGAATCACCTGCCCGACAACAAATTGCGCTTAAATCTGCTCAAACGGCGCAGTGGTTTCTTTGGCGATGGCGACTATCGTCAGCACTTTTTTGGCGAACAATCACTGCTGACTCTTCTCCGCAAAGCCATTGACGATCAACTGCGCTACTCGACCCCAACGCTGAGGCTGCGCCGCCGCACCCACGCCCGGTTGGCGCAACAGACACGCCTATAATGAACAGAGCATCGTCTGCATCACCTTGCGTGTTGATCACCAGCGCCACCGCTGGCCTTGGTTACGCACTGGCGCGTTATAATGCGGTGGATTAGGTCTTGGGTTTGGCAAAACGATAGCGCAGATAGGCAAAAAGTTCACGACCCAGATGGCTGAGCGTCTCACGCACAAAAAAGTCAGTAACCTTCAAAATACCGCTTGAATAAGTGGGATAGGGATAGACCAGCCGGTATAGCTTATAAAGCGAAATTTTCTGAGTGATCGCTAACGTAAAAAACGAAATCATCTCCGAAGCGCGCGGTCCGACAAT
>JBBREZ010000387.1:0-6765 GCA_038225095.1 Caldilineales bacterium
CATGCTTGTCCCCTATGGATCAAGCTAAGGCATAAAGGCCATTAGGCTCAAGCAGCAGCTGAAAAGCGTGCGGGGTTTTACGGCTTTTATTGATGCGACCGCCAAGCGCTCAACAAGGCGTCAGGCCATCAAGGGCGGCAGCCAAGGCCTCCGCGGCTGGGAAGGCCAAAGCGAGGCAGAGGGCGTGTGTGCGGACAATCGGGGCGGCCTTGGGCCGCGCGGTCAGGAAAGGCCGACGTGCAGGTGAGCAAAAGCCCGTCCGCAGCTTGACACAGGAGTCTCTTTTTGTAAATACCCATCTTCCCTTACCTTGATCCACATGGGCTCAGCCATCCCTCACCCCTACCCGTTGGTCCCTGACTAGGGGAGATTCATCTCCGGGTGATCGCGATAGAATTGGGCCTGGGCAATGCCTAATTCTTCTTGAAACTGGATCGTGATCCCGCCATCGACCACCAGCGCATGCCCAGTGATGAAAGAGGCTTCGTCCGAGCAAAGAAAACGGATGGCGTTGGCGATATCTTCGGGTTTGCCCACACGGCGGAGCGGATATTGCGCCTTGAACAGTTCCAGAAACGAGGGATTCTTGTCCCAGCGTGCCTGCATACGTTCGGTCAAGATGTGGCCGGGACAAATCGCGTTGACTCGGATGCCCATTGGCCCTAAGTCAATCGAAGTCTGGCGCGTGACTGCGATGACGGACATTTTAGCGGCTTCGTAGGCGAGCTTTTCCGGCGCGACCAACAGGCCATGCACCGATGAAATGTTCACGATGCTGCCCTTGCCAGATTTTTGCATATGCGGCGCTGCGTACTTGGTGGCCAGGAACAACGACTTGACCATGACATTCATCGCATAATCCCAGGCGCTCTCGGTCAGTGTCAAGGCGCTGCCATCGGGCTCTTTGCCACCCCAGGCATTGTTGACCAAAATATCGAGCCGACCCCATAATTCGACCGCCTTTTCGACCATCGCCTGAATCTCGCTTGTGTGCGAGACATCCGTCGCCAGCGGTTCGGCCACGCCACCCGCGCTGCGAATTCGTTCGGCATTCGCTTGGGCGGCGGACAAGTCAAAATCGGCGATCAGCACCTTCGCCCCTTCTTCGGCCAATCGCCGTGCGGTTGCGCCGCCAATCCCTTGTGCACCCCCAGTGACAATTGCCACTTGATCTTGCAAACTTTTCATAATGGTTCCTCCTCCTGATCGAGTATAATTGATTTCCAAACGGGCCGGACGATTTGGCTAACCCCGACCCGTTGTCAAAAACAGCAACCCGGTTACCCAATGAAGGGCAATCATCTTATGGCATCCGCAACAAGTAGCGACCCAACGCCGACCGGCTATCTGGCATTGGTGCGCAAAAATCACAACTTTCGTAATCTCTGGTATGGTCAGATTGTTAGCCTGCTCGGCGACTGGTTTGATCTGATCGCGTCAGCGGCCCTGATTGGCATGCTGACCAAGTCCGGCTTAGCCATCAGTTCACTCTTTGTGATCCGCATGTTGGCCCCGCTTTTGGTCAGCCCTTTTGCGGGCGTGGCCGCTGATCGCTATGACCGCCGCCGAATTTTAATTATAACCGATCTGTTGCGGGCGCTGGTGGTGCTTGGTTTCTTACTAGTACGCACGCCTGGTCAAATTTGGCTGCTCTATACCTTGACGGCGCTGCAACTGGGCATCAGTGGCTTCTTTGCTCCGGCCCGCGACGCCATTTTGCCCGACATTGTCTCAGCGCATGAGCTGGGCGCGGCCAATGCGCTCAGTTCCACCACTTGGTCGGTGATGCTGGCGCTGGGTGCGGCGCTGGGCGGTCTGGCGTCGGGCATTTGGGGCATCTATCCAGCGTTTGTAATTGATAGTGGCAGTTTTCTCCTCTCGGCTATTTTAATCGCACAAGCCCAGGTGACGCCAACCCACCATTTAATCAGCGCCGATAAAACCATTAACGCCGCCTTGCAACAGTACATCGATGGCTTTCGCTATTTGGGACGCCAGAAAAATGTGCTGATCATCACATTACATAAGGCGATTAATTCACTAATTTTAGCTTCTGGCTTCCAAGTGCTGCAAGTGGCGATTGCCCAAAAAATCTTTATCATGGGCGAAGGCGGGAGCATCAGCTTGGGGTTGATGTTTGCCTTTTCTGGGCTTGGTAGTGGCGCCGGACCACTGATGGCGCGCTGGATCACCGGTGATAATCCACACAAATTGCGGTGGGCGATTGCCGTGGGCTATCTGATTGGCGGGCTGGGTCTGTTGCTCACTGCGCCATTATTTAGTCTTTGGGGCGTCTTATTGGGTACAATGTTGCGCGCGTTTGGGGGTGGGATTGTCTGGGTCTTTTCCACCCAACTTTTATTCCAGGCCGTTCCAAATCAGATGTTAGGGCGTGTCTTTGCCACCGAGTCCGCCTTTTTCAATTTGACCAGCGCCATCGCCTCGGCTGCGGTAGGCGCTGCCCTGGACAGCACGTTGAGCATCTCCGCCATTATCTGGTGGATGGCCGCCCTGAGCCTGGCGCCGGTGATCTTGTGGACATTATGGCTGAACCGGCGCGCAACCACTTCGATTACCCAGCCATAGCCGCTCGCTTTTATAGGTAAACTTTACACGCAGGCGAAAACAGGATTAAAATCGATGAAAAGAGAAATCATGAAGAGATTCTTACAACGTTATTGGGTAGTGGCGTTTCTGGTTGCCAGTTGTGGAAGCTTGAGTTTAGTGGCGCGGGTGCAGGCCCAACCGGCAGAAAGTGCGCACACGATTGGGGTCTATGCGCATACAGCCAGTTCGCTTACAGTCACGGTGGATAATACTACCGTCTATCACAGCGTGCTCCTGCCGGGCGTTTGGCACGCGTGGCGGGGACAGCGCTTTACGGTGGAGGTGGGCAAGGCTGACGATGTAGAATTAGCCCTCGACGGGCGGCTGACGGGTCGGCTGGGGGGCGTGAGCCGGGTGATGAGCATGCAGTGGCCCGCCGCGATTACAGCCACCACTACGATAACCACAAGCGCTACACCCACAAGCACCGTACTCACAAGCACGATATCCACTGTCGTTACAGCGACAAACGTCATATCCACCAGCGCGATCTCGACCAGCATTCCACTGACCGGCGTTGCACCAACCCAGGTAACAACCGGCACCGTGACCGCGCCAACCTATTACAGCGTGCAGGCCGGGGACACCCTCTTTGTGATCGCGCAACAATTCAACATCGATATGGACAACTTGCTAAAGATCAATAACATCCGCAATGCGAACGTGATTCAGGTGGGCATGGTGCTGGCCGTCCCTGGCAGCGACGGCACTTTGCCAGATCCGAGTCTGCGGCCCCAACCAGCCACGATCTCGGGCACAACGATTATAACCGTGCCTAAGCGTGGCACCATTGTCCAGCGCATGACCGTGGCCGCGCAAAAGGCCGCGACCAATTCACCCTTTTATAAGACGACTTGGCTTACCTATTATGGCCGGCCCGACACGCCGATCATGGGCATTCTGGGCGAATATGATTTGGATAAACTCACCGATCTGCTGAAGCAAGCGGCGAAAGTCTACGATCAGGCGAATGGCGATCAATTGGGCATAGTGCCAGCGTTTCACCTGGTCTACGGCATGGCGACTAAAGCGCCGGGTGACGATCATAGCTACCTGGCCTTCTTAACCGATGAAGTAGTGAAGAGTTATGTCGAGCGGGCGGAGAAGGAGCATTTTGCCGTCATTCTCGACATTCAGATCGGCGCGCTGAAGCCAGCCGACGCGATCAAGCCTGGTCTGCCTTGGTTAAAATATAAAAACGTTCATCTGGCGATTGATCCAGAGTTTGCGATGGCACACAAAGGCCAAGCTTGGCCGGGCGATCCCATCGGCTTTATCACGGCGCAGCAAATCAATGAAGTCCAGGCGACGATGCAAAGTTATATGATTGAGAACAAGATCGAGGAGCCGCGCATCTTGCTCGTGCATCAATTTCAGGATGATATGATCGTCAACAAAACACAGTTAGATACAACAAGCTATCCCCAGATTGCCTTAACCATTTCTGCCGACGGTTGGGGCGGCCCCTGGGGTAAAATCGGCAAGTACAACGCGTTTGTCAGTAAAGACACGCAATTCGGCGCCTTCAAACTCTTTTATAAATGGGACGAACCGCTGATGACCGAACGGCAAGCCTTGGGCATCGATCCCTACGCCGACAATGCCTATATTGAGGTAACGCCGAATCTGATCATGTATCAATAAGCGCTATGAAAGGGTACATTTCATTTTGGGGACGCGACCACCTGAGTGCATTGCACTGGTCAGGCCGATCTGGGTTATCTATTCAGGTGATGACCAGTGCGCTGCACGCTGCCTGCCCCCAACCTGCGTATACATCCACTACGAAATCGCTGCTTAACACAGTTAGAAATGGCGTGTATAATCAGGTTGTATAGTATAGCGAATAGGAGGTTCATTAATGAAGTACGTCCAGATCAGCTTGGCAGAATGGCAACACACATGGCTTCACCAAGAAGCCGATCGCCAATCAATCAATGTTTCAGCCTTGCTGCATCAACTGGTAACGGAAACCATCGAACGTCGGCAAGCGACTAGCCTCAGTGACGACCCGCTATGGGGCGTCATTGGCATGGCCGAAGGTCCCGCGGATGGTGTGACTAGTGAAAATCTGGATCCATTTCTTTATCATCAAATCTGAATAAATCGGCTAAAATCTGTGCTATTGCTACTCACCATTGACCAAAGGGTATTATGAACAATCTATTAGTCACCGTCTGCAACCCATTGCGCCGCACGCCTTTGGCTTTGATTGTGGACGATTCATGTCCTGTGATCAACCTCACCCACTACTGGATCACGCAGCGGCAGGCCTGGCTTGCCCGCCATCAACCAAACGCGGCGCCACGCGCTTCGGATGGTGATCCGGCCCAACTTGGGCGCGTGCCGCAGACGATTCCCGCTGCCTTTGCGCTGAAGTGGGGCGAATGGTGCGCGGAACAGGGTATCCGTGGCAAGTTCAGCATGGTTCCCTATCCCGCCGGGATTGGTCGGGTCGATCAGGGCTTCCCAGACTTTCCGCAAGCGGAATATGACCAATGGATGCAGGTGATGCGCGACGTAATTTGGCCCAACTTCGACATCACCTGTGAAATGCTCACGCACACACACGTGGTCGATCTGAAAACCTGGCAATTTACCGAAGCGTGGGAACAATATGAATGGGTGGACCCGCCGGTCGAATTGTTGACTGACTACATCGTGGCGGCCATGACCATCCTCAAAAATGCCGGTTTTCCCTGTGAAGGCGTCACCAGTCCCGGCGCATTTGGTCGAGATCAAGAAGCCGCCTATGCCCAGGCGACCTTGACAGCCGCGCAGCGCGTCAATGGCAATCAGCGGCCCTTCTATTTTCTGCATGTCAACGTCGCGCCGGACGAATGGCCGGAGGTCCCCATCTGGCACGCTGATAAAGAAAAAGGCATCGCCATCGCCAGCATTATCGGCTGCACCAATGATTGGTTTGGCAACTGGACCGGCTACGACGCCGGCGATCCAGATTTGTTTATCACCGAGGATTTGCAAGGGGGTTGCTTGCCGCCAGTCCTTGCGCGCGAATTACCCTGCGTGCTCGTCGCCCACTGGCCGGGGTTCTATTTTGGCGGCGAAGAAATTGGCTTCGAGGTGCTGAAAGAAGTCAAACGTCGGCTCGACGCCTACGATCCCGACGCCAGCAAGACCCGTTGGATGAAAACCTCCGCCATCGGCCACTACTGGATGGCGCGCACGTTGAGCGACATCACGACCATGCCAGAGGCGAACGGTGTGTGGCAGGTACAAATCAGCACGCGTTTTCCCACCGCCGACTTTACGCTTGCCGCGCCAATCCCGTGTACACGCGTGCTGATAAACGGTCAAGATTTGCGCCAAATCTATACGCAGCGCGATCTCCAGGAAGGTACGTTCTTGGTGGAAGGCGAGCAAACTGTGCTCGCGTTTGATTTAGCGATAGGCGAGACAAGCGTACAGCTATTAAATTCTGTCACTTGACACGCAAAGAAATCATGCTAAACTTACCCTAACGTCACCTACGAATTAATTACAAGTCAGCAACGTCAGGCTGATAACGTAAACTTGCCATCCCCAGGCAGAGGATTTGTATCCAGCGATTGCACACCCTCAACCGAGCATGGCTGGGGGTGTTTTTGTTATAAGAAGTTAGTCATGACCGAGACAAGCAAGATTTCTTATCCTGTTACTTGAAGAATTATAGTAACCAGTAATATAGCGGTAATCAGGACAACCACACAATGTCGGTCAAGGCGAAATACCTATACGGCGTTTTTACTTCCTATAGCCATAAAGATAGTGCGTGGGTTCAGGATCCATTGTTAGCGCGCTTAGAAAGTGCTAGCTTGCACGTCTGCGTAGATGAGCGCGACTTTGACATTGGCATTCCTAGTTTGATCAACATGGAGCGTGCGGTGGACAACAGTCGCCATACGCTCATCGTATTGACTCCCGAATGGGTTACAAGGGCATGAACGGCAATTCAACCGACTGCTCGGTCAGTTGCGACTCAATCTCCACCCCAGGTGATCCGTCAATTCGTTCTGAACGGATAGAATCAAATCAAGGCGCAAAAATGACAGAAAATGCTTCACCAAGTGAACCAATCGATCCAGAAAAATCTTCCGTCCAGACGGACGGTGGCGCGATTATTGGTGGTGATGTGGACACTAGGGGTGGGGATGTTGT
>JBBREZ010000388.1:0-6728 GCA_038225095.1 Caldilineales bacterium
CATTGGCTTGCGCCAACGCGGGCGCGTCGTTGACGCCGTCGCCCACCATGATGACGGTATGCCCACGCGCTTGATAGGCTTTCACCACCGCGATTTTATCTTCGGGCAATAAATTAGCCCGATAGGGGATGCCCAATGTTTCGGCAAGGACCGCCGCGGTACGGTCGTTGTCGCCGGTGAGTAGCTCAATGTGGCGGATGCCAAGGGCACGGATTTCCGCCAGGGCGGCTGGCACCTCCGGACGCACCGTATCCGTTGCGGCCAACACCCCGGCCAGTTCCTCATTATGCGACAGGAACAACAACGTTTTACCTTGGTGTTCCAGGTCAGCGATGACGGGCAACGCCAGCGCCGCCGGCATCATCCGGTGGTTGCCAATCGCAATCCGGTTGCCGTTGACCCGCGCACGCACACCCATGCCGGGCACCGCAGCAAAGTCCTGGGGCTCAGTCAGCGTAACGTTTTCGGCGCGGGCGACACGGCGCACTGCCGCGGCCAAGGGATGTTCAGAATACCGTTCCGCCGAAGCCGCGACCGAGAGCACCTCCGCGCGCGATAACCCATTGAGGGTAATGACGTCCGTGATCTGCGGTTTGCCTAAGGTCAGCGTGCCTGTTTTATCAATCAGCAGCACATCCGCCCGGGCCAGCGCCTCCAGATATTTGCCACCCTTGATGAGCAGTCCCCGCTTGGCCCCCGCGCCCACAGACGCCAGCATGGCAATCGGGGTCGCCAAGGCAATCGAACACGAGCAGGCGACCAACAGCACAGCCGCCGTGGACAGCGGATTCCGGCTGATGAGAAACGTCAGCGCCGCCACGCCAATGACCACGGGCAGATAATAGGCGGTGAACTTGTCCGCAAAGCGTTGTACCTCCGCCCGGTTGGCTTCTGCTTCTTCCACCAGTTTGACCACGCGGCCAAAGGTGGTCTCGGCTCCCACCCGGCTGGTGCGCACGCGGAGACTGCCCAGTTGGGCCAGCGTGGCCGCGAACACCTGCGCACCCGGTGTAACTTCTACGGGCATCGCTTCGCCCGTGATGGCCGCCTGGTTAACGGTCGCTTGGCCAGCCATCACTTCCCCATCTACCGGGATTTTTTCGCCGGGGCGCACGATGACGATTTCGCCCACTTTTACTTCGGCAATCGGTACTTCTTGCTCGGCGCCCGCGCGTTCGACCCGCGCCGTTTGGGGCGTGAGCGCGGTCAGGTTCTTCACGGCCCGGCGGGCACCTTCGGTCGTGAAGTTCTCGGTATACTCGCCCACCCGCATAAAGAATACGACCACGGCGGCGGTCACCCATTGCCCAACTGCCAATGCGGCCACTACCCCGAGCGTCATCAGCATGTGCGAAGTAACTTGTCGTTTGACGGCGGCGCGCAGGACGTTGCGGAAGATCGGCCAGCCACTGAGAATCACGAGCACCAAGCCCACCGGGAAGGGCACCCGGGCCGTGAGTTGCTCGAACAATCCGAACCACTCCCCGATTACCACGATCAATAAGACGGCCCCAAATACCACGCCCAACAACGTGACAATGCGGCGGGTGAAGTTGCCCAGCGCTGACGTGGTGGGCGGCACTGCCGCATCAGGTACCGTATAACCTGCACCCTCCACCGCTTGGCGAATGGCGGCCAATTGCACCCGTCCGGGGTCAAGCCGGATGATGGCTTTCTCCGACGACAGCAGAACGTTGACGGACTCCACGCCAGGCAGCTTGGCGATGGCCTGGTGGACGTGTTGGGTGCATTCCGTGCAGTCCATACCGGCGACAGGAATTTCAAGCGTCTGCAGATTAGCCATCGTGATCCTCCTTGGCTACGTTATAGCGGGTACACTCATACACGCCTTTGGCGACATCGGCCAAGAGTTCATCGGCGAGCCGCAACAAGTGCGCAACGCGTTCATCACTTAACTGGTAAGAAACAAAGCGTCCTTGCGGTTGAGCGATGACCAGCCCGCAATCGCGCAAACAGGCCAAATGATTGGAAACATTCGACTGGAGTAGGCCGGTGGCCTGGACAATTTCTCCCACCGTTAAGGGTCCATCCCGCAAGGTTTGTAAAATAGCCAGGCGGGACGGGTCAGAAAAACCACGAAACAGTTTTGCTTGTAGATCAATCGCTTTGGGTGTGACTGTTATGAGCATCCTAAAACCTCATCAAATTAATGTATTAATATATAATGATATTATCATCCAAACATAAGCTTGGCAATTTTGCCTAATCCAGCAGTTGATTTACAATATGAAAAATTATAATTTAGGATAAGCTAAAAATAAATTTATGCGAAGGGAGAGTGCTTATGTCTGCCATTCTGACGCGGCGCAACTTCTTGCGAGCGGGCACACTTGGATCGTTAGGGCTGGCGGGCGCTGCTGCCCTGCATGCGCAAACCGCTGCTCCTGTGCCAGACTCCCCCTCCCCCCACAGCGCGCACACTATGTTTATGCCGGGGACGGTGGGCGAAGTCAACCACGCCGCCAACGGCTTCAATCCCACGGATGTCTTGACCGATTTTGACTACGGCAAAGTCAGCACGCTGCCCAGCGGTCAAACGCTGCATGAATACGATTTCGTGGCAGGCACCAAAGATCTGGAAATTGTACCGGGCATGCTGTATGCGGCCTGGACGTATAATGGGCGGGTGCCGGGGCCAACGATCCGGGCGCGCGAAGGCGACCGCATCCGGATCAATTTTGTCAACGGCACTGGCCATCCCCATAGCATGCACTTTCATGGCATCCATCCGGCTAGCATGGATGGCGTCTTTGAACCCGTGCCACCGGGCGGCACCTTTGTCTATGAGTTTGACGCTGAGCCGTTTGGGGTGCATCTCTACCATTGTCATGTCATGTCGCTGGCGCAACACATCAGCAAAGGTTTGTATGGTGCCTTCATTGTCGATCCTCCCCAGGGTTGGCCCAAGGCGGAGCACGAATTGGTCATGGTGATGAACGGGTTTGACGTGGACTTTGACCAGGCCAACGATGTATACGCCGTTAACAGCATTCCCTTTCACTACGATCGCAACCCGATTAAAATCAAAGTGGGCGCGCTCGTGCGTATCTTTCTCGTTAATATCCTGGAGTTTGATCCAATCAACCCCTTTCACTTGCACGCCAATCTGTTTCACTACTACCCGACCGGCACCAACCTGACGCCGAGTGAGTACACGGATATGATTGCCCAAATGCAAGCCCAACGCGGGATGCTAGAGTTCCGCTATAAATTCCCGGGCAAGTATATGTTCATGCATTGCGCTTAGCGAGTCATGGACTCGCTAAGCGCAGCAAGCTAACGAGGGGCACCTAGCGTATCACATTTGCGTCAAAGGCCATTGGAACTTATCCTGGCAACCCTGGTGGTTTGCAGGGATGCAAATCGCACACGAGGCCGCGGGGACAACTATCTTGTCAGGTTTCTGCTGGATCAAGCCGCCCTCTATACCTATTGCTGAAGATCCCGGGTCTGGGTTTACCGCTACTCGGCCTCGAAAGCAGTGAAACCCAACCTAAAACCCCCGCTGCTCAGTAGGTTCCTGAATATCTGTGATTGCGTTCTGTCAACCTGCGGTGTTGCTTTTCGGTTATTACTACTTAAGTTATTACGACTCAGTGAAGGAGAAACGTGATGGGAAAAGTTATTCTTGATATAAGCATGTCCGTGGATGGGTTTATGACCGCGTCGAACATTCGCCCCGAGGAACCGATGGGCGATGGCGGTCAACGACTCCACGGGTGGGCCTTCGGCGGTGCAAGTGATCATCGCAACGGCGCGATCATCGACGAGGCAGTGAGCGCCACAGGAGCGGTCATCGCTGGCCGACGTACCTACGACCTCTCCGTACCATGGTGGGGAGCGGACGGTCCAACGGGTCCGGCTCGACAGCCGGTGTTCGTCGTGTCCCACGATGTGCCTACAGATACACCCAAGGGAGGCGTGTATTCCTTCGTTGAGGGGATTGAGGTCGCACTGGCGGGCGCAAAAGTGGCCGCTGGTGAGAAGGACATCTCTCTGATGGGTGGCGCCGACATTGTACAGCAATATATCCGAGCTGGACTGGTGGACGAGCTCTCGATTCACCGCGTACCCGTTCTGTTCGGGAGTGGTACGCGGCTGTTGGAGCATCTTGGGCATGAGCATATCCAGCTCGAAACCGTAAAGGTGATTGAGACTGCTGAGGCAATCCATTTGCGATTCCGCGTCGTAAAGTAAGCCTATCGACGAAGTCGGCAATACGCGCCAAGGAAAAGCCAAAGCAATTGCATGTGACAAGAACGTGGGCATTGGTTGGAGATGCCGACGTTGTCCGCACTGCTCCATACGGTGCAGTTCTTCGAATTGCTCGGCGGTGGCAAGAAAGACGCTGGTTGGGACGGAGCAGGTATGTCCACTGTCCGGCTCGCCATCCTGCCTGGCCTGACCCATTACACCATCTTTGCCTCCCCCGCGCTAGCGTCCACCGTCACGCCATTCCTGGATGCGCCGTTGCCCGCCGCCAAGTGAGGTATTGGCCTGGTTGAAACAAGCCTATAACGTAGCGTAGAAACTGAGATTGACAGTTCACAAATCATACAAGGAGAATTCACATGAGAAACGTAGTGGCCTCACCTACCAGCCTGCCCAAGCTGGAAGGTACTAAAAGGGAAAAATTTATGAACATTGGATTGTGGATCCTTCAGGTCTTGCTGGCGGTGGCCTTTTTCGCACACGGTGGGTTCTTTCTCTTCCCGCCCGCGGATATGGTGGGGATGCTGAATGCGTCGATCCCGCCGGCCTTGCGCCTGTTGATCGGCGTGGCGGAGGTGCTGGCGGCCCTCGGTCTCATTCTGCCTGGTCTCACACGGATTCAACCCTGGTTGACGGCGTTGGCTGTGGTTGGGCCGATGTTCGTGATGCCAAGCGTTACCGTTTTGCACCTCTGGCGCGGTGAAATCAGTTCTGCGATCTCGGCAGCGATTCTCTTGGCGTTGGTCACCTTTGTGGCCTACATGCGTTGGAAGGTAAAGCCGATCTTGCCGCGCACAGTAGTCTCGTACAGTTTGGGGTAAATCAGTAACTAATGGCCAGGGAATTTGATATTATCAACGCCAGCGATGGTCTGGTACCCTGGTGCTTATCATCTAAAGTTCCGGGTTCAGAAATGAATATGAGCAAAGTCATTGTATTCACGAAAGCGGCGAGTTTTTCAAAATAACTTCACAACCAAAGGAGAAATAGCATGACAGAGAACAATCAGACAAAAGACACACAGCCACAGCCAAACCCCGACCTCAAAACGTTGGATCGCTTAATCGGCACATGGCAATTGTCGGAAGAGACACGAGGCACGGTGAGCTATGCATGGATGGAGGGCGGCTTCTTCCTCATGCAACAGTTTGATATTGAACTCCACGGCCATAGGGTCAAGGGCATCGAGATCATCGGGCATCTTCAGCCGTTTGGCGAGGCGCCCAGTGCAGAGATCAAATCGCGCATCTATGACAACGTGGGCAACACTTTCGACTATGTCTATGAGCTAGCGGGAGACACCCTGATAATTTGGGGTGGCGAGAAGGGATCACTCGCCTATTACAAAGGCAACTTTAGTGCCGATGGCAACACCTGTCGCGGTGGGTGGACCTATCCCGGTGGCGGCGGCTATAGTTCGACCATGACCAGGGTCAAATAGGCGAGCAGGTCCGCCTTCAGCCTGAATCAGAGCAAAGCATAGATGCGCAATCAATCTTTTAAGGAGAATCTCATGGTAAAAATTATGGATGAACCAGTTACGGAGATTTCACGCCCAGCGGCACGCCTGTCATTGGCGGCAGCGGCAACGTTTGTAGTTTTGCTTGCCGCCCTTCATCTCCTGGAACCGGAATTTGACCCTTCATGGAATTTCATAAGCGAGTATGCGCTTGGACGCTATGGCTGGATCATGGTGATCGCATTTTTTGCCTTAGCGGTGAGTTATGGCGCCTTATTCATCGCGCTCCAGCAGCAGCTACGCACCATTGTTGGCCGAATTGGGCTGGCCCTGCTGCTGATTAGCGCCGCTGGTTTGGCAATGGCCGGCGTTTTTAAGACCGACCCTATCACCACCAGCTCGGCGGCTGCGACAACCAGCGGCATACTTCACAACATCGGTGGGACGCTTGGTCTGGCGATGCCATTGGCGGCTCTGCTCATCTGTTGGCATCTAGCGCGCAACCCGACCTGGTACGCGGCGCCGCTTTTGTGGGCGACTGGCATCGCCGTGGCGAGCACGGTGGCCTTCATCGCATCGATTATCCTACTCGTGCCCAGTGACGGTCAGTTCGGTCCGGACGTGCTGGTGGGCTGGCCTGGCCGGATCGAGATCCTGGCCTATAGCGCATGGCTAATGGTCGTCGCTCGTCAGGCGCTTCAGTGCGGCTCCGGTAGAACGAGTGTGGGATCATTTGGGCAACCTAGTCGCGTGGTCAGTGATTGACCCATCTTTTCAGCCTATTTATGTTGAGTCTGCCAGCGCATCGATCAAAGCCAGGAAATTGTAGAATGTCAGAAAAACTATGTTCTCGTCATAACCATAATACAGTAAACTTATAGGAAGGAAAGAGGAGAAAATCATGGGAAAAGTCTTTTTGGATATGGCAATGTCGTTAGATGGGTTTGTCTCTGGCCCAAATAACGAAGACAGCGGTCTGCACGACTGGTATTTTGCGCCTGTTGGTAATGCTGCTGTTGTGATCGATGAACTGCTC
>JBBREZ010000389.1:0-6722 GCA_038225095.1 Caldilineales bacterium
GGCAAATCGATTGCTCGCCTTGCCTTATTGGTCTTTGACCTTCCCGTGCCACTGCTATGACCGCCCAACAACTATATAGACGGATTCCACTTTTCCCGTCGCCACTCGAGTTAGCGCGGCAGAATAGCCGGATTCGTCCTAACTGAAAAAGCACCGCTTCCGCCTGACTTGGACACATTTTCTCCTAATTGTTTGTGCTGAAAGGGCGATTCCGTTCCCCCAGTTCCCTACCAAAGTCATTGATCTGGCACCGGCATATACGTGCCGAACACGACCGGATGATAGCATGGACGACACATCTCAGACAAGCCTGATATAGAGTGGACTGGGATTCGCCTTGAGCAGGTGCCTTAATGTCGCATGATCAAATTGCGTGTCCTTCTGTTTATTTCTGCGCATATCCGTATAGAAATCATGCATGAAGGTGATGACGCTCTGGTATTTGGCCAGGCTAGCGACATAGTTTCGATCAAGTTTCATGAAGCCGTGGGCAGAGAGCGCGGCGGTATTGTTTAGCAAGAGCAGCATAACTTCTTCAAACGCATCGTCCTCTTTAATGGCGAATTGCTCGTTGATCCGGGCTTTGTCGGCGTCTGCCAAGGCGCGATACCGCCAAAACAGGTGAAACCCCAGGCTCCAGAGTAAATTGCCGTAATCATAATCAATGTGTTGTTTATAAAATGCTGCCTCGGCGGGCGTCAATGCAAATTGTTGGTCAAGCGCTAAACCAAAATCGGTGAGATAGACGCGCTTGCCATCGGTGAGCATATTGAAAAAATCGCTATCGAGATGGATGATGCCGTTGTTGCGCAGAAAGGTAATGGTCGCTTGCATCTCTGCCATGACCAGCGCGATTTTGCTGGGATGTTCGAGTAACCAGTTGGCGACCATATGGGGAATATACTCTAGACATAAGACCAATTCATGCTTGGCGTTGGCCCGATCAACCAGATAGCGGCCAACGTTCGCATTGTTGCCCCAAGCGGCCACATAGCGCGTATGCTGCTCCATATCCAGCCCTGTATGCGCCCCAGTGCAGGGCATGATGCGATAATGGTAGAGCAAGGGAAATGTGGCAATCTTGTCCGCCAAGACCCAGTTGGTGGTTTTGATATGGCTCACGAGTTCGCGGAAGACGCCCAACCCCGCGGACCCAAAGCCATAATTGTAATAGGTGGGCAGGTCATACAAGTTTTTGGTCGAGAACATATGCGCATACTCGAGTTCAGTCACTCGCACGCGTTTCACAAAGATCTTGACTGACCCGATCGCGATGATCTGATTTTCGCCCCAACCAGCCTGCGTCTCACTCGCGTCCAACAGCGCGCGCAATTGGTCATTGTCAATCTGCGCGAGTTGGGAACTGAGTTTGAAATAGAGCTGCTGTCTGCGTTGCAGGTGGTTGTTGCCCATGAGTCTCCCATAGTAGAGATATAGAAATAGCGGAACGAGGATACTGGGAAGAGGATGTGAAGAATAGTTGAGCGGCAACACGCGATCAGCGTGAGCTTATAAGTGTTTGGTAAATCTCAGGGGTATTGTCCAACAAATCAGTGATTTTGTGCTGGCCTTCAAAAAAGCAAATAAAAGCGTTGGTATCCAAAAAGATTTTATTGCCGCTCACTACGGAGTTCCTCTTGAAAAGCTAGACCATCCTTTTCCCATTTCAAAATACCACTGTATTTTAGCCGATTTAGCTGAGCCATATAGGTTCTGACAAATTCCTGTAACATTTCTTCAGAGTTGCCATTAAATCTCTGCTGGAGAAGTTCTGTCAGTTGTGTTTCTAAAGTATGATCCTCAATTTGTAGGGTCAGCATAATCACCTTGCTTTCATCAATTTTCTTATTTTCTCACAAAGATTGTTCAGCTTTGAGCGCGCCAGCCCAATCTTGCCGTAGCTTACGTTTGGATGGACGGGTATGCTTACTCAGCAGAAACTCTACAAATGTCCTTACCTCGCCACGGAGACGGGGTGACAATTCTTGAATCAACTCTTCCAGTGGTTTTGTGATTGCACCCATGAATTGCCTCGCTTACTTCACGCAACACCAGTTATTTTCAAAACTGATTCTATCACAAAAACAGCCTCTCGATCTATTGCCCAGCTTCCCTATTTGTAATAGCGGAATTTTGCATCGGTGTTGCAACCTCACACCCCATGTGCAATTGCCCATAAAAGTACAATTGACGTTCCAGCGCGGCACGGTGAATCGCGTGGTGCTCGGCATTGGGCAGATAAGTCATACCGGTGGTCGGGGCGAGGTCAGAGGTCTGCTGGATCACGCCCCGTTGCTCTAACCCCAGCAAGGCAATACCGCGACTGGTGGTCTCTTTTTCGGCCAAGGTCAGGATCGGTTGGCCGAGCACGTCGGCGAAAATTTGCAGCCAGGCGGGCGAACTGAGCAGGCCGCCGCCATTGGCAATGATCTGCACTGCATGCCCGGCAGGCAGATAACGCTGAATCCGCGCGAAGATGATGGCAAAGCGATAGGCGATGGCTTCCAAGCCGGCCTGCACAATGTCGATTGGTTTGGTATTCAGGGTAAAGTTGATCAGGCTGGCTTTGGCCTTGTCGTTCCAACCGGGGGCGCGTTCCCCGGCCACAAAGGGCAGGATGGTCAGGCCATGCGCGGCCGGAGGCATGGCGCTTAGCAGCTTTTCCAACTGCTCAATCGGCGGGAGTTGCAAGCTTTCGCGCAGCCAGGCAAAAAGATTGCCGCCCTCGGTGGTGGCGCCGCCCAACAGACCGCGCTGGCGATCCACGCGGTAGAGCCACAGGCCATCCGGCATTTGGTCGATAGCGGGATCGATCACCATGCGCATGGCGCCCGTCGTGCCAATCGTCAACGCAACGCGGCTGGGGTTGTCACATCCGCTGCCCAGATTGGCCGCTGCACCATCGCCAATCGTCGGGAACCAGGGGACATCTTTCAGCGTCGGCCAGCGTTCCGCCCAGCGGGGCAACAGGCCAACTAATGGCTGATCCACATCGACCAAAGGTGACAACTGTTCCGCTTGTATGGGTAACTGCGCCAGCCACGCTTGATCCCAAGTTAACGTGCGACGATTGAGCAGCGCCGTCCAACTAGCCACGCTATAGCTGGCCACCCGTTTGCCAAGCAATTTCCACAACAGATATTCGCCAAACGACATCCAATAGGCCGCCGCTTTGAGCGTAGCCGGCTGCGTGCGCGCCAGCCAACGAAAGCGCGCCGGCAAATACGAGGTGTGCACCAGACAGCCGGTGCGGTCATGCGCCGCCCGGATGCCGTCACGCCCGAGTTCCTGGCGCAACGCATCGGCATCCGGCGCGTTGCGGGTATCGGCGTAGGTGAAGACCGGCGTCACCGGTTCACCGGTGGTATCGACGCCGAGGACATTGCTGACAAAGGTGTCACTGGTCACACCGCCAATTTGCGCGGCCAACGGGCCAGCCGCGTGCAACAATTGGTCAATCGCCGCCACGACGCTTTTCAACAATGCTTGGGCGTCAAAGGTCATCCCACCATCAGTGGTCATCTGCGGCTGATAATGAACCTGGGCCACACAGTTGGGCACGGGTTGCGCGCAGGCGTCAAACAAAATCGCCCGCGCCGAAGAGGTGCCAATGTCAAGCGCGAGTATCAAAGGTGTGTTCATAGCATGCTAAACCTATCGTTTTAGTTTGGCGTCGGCTGAAGTTTTCGTTATGATACCACGACTGAAGACCAGCTAAAAACGAGTACGCGAGGGAGAGATAACCTATGCAGGACAATTTTGAACAATACGGCGTGCGCACCAAGGCGATCCATGCCGGCGAACAGCCCGACCCGACGACCGGCGCGTCGGCGCCCAACTTGGTGATGTCCACAACTTTTTTGGCCGACCCGGAAGCCAACTTTTCGGTTGAAAATTTAGAAGCAGATGCCCCCTACTTTTACACGCGCTGGGGCAATCCCACCGTGCATCAATTAGAACAAAAACTTTGCGCGCTGGAAGGTGCCGAAGCCGCAGTCGCATTTGGCAGCGGCATGGCGGCGATCAGCGCGCTCTTTTTTCACCGGTTGCGCAGCGGCGACCATTTGGTGATCAGTGATGTGACGTATGCGGCTGCGGCGGAGATGACCAACGATCTGTTGCCCGGCCTGGGCATTCAAATTACCAAAGTGGATATGTCCGATTTGGACGCGGTCGCCGCCGCGATCACCCCGCAGACCAAGCTGGTCTATGCCGAGACGCCGTGCAATCCAATCTTGCGCCTGACTGATATCCAAGCGGTGGCTGAATTAGCGCATTGGGTTGGCGCGCCGCTGGCGGTTGATTCAACCTTTGCCACACCGCTGGCCACCCGCCCGCTCATGCTGGGGGCAGATTTTGTGATCCATTCACTGACCAAGTATATCGGGGGACACGGCGATGCGCTGGGTGGTGTTGTGCTGGGGCAAGCGAGCGAGATTGAAACGATGCGCCAGAAAGTGGCGATCCGCACGGGCGGCATCCTCAGTCCGTTCAACGCCTGGTTAATTATGCGCGGGATGGCGACCTTACCGTTACGCATGCGGGCGCACGAAGAAAATGCTTTACAGGTGGCGAATTTCTTAGAGCAGCACGCAAAGGTCAAGCGTGTGATCTATCCGGGGTTGCCGTCGCACCCGCAGTTTGCTTTGGCGCAAAAGCAGATGAAGAATTTTTCTGGGATGCTCACCTTCCAGGTAGCCGATGGTCCAGTCATGGCTCGGCAACTAGCGCAACGGCTCAAAATTTTTCACTACGCCGTCTCATTGGGCCATCATCGCAGTCTGCTATTTTATATGCCAACTGCCGATTTGCAGGCGTCATCTTTCCGGTTAGCGCCCAAGCCGTTTGCTAGTTTACAAGCCTATGCAGGCGAAGGCATCTTTCGCGTTTCAATTGGGATCGAAGACCCCGCGGATCTCTGTGAGGATCTGGCGCAGGCGCTGGGGAACAATTAATCGTTAACTGTTGAAGTAGACTAAAACAGTAGGTCATCGCTTCCAGCGTGACATGCGTGGAATTCTCATCAGTTTAGGGATAAACCGAGCGAGTCACGCTGGAAGCGATGACCTACTATTTGTATAACTAAGCTTTGTTATCCACCGATATAGACGATCCGGTAGATGTTGCCATTCTGATCGTCGCTCACAAACAATTCCCCGTGGGGACCGACGGTGACGCCGGCTGGGCGGCCCCAGGCACTGCCGCATTGTTGTTGATCGTTGTCACGGAAACCGGTCATAAAGGTTTCGCTGGAAACGGGCGCGCCATTTTGCACGACGATCCGTTGCACTTTGCAATCGCGAGCGACGGTGCTGTTCCACGAGCCGTGGTAGGCTTCAAACAAGTTTCCCTGATAGTCCGCCGGGAAGGCTGTTCCATTGTATTGCGTCATGCCAATTGGCGCAGAATGGGCCAGATCGGTAAAGACGGCCGGCATGATCGGATCACAACTTGTCACGCCGCCCCCAAAGGGTACACGTTCATCGTGAACTTCTTTGGCGCCCGCCGCTACAACGCCAAGCGTTGGTGTGTAGCAATAAGGCCAGCCGTAATGCTTGCCCCTTTCCACTTGATTCACGACTTCTTCGGGTGGCACATCATTGCCCAATTCGTCGCTGCCCTGGTGATCGGCCCAAATGCGGCCATCGGCCAGGAAGAGGAAATCAACGCTGTTGCGCAAGCCTTCGGCCCAGATCGGACGCCGCTGCTTATTCGCATCGTTGGCAAAAGGATTGTCGCTAGGAATTGAACCGTCAACATTAAAGCGCAGCATAGCGGCACGGCGTGGATCAGTTTCAGGATCGTTGTTGCTGCTAGAACCCGTCGTGACATAGAGCTTGCCGTCAGGCCCAAAATGCAGCGTGCGCGAGGTGTGATGGACCGGCGCCGGGATATTATCGGTCACCAGTTCGCGCTTCTCGAATTGCCCATCACCGTCCTTATCTTGCAGCCGTTCAATCTTGTCGCCTTCGGATACATACAGCCAATGATCATGCCATTCCAGGCTGTGCACACCGTCGAGATCTTTGGCCACGACTTGATTCTCATCGGCCAGCCCATCACCGTTGGCATCGGCCAGCCACACCACGGAATTAGCGCCACGCTCGGCTACATACAAATTACCATCCGCCCCAAGCGTCATCAAGCGTGGTTCATTCAAGCCTTTGGCATAGATGCGCACGGCAAAGCCAGCGGGTACTTTTAAGCGCGCGCTCGCCGCGTCTTCTGGCGGCACCACCGGCTTGTCAGCCGTGGTCGTGGCGGTCATGACGGGTGTTTCAGCAGAGACAGTGCCTGTGGGTGCGATGACTGTATTAGTGACAGCCGTGGTCGTTGCTGTTGGTGCCGTGGCAGCAGTGGGCGTAGTTGCTGGGGTAGTCGATGGTTTAATAGCTAAAGTACAGGCCGCCAATAAAAACACCCCGATACTTAGCCAAACAAACTTGACGATCAACTTATTCATTTCGTTATCCTCCAGTATATACGTGGGTTGAACAGCTTCCTAACGTAGTGTATGGAGTATGTCGTTGAACTAACGGTGGCAATCCTTACGATCTAGGTAGATTTCACTTATCAGATATAAGAGTTTATTCCGATTTATTATTTGGATAGCAAAACAGAGCCAGATCGGTCTTGTAGGTGCGGTTTTTAACCGCACAATCTTGGTCAATCCAGACTTGTGCGGTTAAAAACCGCACCTACAAATGCACAAAATTAAATCG
>JBBREZ010000390.1:0-6701 GCA_038225095.1 Caldilineales bacterium
CGGTAAGATGTTGGAGGTCTTCGCTTTCTTGCGCGTTTGATAGGCAACTGACTCGCCGCCTTTCTTTGCCAGCGAGTGGCTCCCATCCAAATTGAGCGTGCGGTAATCTAGCTTCTCCTCCACCTGCCTAATACTCGCCTGCCAAAGCCGGTCTAAACTACCATCGCGACTCCACTTACGGTGATGGTAATAGACGGCGTGCCAGCTAATTTCTTTTTAGACCGGCTGCTCGGGTCAGCACGCAATCGGGAGCGACGCCCACTGGCAACCCGTATGCAACCAGTACAAGATATAGTTAAAGATTTTCGATCTAGAAAATCAGCCTATCCTGGAAAGGATCTGCCGGCGGCTCGACTGTTTGCCGCTAGCGATTGAACTGATCGCCGCCCGCATCGATCTGTTTTCACCTCACAGTCTGCTGGCGCGCTTGCAGGCGCACGCCCTTAATCTGCTCGCTGATAATGCGCGCGACGCACCGGAACACCAGTGCACATTCCGCCAAGCCATTCAAGCCAGCTATGCTTTGTTGGCCGAACAGGAACGCGCCTTGTTCCGGACGTTAGGCGTTTTTGTGGATGGCTTTGACCTGGCGGCCGTGGCGCACTTTGGTTTTAGCACGGAGGTATTGCAAGGGCTGCTCAATAAAAGCCTGGTGCATACGGCTGCCCGACCCGTCGCTGCTGCCCCCGGTGGGGACGCAGAACGGCGCTTTCTGCTGTTGGAAATGCTGCGTGAATATGCGCTTGAACAATTGGTGCTGAACCAGGAAGCCGACCTGGTGCAGCAGTAGCATGCCGCCTATTATGCCCAGTGGGTGGAGGCTGTGGAGCCCAATTTGCGCGGTTCACAGGCCAACGCTTATGTGGCCCAGCTGGAAACTGAGCATAACAACGTGCGCGCTGCCCTGGCTTGGACGCTCGCGACGGACAACGCCGAGACCGCGCTACGGCTCAGCGGGTCCCTAGGGCGGTTCTGGCTGATCTATGGCCATGTGCGCGAAGGCAAGACTTGGCTGGCGAAAGCGCTCGCCCTAGGGACGAATACGCCCAGCCCTGGGCAGGCGAAGGCGCGCATGGCGGCAGGTGAACTCGAGTCTGTGCTCGGGGACGCGCATGCTGCGCAAACCCTTTTTGAGCAGAGCTTACATCTCTATCGAGCCATCAACGACAGACAGGGGGTCGCATGGGCGCTCTCGATGTTGGGGGATGCATTCTATGCGCAAAATGCCTATGCCCAGGCACGCGCGTTTTATCAGCAAAGTTTAGTCCTGTATCAGACCCTGACAGACAAGGGGGGCTGGCCCATCTATGCACATGCTTGGGCTGGCTAGCCGTGAGTCAGGGTGACAATGAACAAGCAAGGACACACTTTGTCCAAGGTTTAGCCCTGCGGCGTGAGCAAGGCGAGCAGGAGATACCACTCACTTTGTTGAGAGGTCTTGCTTGTGTAGCAGGCCAGCAGCAGGATTATCAGCAAGCAAACGCCTTCTATGTGGAACTGCTTGCGCGCGCGGGAGTTAGAAGATACCTTTGGCATTGCTCATACCCTCAATCACTTAGGGCGCATTGCCCTCTACCAGGGTGATCTTAAGCAGGCGACCACCTATCTTACAGACGGCTTTGGCTTAGCGCAGGAGCTAGGCTATCCATCGCTCCTGTGGTTTGTGCTGAACAATCAGGGTAACCTGGCCTTTGCGCAGGGCCATTACACAGCGGCGATCCATTATTACACCCAAAGTTTGGGTATGGCCCGCCAAATCGAAAACAAATTCGCTGTAGCCACGCTCTTTGAACGACTCGCCGGCGCGGTTGGTGCACAGCAAAAGGCGGAGCAAGCGGCCCGTCTCCTGGGTGCGGCGGCCAACTTGCATGAAGCGATTGGCGCGCCCCTACGGCCCATTGATCGACCGCGCTATCAAGCGATTATCAGTGCCGTTCGCGCCCAACTTGGCGAAACGGCGTATGCCAGCGCCTATGCCGCCGGCTGCGCCATGACCGCCGACCAGGCGGTCGCGTTTGCGCTGGCGCAACCTACAGGATATCGCGCACCAGTGCTGGATTAGACATAAATCGCCTCATTATCGAACCGACGCTTAAGGAGCGCGTTGAGAGATGTACGGTGACTATCACTCAGAAGCGCTGACCTTGGCAGCTTCTTCGTCGGCACTGTCTTGCCACCACAAGCCCATACGCAAGAGTGTATCTCCGTGCTCATACGTATGCTGAAAGGTTTTCGTGACAATCATTGCTAATGGCTTGGACCCCCAGAGTGTCGCTTGCGACGTGGTCCACTCAACAGCCGTAAGCTGATCGAGAAGGGTAATCTGTTCCTCACGAACTGCCCGAAACTCAGCAAGAAAGTGGTCCATTGACTGTTCCTGAACGGTCAGCCATGTTGCATCATCATCCGGCCAAACATCTTCAGGGGGGAGCTTGCCACCAAGCCACTGGTGCATTGAGGGCAATACTAAACAACGTTCATACTCGGTAACATGCCAGACATGCCGAGCAGGAGGCCAGGTCCCCAGATATGATGGAGTAGGTGGAAGTAAGCGGTAATAGGCAGAGTTGATTTGCTGGACGCCCCATATAAATCCGTCGGCGCTCGCTCGTAGTTGATAACGAAACCAGCTTACCCAATCAGTCATAAGTTCCTCCGCAGTGAATATCAACACGATTATTTGTTCAGCATACCACATGTACGGCGAGGAGACGCTTTCGCTCACCCCTAGGGGGTGCAGCCTACTAGCCGCTGCCGAAAATAAAAAACGGCCACAGGTGTTGTCCACCTATGACCGTTTTGCAATTGCAAAGTCTGTAGAAACAAAACGGCTACGGGGTGAAAGCACACCCGTAGCCGTACATACCATTAGGCATGTAAAGCTTATTAACTCAGCAGGCGCGCACTAAAAGGAAGGATAAAACCATCCCTGTGTGATTCCGTTTCATTGGAGAAGCCCCTGGTTAACTGGCTGTAAAGTATAATGACGAATCCTAAAATCATGCCAGAGCGTATCACGTTCTTCGCCAGTTGTCAAGCCTGAATTTTTTGGGAATGCGTCCTATGTTTTGGGCGCAAATGGAATTTGGCCGCTGACCGTAGGAAGTCGCCGTTCGGCTGAGCTCACGTCGAAGCCGCAACGACTAAGAGTCTCAGTCGCCGGGTGCCTCTTGGCTGCGACTTCCTATTGTCAGGTGCGGAATTTATTTTGCTGCTTTCTCTCACAACCACTGGCGCGGGATCGACTTCAGCCAGCGTTGGCTGTGGAATGGCACGCCATCTATCGTAATTTCCAGTTGAATGGTCACATGAAAATTCTTTTCATCGCTTTCAATCTGGCCGCGGGCGCGGGTGTCAATTGTGCGTTGGGGCCAGTGAAGCACCACCTGGCTAAGCCCGCGGATCGTGGCGTGGGCCGGATCTTTTTCGGAGACAACGGTGACTGATTCGCTGCTGCTCGTCACTTGGCAACGGTCGCTCACGTAAGTTTTGCCGGTTCGGCTCAGCAAAACTTCAGCGGTGCCAGCCATATGATCGCGCGTCACGCGCCAGATCGGCCGCTCTGCGTAACCGCTGACTGTGGCTGCGAAGGGCGTAGGTGGCAGCAATTGCGGCACAGGGAGCGGTGGTGTTTGCGGCGCCACCACGGGCAACAGCAGGTGGGAATCATGCGTATTGCCAAAACTGATGCATCCAACATAGGGTTTGGGTGAAGGCCAGGTGTTCGGATAATCAGCGCCATTGATGCTAATACGAATGCGATGGCTTGGTTCAAAGAGCCAACTGGTGGCATCCAGCATGACGTTCACTTCGTAAATTTTACCCGGCTCCAGCAGTGTTGGCTTTTCGTGCGAGTCGCGGTGGGTCAAATTGAGGATGCCTTTGGTCACCAATGCCGCACTGCCGTCTGGCGCGACGTCGATCAGCCGCGCCACGATAAAGGCAATATCGGCGTCGGCTGCCACATGCAGGTGGATCGCAGGATAGCCCAGAATTTCCATAGGTTCAACCAGGGCATCTGCGGTCCAATTGAGCGAATAAGCATCTTCCAGGCGCTGATCGACAGGCAGAATATGGGGGCTGCCCGCCGAGAACATGCCAAAACTGGTGCCTGCGGTTGGATTGTAAACATAGCTGGCTTCACCCGCCGCGCCGCCGGTTGCCGATTGTAGCTTGCCGTTGGCAGCTAGATAGAGCGATTGCTCGCTGGCCCGTTCGAGCGGCCAATTTTGCTCATGGCGCCAGAACCCGCTGGTCAATGGCCGATCCGCCGCCGGTGTATCGTACTTTTGCACATAGATCGCAACGGGCGGCTCGTCCATGACACCGTTGTCTGTGCCTTTGAGCCAATAGTCATAAAAACGACACATTTCATGTAAATGGTCGATGCGTGGGCCCGGTGTGCCGATGTCGGGCCAGGTGTGCAGCCAGGGGCCGATCAAGACCTTTTTTGGACATTGTAAATGCTCAAACGTGCGCAAATTGCAATTGGTATAGCCATCGCGCCAGCCGCCGATCAGGAAGGTCGCTGCTTCGATGGCGGCATAATGCTCACACAGCGAGCCTTGCTTCCAATAGTCATTATAGACATGATTTGATTCCCAGGGGAGCAGCCACGGTTCGGCCTTGAGATGAGCGGCCCAAATTTCCGACCAACGATCACCGACGGCTTCGGGATAGGGCGGCAAGGCATTTTGCACGACCATCGATAGGCCATAGGTCGCCATATCATAGAGCATCTGCATGGCGCCGCCTTTGTAATGGCAGTCATCCGTATAGCGGTTATCCGTAAAATACATTGGGCAGATCGCTTTGAGCGCCGGTGGCCGGTGCATCGCCACTTGGAGTGAATTGAAGCCGCCGTAAGAGGTGCCAAACATGCCCACGTTGCCGTTGCACCAGGGTTGTTTTGCCATCCACGCAATCGCTTCCACCGCGTCCAGTTGCTCCTGAACGCAATATTCGTCAATTGCGGTGCCGCTCGAACTACCCGTGCCGCGCACGTCGAGTCGAATCGCCACAAAACCGTGTTGCGCCATGTAGGTGTGCAGCCGCATGCCGCCCGCGGAAAGATCGTCTTTGCGATAGGGATAATAATCAAAAACCGCGGGGAACTTCTGGGTTGCGGCTGTCCCGCCCGCACCATTCGGCATGTAGAGGTCTGCATCTAGTTCAACCCCATCGGGCATAGGGATGCGTACATGTTTGACAATTCGCACTGCGTGAAGGGTTGGGCTATTCGTGTTGATCATACACTGTTTCCTAGCTTGGATGTAGACATTAAGATTGAGGTAAAGTGGTTAATCAGCAAGTTGTTCAATGCGGCGGCGCAGATACGGGGAGAACCAGTTGGCGTACTTGGTTTGTAATGCCGGTTGCCGCCAATCTTCACCAGTAATATGACCCCGACAATTGGGCGCGCCACAGGTGCATTCAAATTCATCGTAAGGGCTACCATCACTCATGGCATAGTCATAGCAGACCTCTTCGCCTGGCGCAATATCGCGCATGGCGCGCAGGACAATTTGTCCATCTAACCCTGCATTCGGCTCGCAACAATGGTTAATACAATCGGCGGGCTCGTCGTCCTCAATCGAAATCAGATAAAGCGCTTCCTCAATTTGGATCGAACGTTGTCTTTGTGTTTGCGGCAATTGGCAAAATTCGTCCCAGGCAACAATTTCGCCACACCACACGACCAATAACTCACCCGCTGGAATAAACTCGTGTGCAAACCCCCCCACGTTGCCTTTTTCTGGATGAATGCGCACTTCTAGTTTCGGTGACAAATACGCAGACTTGTTAGCCGTCATTCTGTTTTGCTTTCGTTTGATTTTGTGGAGATGCGAGCGGTTAGATGGCATGTGTTGACCCCACCCTAGCAAGGGAGGGCTGGGATGCATTGTGACGCATGTTAAATATAATCTGCTATTATAACAAGGCTTCGGGTAGGCCAGAAACGGATAATTTAGGTAATGGCCAGAAAATGTGTAGCAAGCCGGTTTGCGCAAGCGCAATGATTAGCTAAAAGTTTATAGACAAATCAATTAAATTCTGCATCAATGAGGAGGAAGCATCCTCAGATGCGGCTGTCTAGGATGGGATAGACCGCATCTGAGGATGCTCAATGCCTCCTTTGATTGTGCGCTGTTTAACTGATTTGTCTATTAGTGACCATTCAGCTTGCCGACTGCAATTCAGCGGTCATGTCATGGCCGCAGCGCTGCCAGGCTGCCACCAATTGATCCTCAAACGAAACTTGATCACTGTTTTCTATGCCTCCATGTTTGTCCAACCACGCCACCATCCGCTGCACACCTTCTGCCCAAGCGATATTGTAACGAAAATCCAGATCAGTGTGGGCAGCGGTATTATCAAAAATGTTATTGAATTGAAAATTTTCCACAGCAATCGCCGCCGGTCTGGGCGCCACTTGGCCCAACAAATCGGTCGGGATGTGCACGAGCGTTGGTGCTGGCGCACCGATGGCGGCTGCGACTGCCTGGTGATATTGATTCCAGGTCAGCCATTCTTCACCGGTCGTATGATAAGCCTTGCCCATCGTCGTGGCCTTGCCGGCCGCCGCAACAAAAGCGCGTGCGACATCATCACGGTGACAGGCCACCCAAAGTGAACTGCCATCACCGTGGACTACAATTGGTTTGCCTTTGCGGATGCGATCCAGATACGTAGTTTTGAAA
>JBBREZ010000391.1:0-6684 GCA_038225095.1 Caldilineales bacterium
CTACCGTAATGGTATACCGCAAACGGGTGATCTGAGCTTCCGTGAAGTTTATGACCAACCAGCAATTGTGCTGGATCTATTCTTCTTTGGCTTGCGCATTCTCCAATATAGTGGTCTTACATTTTTTCTATACATCTTACCCGGATTTGCTATTTTATCGTGGCTTTGGCGCGGGCAACCCCTCGCTTGGGAAGAACAGCTAGGCTTGTCGGCTGGCCTGAGTCTTGCTTTATACCCCATTTTGTTGCTCTGGTTCTATTTGATTGGTGTGCAACCCGGTCGACTGTTGGCCTGGTTACCAGGGGCAATCGGGCTTGTCATCTTGCTGCTTAGCGGGGGCAAAAAATTTATCCGTTGGCTATATGCACGGCGAAAATCGTTGCCGCCTACGAACGCTTCGGTAACGCTTCAAGCGATAAGTCCACCAGATGCGCTAGGGCAACCCTCTGGTTGGCACAATTATGGCCGCCGAATTTGGCAACAGGCCGGTAGCTATGGGTTTATTGCCCTTGTGATCATCTTGATCATAACGCGCTTGATCCCTGTGCGCACGATGGTGGCGCCGGCTTGGGGCGATTCTGTCCACCATACCATTATCACGCAGCTCATGCTGGATAACGGTGGCCTGTTTCAATCTTGGGAACCATACGCACCCATTCGTAGTTTTACCTACCATTTCAGCTTGCATATTGCGCTGGCAAATTGGGTCTGGTTAAGCGGCATGGCGACCCCGCAGGCTGTGCTGATTGGCAGCCAGATGCTTAATGTCTTGGCGATCCTAGCCATCTATCCATTAGCCGTTCGCTTGGCGGGCGGTAATCGCTGGGCTGGCGTGGCGGCCATGATCATGGCTGGCCTGTTGTCACCGATGCCGGCTTTTTATGTGAATTGGGGCAGATATACCCAGTTAGTCGGGCAAATTATCCTGCCGGTTGGTCTGTGGTCGTTTGACGTGTGGTGGGGCGACAAAATTCGTCCTAATGGGCGTACGTTGGGCTTGCTTGTGTTGCTCTGTGCCGGCGCATTCCTAAGTCATTACCGGATCGCCCTGCTCTTGGTCACCGGCGCCTTTGCTTGGGCACTGTGGGGATTATGGTTGCAACGGCGCAACCCCATTGAATGGGTTGGCCGCACCTTATGGGTTGGCGCAGCTGGCCTGCTCGCCATCGGACTAGTAAGCCCTTGGCTCTGGATTATTCAATCGGGTAAGCTGCCCACCGTCTTCGGGGCTGTCGCAACCCGTGACATCGCATCTGCTAATGTGCGCAGCGAAATCGAAATTTGGCGGACGATTGACACGTATTATCCGCGGCTATTCTGGTTGAGCGCGCCGTTTGCGTTGGCTGGCGCGCTTTGGAAACGCCGTGCGCTAGCGATCCCTTTGTTGCTCTGGGGCTTACTCAGTTTTCTAGCCACCAATCCTTTCTTGCTGCATCTGCCCGGAACCGGTTGGGTAACCAATTTTCTGGTGCTGATTGGCCTTTATATTCCGATTGCATTGGCGTCGGGGTGGTTATTAGGCTGGTGCTGGCAATGGTTAGCGACCACGGGCATCGTGGGCCGCATTGTATTATGGTTGAGCTTGCTCCTGCTGACCGGCTTTGGCGCATACACCCAACTGCATGTGGTTGATTCTGCTTATCAAATGATGACGCCTGCCGATCAAGATGCTTTTACCTGGATCAAGGCGCATACGCCTGTCGATTCACGTTTCTTGGTCAATGGCATGCTAGCTTATTACAACAGTGTAGTGGTCGGGACGGACGCCGGTTGGTGGCTGCCCTTGTATACGGCGCGCGCCAACTCCGTTCCCCCGATTTTCTATAATACCGAACTGCTGAAATCTGGCGTGAGCCGGGTCCAGGTGCGCCAACTGGAAGTGGATGTGCGCGCAAGCCAGGGCGACGCCGTCCCTTTACGCACCGTCCTTTGCCGCGCGCAAATTACCCATGTTTATATTGGGCAACGTCAGGGGCAGGTGGGGGATCAGGCGACGCCGACGATACCCGCCGCCTGGCTACGGCAGGACACGGATTTTCAACTTTTATACCAAGAAGACAATGCCCAAGTCTGGGCTTTTGATCGCGCAAAATGTTCTTGATGGCCCCACTAGCATTCGTGCTGACCAAACAGCCCAACGCTTGACCGGCGAACCATTTTCGCAAACGCAACCCATTTGGTATCAGGATCCTGCGCACTCACCCACCTCACCCGCTCCGCATGGCGTTGGCCTGTTTCGCCAGCATTTTACGTTGGATACGGCGCTCGACCAAGCAACGCTCTCGATCTTTGCCGATCCGCGTTATGAAGTCTGGGTCGATGGTCATTGGATATCGAAGTTCATGCCACTTGTTCCCCATAAGTTGTCTATACTGAATTCACAAAATCGATTTCTGCTTGTATACTAAGCGATAGTCATCTTCACGCCATTGATTAACCAGAAAGTTAAACATGAAAATTGCTGCTTTTCCCAAATGTTACCTGGATATTATCCCCAGCAAGCTGACTGTTTTTGACTGGATTGAAATGTCCAAAACCTTGGGCGCCGAAGGGTTGGAGATGTACGAACGTTTTTTCACCAGCTTGGATGATAGTTACATCGACAGCGTAGGCGAAGCACTGCATAAGGCTGGTTATGCCATGCCGATGCTTTGCTGTTCGCCCGATTTCACCAATCCCAACGCTGATGAGCGCAAGCGGGCGCTTGATTTTGAAGCGGAAATGATTCGCGTCACACGCCGCCTGGGTGGGGCGCGCGCTTGTTGCCGGGTGCTGACCGGCCAACGCTACCCAGAGGTCAGCGTTGAACAAGGGTTGATCTGGGTCAAAGCGGCGATTGATCAACTGTTGCCCGTTGCGCGCGAATACGACATTGTCCTGGGGCTGGAAAATCATTACAAAGATGGTTTTTGGAAATATCCCGAATTTGCCCAGAAAAAAGAAGTGTTTTTACAGGTGTTAGCCACCAATCCTGACCGCGAGCATTTTGGCGTGCAGTATGATCCGTCGAATGCAATTGTGGCCGGCGACGATCCACTTGAACTATTACGCCTGGTCGCTGATCGGGTGGTGAGCATGCATGCCAGTGACCGGTATCTGGCGCCCGGGGCAACGTTGGACGCCCTGCGCCAGACCGATGGCACGCTTGGCTATTCGCCAGATTTGCGGCACGGCGTCACGGGCAAAGGCTTGAACGATTACGATACGATTTTTAGCTTCCTATCGGCTGCTGGCTACGACGGCTGGGTGAGTATTGAAGACGGCATGAACGGCATGGAAGATTTGCGTGAATCGATTGAATTTTTGAAACGCATGCGCGATAAATATTTCGTGAAACGTAATTAGTGCAGCAGCGACTCACTGTACGCTCAATGTCATTAGACATTATCTGGCTTAACAAAGATGGGTAAACCGGTAGACAGGTGATGCCTACCTGTTTCCGTCCTATCTACTGATGGGCGTCTACTTGCCTACCGGTGATGACTGCTGCTTCCGAATCATGTCTATTCAATTAAGCAGGAGATTGAGCGATTAAGGAATGACAATTCAATAACTCGTGCATTTCAGAGCGTAGAGAATGGAGATTGGAGCGAAAATCGCTACTCTCCTCTGTCCAAGTTATTGAATCGCTAATCCTAAGCGATTAAACACGAGCAATCGCTCAATCTTTCAATCTCTCAAATTTCTGTTTTATGCTTAACTGAATGATATTGCCTGTACCCTAATCGCTCGCCACTCAAAACGAAAGGATAAACTACCGATGAAATTGTTAGAACAAATTCAAGATCTTAATTTTCCCGCCGATTTGCCCAAAACTTTACTCTCTGTCAAGCAAACGTTTGACGCGCCGCAAGTGCCGGATGTCGGCGCAGCTGCGAAACAGGCCTTGAAAGAAGGCGGCTTGCTGGCGCGCATGAAACCGGGCGCAACCGTGGCCATCGGCGCGGGCAGCCGTGGCATCGCTAATTTGCCGCAAATTGTGAAGGCGGTGGTCGAAGGTTTGCGCGAAGCCGGCATGCAACCGTATGTCGTCCCGGCGATGGGCAGCCACGGTGGGGCTACGGCGGAAGGTCAAAAAACAATGTTGGCCGAACTGGGCGTCACCGAAGCCAGTGTCGGGGCTGAGATTCGGGCTACGATGGAAGTGAAGGAGATTGGGCGCATTCCCAATGGCCCGCCTTTGTATCAAGGGCTAGACTCGGCGGCCGCTGATCATGCACTGCTGGTTAGCCGCATCAAGCCGCACACGGATTTTCGTAGCCATTTGGAGAGCGGGCCGTCGAAAATGTGTGTGATTGGTTGGGGTAAGCAGTTTGGCGCAGCCTTGATGCACGCGGGTGGCGGGGCGAATTTTCAAAAATATTTGGCCCCAGCGGCGCGCATTTATGAAACAAACACCAACTTTGTCGGTGCAATCTGCCCGATCGAGAACGCATATGATGGTACCGCTAAAATCGTGGGCTTGACGCCCGACAGGATTGGCCTGGAAGAAGAGGCAAAATTACTCGAAGAGGCCAAAAGCTTGATGGCCAGCCTGCCCTTCCCCGAGATCGATGTGCTCGTCGTGCGCAATCTGGGTAAGAATATCAGCGGCACCGGCATGGATACGAACATTGTCAGCCGCTTGATGATCCCGCGCCAACCTGAGGCTTTTGGCAAAGTCGATGTTGCCGTTATCACCGTGCTTGACCTGACCGAAGAGACCCACGGCAACGCGTCGGGCATGGGGCTGGCCAACGTCACAACCGCGCGGGTGGCCAACAAGATTGATTGGTTTGCCACCTACACCAACTGCATCACGTCGGGCATCTTTGGCATGTTCCGCGTTTCCTTGCCGATCACCATGCCTGATGATAAACGTGCACTGGAAGTGTCACTGCGTGGCTGCGCCCAACCCCAGGCCGATGCGCGCATGGTCTTTATCCGCGATACGTTGACTGTCGATCACATCTGGGTCAGCCCGAACTTGCGCCAGGCCGTTGAAGAACACCCACGGCTTTCGGTGCTTGAGGAAGTACCGCTCCAGTTTGGTGCGGATGGCGCTATGCTTTGCCCGTGGAAGTTGGCGTAAAAGAGAGATTAGGAGATTAAGAACGAATATCTCCTAATCTTCTTGCCCTGCCTTACGCTGGCCGGCAATGGCGGCTACCATTTGTTCACCGCCATCCAGTTCGCCGTTACTTTGGTTTGGATCTTCAGCCCCATTCAGCTTGCGTGTTAATACCGGATACGACTCGATCCGTGGTGCTGCTAACGCAGGCAGCGGTTGGATGTGGCGCAGCGTTTTTTCAATGTAAGGCGCCAATGCTTCGGCTTTGCGCTGGGCGTGTTCAGCGTGCCGTGCTTTGAACTCGGGCAAAATTTGTGCGCCGAATAATTCCAACGAGCGACAGATATCCGCCTGGCGATTATTGCCCGCTTGCTGAATAAAGATTACTTGGTCTACGTTCATCGCTTCAAACTGCTCTAGCGTCGCCCGCACTTGCGTCGGGTTGCCGATGCAGCCGGTGGGTTCATGGCGCATAGGTGGATTTTTTTGAAAGTCGGCCCACAGATCAAATGCACCGGGCTGATGCGTGCCATGAATATAATAATGGCTCAAGGCATAACCAAAAAACTGAAACCCCTCCAACCCTTGTTGCACCGCAGTCTGGCTATCTTCATGGCACATAAAACCGGCTACCATCGCGATGTTGGGATTGACCGCTTGACCAATCGGGCGGCACTCGCGCTTGAAGGTTTCGTAATATTCATCGACCCAGCGTTTGGCGTCGGCGGCATCGACAAAGGCAAAACAGAGCGCGCCGATCCCCAATCGTGCCGCCTGCAAGATTGTCGCCCGATTGCTACACGCCATCCAGAGCGGCGGATGCGGTTTCTGCACCGGCTTGGGCACGACATTGCGTGGCGGCATGGAAAAATGTTGGCCAGTGTAGCCTGCATAAGGCGTGCTGCACAGCATTTTGGCCGTTTCATGCACGGTTTCTAGCCACATCGATTCGCGTTGGTCCGGGTCGATGGTAAAGCCTTCGATTTCGATGCGTGAACTGGATTTGCCCGTGCCCCACTCCACACGCCCATTACTCACCAAATCCAATGTGGCGATCCGTTCGGCCACCCGCGCCGGGTGGTTATAATTGGGCGGCATCAGCACAATGCCATGCCCCAGCCGTATCCGTTTGGTGCGCTGGCTGCACGCGGCCAAAAAAATCTCCGGCGCGGAAGAGTGGGAATATTCTTCCAAAAAGTGGTGCTCCACTTCCCAAACATAGTCAATCCCTAACTGGTCGGCCAACTCCACTTGATCCAACGCGTCCTGAAAAAGCCGCTGTTCGTCGCCATCATGCCAGGGGCGCGGTAATTGATGTTCGTAAAAAATGCCAAATTGCATAATGCCACTTCCTTTCGTTACAACAATTTCACTGTTCAGTGTAAGTCGTTGTCTAAAATCGTTGCCGATAAACGGCCGATAAATGGCCGATAAACGGCCGATAATCCATAGGCGCGGTTGCGATTAGATGCGTTGATGACAACTATACTGCTCACGGTCACAAATGAGAAGGATTGATGGAGGCTTTCCTCTGAAGACAATTCTCATCTATGCCCGTAGCGAGTATATTTGCGTACTAGCCAGGCAGCTTGTGAAAACGAACGGCACCAATTCACCACGGCGGTTGGACGACC
>JBBREZ010000392.1:0-6632 GCA_038225095.1 Caldilineales bacterium
CTCAAGCCGCGAACATGCGGTCTGGGCGCTGACCGAATATGGTTTTTGCGCCGTGATCACGCCGGGTTTTGCCGATATTTTCTATAACAATAGCCTCAAGAATGGCCTGTTACTGGTCGCACTGCCCGAAGAGACTGTTAACATGTTGCTCGACCTCGTTGAAGAAGATCCCGAGACGCAGATCTCCGTAGACCTCGCCAGCCAGACGGTGACTTTGCCTGACGGCCAGCAACTTGGCTTTCCCATCGATCCGTTCCGCAAAATTTGCCTGCTCGAAGGCGTCGATGACCTCGGTTATATTATGAAACAAGCCGATGCGATTACGGCCTACGAGGCTGTCCCAGCGTATTAATGCCTTGACTCATTGCCGAGCATTGATACAGACGGGCGCAGTCTGCTGCGCCCGTCTGTGTTATAATGGGACTATCTTTACACGAACAATAAATTAATACTTACAAAAAAGTAACGACTCGGGCTTCAAAATACGATTAGTAGACAAGGATATAAGGATGTTGCGTCTGTTACATGTTTTTTGTCTAACTATCTAAATTCCTCGGCTGAGCTGTGGCTAAAAAAGAAAGATAATGGCATGAACGCGAAAATTGTCGTACTGGCTGGTGATGGCATCGGCCCGGAAGTGACCGACGAAGCTAGAAAAATTTTAAACGTGGTGGCGCAGAAGTTTGGTCACCAATTTGAATTTGACGACCAATTGATGGGCGGGCGCGCGATCGACGAGCGCGGCACCAGCTTGCCTGACGAAACGGTGGCGGCCTGTAAAAGTGCTGATGCTGTATTGCTCGGCGCAGTCGGCGGGCCGAAATGGGACAGCCCAGACGCCAAAGATCGGCCTGAGCGCGGTCTGCTCGGCATTCGCAAGGCGCTCAACCTGTTTGCCAATTTACGCCCCGTTAAATTGAACCCACACTTGATCAGCGCCAGCACGATCAAGGAAGAAGTCTTGGCGGGCGTGGATATGTTGGTGATCCGTGAATTGACAGGCGGCGCCTACTTTGGCCCGCGCAAAGAAGCCGGCACTGACGGCGACGAAGCCTTTGACACCATGCTTTACACGACGCCAGAGATCGAGCGCGTGGTGCGCCTGGCCGCAGACGCGGCGATGGGGCGCAAGAAGAAGCTGACCAGTGTGGACAAGGCCAATGTCTTAGCGTCCAGTCGCTTGTGGCGGCGTGTGACCATTAAGGTGCTGGCGGATTATCCCGAATTGGAAGTCGAACATGTGTTGGTGGACGCGATGGCGATGCACCTGATCCGCCGCCCCGCCAGTTATGATGTGATTGTGGCCGAAAATCTCTTTGGCGATATCCTCACCGATGAGGCATCGATGTTGGCCGGTTCGATGGGCATGTTGCCTTCGGCCAGCCTGGGCGACGTGATGAATCAACACCATTTGCCGCTTGGACTCTATGAACCAATCCACGGCAGCGCGCCGGATATTGCCGGCCAAGGGATTGCCAATCCGTTGGCTACCATTCTCAGCGTTGCCCTATTATTACGCCATAGCCTGGGGTTGGAAAAAGAAGCCGCAGCCGTCGAAGCCGCAGTGGACAGCGTGCTCAATGACGGCGTGCGCACGCGCGACATTGCCAGCACCGGCGTCGAAGTTGTTGGCACTCAGATCATGGGCGATCTGGTGGCGGAGAAATTACGTAATTGAATACGTAACTATTCAGCCCTTGTGTAGATAGGTAGACGCCCATCAGTAGATGAGACGGAAGCAGGTAATACGCCCTGTATCCCTGTTTACCTATCTACCTCTGCTATGTGTTACGCCTGAATAGTTACTTGAATATAACGCTATAAGCCAGTAGACAGCCAAACAGGAAAGCAGGTAGCGACGGCGCTTCCCAATTTCCCTACCTACCTGTTTACCTATTCCCTATCCATCTACACTCATGACCACAGAACCTCAAGACCGCCTGCGTTCTACGATTCGCCTGTTGGGCGATTTGTTGGGCCAGACGATCATCGAACAAGAAGGCCAGGAAATTTTTGACCTGGAAGAGGAAATTCGTTCGCTCTCCAAGAACTGGCGATCAGGCGATCGCACTGTCTTGAGCAAGATCGATGAATTGCTGCCGGCGCTCATGGCCGATTTACCACGGGCACTGGCAGTGTTAAAGGCGTTTACCGCGTATTTTCAATTGGTCAATTTGGCCGAAGAACAGCAGCGCGCCTATATCTTGCGTGAACGCATCCGCGCGGCCTATGCGCGCAACGAACCGATGACGGAGACGATTGCGCACGCCATCCAACAGTTGCATGCGCAAGGCCAGACGGCGGACCAAATGCGTCAGTTACTAGCCGATCTATTTATCGCACCCGTTTTTACGGCCCATCCCACCGAATCCAGGCGCATTACAATTCTGGCGCGTTTGCGGGCGATGGCAGTGGCCTTGAGCGAATTGGATCGGCGCGATCTGCTGCCCCCTGAGACCGAAACGCTAGAGCAACAATTGCGCGAAAACGTTGTCTTGCTCTGGCAAAGTGACGAAACGCGCGACCGCCGCCCCACCGTCATGGATGAGGTGCGGCATGGCATGTACTATTTTGCCGATCCCGTCTTTTCCCTTGTGCCCCAAATCTACGCTGAATTAGCGCGCGCCCTGGCCCAGTATTACCCAGGTGAAACGTTCACTGTGCCGACATTTTTGCGCTATGGCTCGTGGGTGGGGGGCGACCGCGATGGTAATCCGTTTGTGACGCCGGAGATCACGGAAGAGGCCTTGCGCGAGCAAAAAGAGACAATTCTCCGGCTTTACAACGTTGAAGTGGATAAACTCTACAACCAACTAACCTCGACGGCCACCCGTGTGCATATGACGCAGGCATTGCGCGACAGCATCGAACACGATCTAACCCTGGTGCCGCCCAGTGAATTCGAAGTGTTGGATCGTTTTCGTTGGGAACCTTATCGCCATAAATTGATTATGATGTTCCGCCGTTTGCGGGCGACACGGGCTGAAAATGAACAACCCTGGCGTGCGCGCACGCTCAATTCGCGCGCCTATCGCACTGCCGACGAATTTCGGCAAGATCTGGTTCTGATCCGTGACAGTCTTTGTGCCAATAAGGGCGAACGGCTGGTGCAGGACAGCCTGGCTAAGTTGATCCGTTGTGCGGAAGTCTTTGGGTTTCATCTGGCGACGCTTGACATCCGTCAACACGCCGATCGGCATCGGAGCGCGCTGGCAGAATTGCTGACGCGCTATAACATGACAAGCGATTATATGGATTTGCCCGATGCCAAGCGCGTGCTGTTGTTGAATCGTGAGATTACCAACTTGCGTCCGTTGACGGCTAAATTGGATTTCAGCGAAGCGACTAATCAAACCGTCGAACTGTTTCGCCTGATCAAGCAGGCGCGCGAGGAAATGGGTGTCGAGGTCATTCAGAGCTATATTATCAGCATGACGATGCATGCCAGCAACGTGTTGGAAGTGTTGCTCTTTGCGCGCGATGCTGGCTTGTTTGGTCAAATTGATGTGGTGCCGTTGTTTGAAACGATTGGTGACCTGGTCGCAGCGCCCGAAATTATGACGCAACTCTACACCAACGAAGTCTATCGCCAGCATCTGGCGCAGCGCGGCAACCAGCAGCAGATCATGATCGGTTATAGTGACTCGAACAAAGATGGCGGCTATCTGCGCGCCACTTGGATGCTGTTTCAAGCACAACGCAGCCTGGCGCGCATCTGCGACGAACATGGCATCAAGGTAACCCTGTTTCATGGCCGCGGCGGTTCGTTGGGGCGCGGCGGCGGTCCGGCCAATCGTGCGATTCTGGCCCAACCACTGGAATCTGTGCGCGGCCGGATCAAAATTACGGAACAAGGCGAAGTGGTGAGCAGCCGCTATGATAACCCGGCGCTGGCCCATCGCCACTTGGAACAACTGGTCAACGCCGTGTTGTTGTCGAGCGGTAAACGCCCAGAATATCCTCAAGAACCGGCCTGGGCCAGTTTAATGGAAGAGCTAAGCCAGCGGGCGTATGCCAAATATCGTTCATTAATTGAAAAACCAGCGTTCTTTACCTATTTCCACGAAGCGACGCCAATTGATCAGGTAGATCGGCTCAATTTAGGCTCGCGTCCGGCGCGGCGCAAGAAAACGAGCGCCGTCACCGATCTGCGCGCAATTCCCTGGGTTTTTGCCTGGACACAATCACGGGTCAACTTGACCAGTTGGTATGGGGTGGGCGCGGCGCTGGAAACCTGGATCGAAGATGCCAGTGCAGACGGCGCGACGACGAAAGCAGACCGGCTGGCGCGTCTGAGCGAAATGTATCGCGAATGGCCGTTCTTTCGCACCGTGTTGGACAATGTGCAAGTCGGCCTGTGCATTGGCGATATGGCGATTGCTGCGCTCTATGCCAGCCTGACCACGGCCAAGACGCGCACAGAAATTTTTGACGATCTCCAGGAAGAGTACGAACGCACGAAGCGCCTGGTTTTGCAGATCACCGGTTATCAAGAGTTGCTCGAAAATGAAAGCTGGTTACAACGCAGCATCAAACTGCGCAATCCCTATGTTGACCCGCTGAATTACATTCAAGTGGCGTTGTTGGAGCGGCTGCGCACACAACCGTCAACCGTGGATGAGGAAAGTTTGCAAGCGGCCATTTTGGTGTCGGTCAACGGGATCGCCGCCGGATTGCAAAATACGGGCTGATAATTTATTCGAGAGTATCTGGAATAACGTAGATAGGTATACAGGTATACAAGGAGATAGCGGAAAAGACGTGTATACCTGTATACCTGTTTCCCTTCCCGATGTTTATTCCGCATAAAGTCTATTGGAACCGAAGGACTGTTTTCTGTGCCAGATTACCTGTCGTCAATTGACGGTTTACTCATAGATATTGAAGGTGTATTGCTGCATGGCAGCGCGGTGATTCCGGGTGCGCTAGAGACGTTACACGTCCTGCGCACCCGGGGTATTCCCCACCGCTTCATCACGAATACCACCATTTATTGTCGGCCTACGCTGTTGGAACGGCTGCAAGCGCTCGGTTTCCAGATGGAAATGAACGAGCTGTTTACCGCCACCTATGCCGCTGCCCAATATCTGCGTGATCAAAATGCGCGCACTTACTATCCATTGCTTTTGCCGGATGCGCAACTAGAATTTGCCGGGATCGAGATTGATGAAGAAAACCCCGAATTCGTCGTGGTTGGCGATATGGGGGCCGGCTTCACCTTTCCCCGCTTAAACAAGGCGTTGCGCGCGTTGCTGAATGGCGCTAAATTGGTGGCGCTCCACAAAAAACGGCTGTGGCGCACCGAAGAAGGGCTCTTTCTCGATGCTGGTCCTTTTGTGGTGGCATTGGAGTATGCGGCCGGTTGCAATGCCGAAGTAATTGGCATGCCGAGCCGCGCCTACTTTAGCCAGGTGCTAGAAAATCTAAATTTGCCCGCCAACCGCGTGGCCATGATCGGCGACGACATTGAAACTGCGGTGCGCGGCGCCCAAATGATCGGCATGCAAGGCTGGCTGGTGAAAACCGGCCGCTTCCGCAAAGAAGACTTGGGCCGCGGCATCTGGCCGGACAAAATGCTGGATAGTATCGGGGATATTGTAAAACATGATGCGTGACGAGTGAGGGTTGAGTTCAGTTCGCCGCTCGCCACGCATAAGCAATCACCGATCAAGGATAAGGTTTCCGAATGATGAAAATTCAACTCTATGACACGACCCTGCGCGATGGCACCCAGGGTGAAGGAGTCTCGCTTAGTTGTGACGATAAATTACGGATCGCACGCCGTTTGGATGAATTTGGCATGCGCTACATTGAAGGTGGCTGGCCCGGCTCCAACCCCAAAGATATGGAATTCTTTGAGCGGGCGCAGACGGAATTAAATCTAAAACAGGCCAAAGTGGCCGCGTTTGGTTCAACCTGTCGCGCCGATATCGACCCGGCTGATGATCCACAGATTCGTCTGTTGATCGAAGCCAATACGCCGGTGGTCACGATTTTTGGCAAAAGTTGGGATCTGCATGTGACCGAGGTATTACGCACGAACCTGGCCGAAAATTTGCGCATGATTCGCGATTCGGTGCGCTATCTGCACAGCCAGGGCCGCGAAGTGATCTATGACGCCGAGCATTTTTTTGACGGTTATCGCGCCAACCCTGAATATGCACTTTCTACACTTAAGTCCGCCATTATCGGCGGCGCGACCAGTATTGTGCTGTGCGATACCAATGGCGGCAGCCTGCCTTGGCAGATTGGCGAAGCAGTGGATGTCGTGCGCCGCGAAGTGTTGGGACTGGATGAGCAGGATGACCAACGACCGCCTGCTGCTAACATCACGCTGGGCATTCACGCCCACAACGACAGCGAAACTGGCGTCGCTAATACGTTAGAGGCGGTGCGGCATGGGTGTAATCATGTGCAGGGCACGATTAATGGCTATGGCGAACGCTGTGGCAACGCCAATTTGATCAGCGTCATTCCCGATTTGCAGCTTAAAATGGGCCATGATCTGGTGCCCATGGACAAACTGGCTTACCTGGCCGAAATCAGCCGTTACGTCAGTGAACTGGCCAATCTCAACCCTGATTCACACCAGCCATTCGTGGGGGCAAGCGCCTTTGCGCACAAGGGCGGCA